>JBDTOV010000018.1:0-48708 GCA_039933035.1 Ginsengibacter sp. | reverse complement strand
TTTTCAAAAAAATTGAACGGGGTATGAACAAGTACCAGGCAGCAAGAGAAGGTTCAAAAGAAATATATTTCGCCGTAATTTCTACCTCCATTACCCTGGCAATAGTTTTTTTACCCATTATATTTTTGCAGGGCTTTGTTGGCAGGCTTTTTCGCGAATTTGGAATTGTTGTTGCCGGGGCTGTACTCATCTCGGCTTTTGTATCACTAACGTTAACGCCTGTACTCAATGTAAAACTTACCCGGAAAAGAATAGGCCATTCATGGTTTTATAAAAAAACGGAACCATTTTTTAATGCTATGGAAAATGGTTACAAGAACAGCCTCGCCGCTTTTATGAAGCTTAAGTGGATTGCATTAATACTGGTCGGAGTATGTTTTGGCATTATCTGGGTTATTTTTTCGAATATAGCATCTGAGCTTGCGCCGTTAGAAGACCGCAATCAATTCAGAATTGGGGTTACCGCACCTGAAGGAACTTCTTATGATTATATGGATTCCTATATGGACAGTCTTACCCAGATGATCACCGATTCAGTTCCTGAAAAAAAAAGAATGATAAGCCTTACAGCTCCTGGCTTTGGAGGTGGCGCGGTTAACAGTGGTTTCATAAGGGTTATGCTGGTTGATCCGAAAGATCGTAAACGGTCGCAGCAACAAATAGTTGATATGGTAAACCGGGATATAAAAAAGTTTCCGCAGGGTAAAGCTTATGCAACGCAGGAACAAACAATTTCGGTAGACCGCCGCGGAGGACCTCCCATTCAGTTTGTAATTCAGAATAATGATTTTGAAAAAATAAAAAGTATACTTCCTGAATTTTTAGACGAAGTAAATAAAAGCCCGGTATTTGAAGGAGCAGACGTTGATCTCAAATTTAATAAGCCTGAATTACGTGTAAATATTGACAGGTTGCGGGCAAGTGAATTAGGCGTAAATGTGGATAATATTTCGCAGGCACTTGAACTGGCTTATAGCGACAGAAGACTCGGATATTTTTTAAAGTCGGGGAAACAATATGAAGTATTGGGGCAGGTAGATCGCAATGACAGGGACGACCCGAATGACCTTAGTAAGATTATGGTAAAAAACAGCCGCGGTGAAAATATAAGACTCGATAACTTAGTCGCTACAACAGAAGCCTCTGCCCCGCCTACTATTTATCATTTCAACAGGTACAAATCAGCAACTATTTCATCCGGCCTTACCTCGGGCCACACGGTTGGCGACGGTATAAAAGAAATGCAAAGAATATCAACAAAATTATTGGACGAATCGTTTACCACCGCGCTAAGCGGCACGTCAAGGGATTATGCCGAAAGTTCGGGAAATACTTTATTTGCGTTTGTGCTGGCGTTAGTATTGATATACCTTGTTCTTTCCGCTCAATTTGAAAGTTTTATAGATCCTTTTATAATTATGATTACAGTACCATTAGCCTTGGCCGGAGCATTATTATCACTTTGGATATTCGGGCAAACCTTTAATATTTTTTCTCAAATAGGCATGATTATGCTTATCGGCCTGGTTACTAAAAATGGAATATTAATTGTAGAATTTGCCAATCAAAAAAGAAAGGCGGGTATGGGCAAAGTTGAAGCCGTTATTGAATCAGCATTCTCAAGGTTACGGCCCATTTTAATGACAAGCCTCGCGATGTCTTTGGGGGCCCTGCCACTGGCGCTTTCCATTGGCGATGCCTCTACCAGCCGGGTTCCTTTAGGTATTGTTATTGTGGGAGGCATTATGTTTTCCCTGATTCTTACACTTTATGTTGTACCGGCTATGTATGCTTTTCTTTCATCAAAAAAAACACCGATACATGAGGCGCTTTCGTAAAATATTTTTTTTATTTTTTATACAGTTCTTTGTTTTCAATTATCACCTTTTAGCACAGGACAGTTTATTAACTGCGGATGACGCCGTGAAATATGCTATTGAACATAATTTTGGAATTACCATCAGTAAAAATGAAATTGAAATTGGGAAGATAAATAACAACTGGGCAAACGCAGGCGCCGTGCCTCTTGTAAGCGCCACAGCCAATAAAGTGGTTGGCGTAAATAATCTCCTGCAAAAATTAAATAATGGAACCGTAATTACCAAGAATGGTAATACAACTCAAAATTTTAATGCGGGTCTTGCAGTAACCTGGACGGTATTTGATGGCTTTAAAATGTTTGCGACAAAAAGAAGGCTGGAAGAATTGGAAAGAAACGGGGAATATGCCTTCAAAAAAAATCTGAATGAAACAGTTTATAATGTTATCTCCTCTTACTATGATGTTGTTACCATTAATGAACAAATAAAATCTACCCTTGAACAGATAAGACTATACAGCGATCGTAATGATCTTGCGCAACGCAGGTTAGAAATAGGAACCGGGGCAAAATATGAAGTACTGGAAGCACAGGTTGATTTGAATGAGCAATATTCTCTCCTGTTGTCATTGCAAAATTCATTAGCATTAACTAAAACTTCATTGAATAATCTCATCGGTAAAATTCCCGATACTTCCTACAATGTTGTCGATACAATCACTGTAAAGGAATTACCCACTCTTGCAGACGCACAAACCAGAATTGCACAGCAAAATCCGGATATCCTTTTAGCTAACAGCGATCTTACCATTTTATTTGAAACGAAAAAAGAAATTAATGCAGAAAGGCTGCCGGCAATAACCCTGAATGGTTTCTATAATTTTGCCCGAAACAAGAATGGCGCAGGTTTTACGTTACTTAACCAAACATACGGACCTTCGGGCTCAGTGGGTATAGCGGTACCTTTATTTAGGGGCACAATTGTAAAAAAGCAACTAGCCATTACCGATATACAAATAAAAAACCAGCAAATTACGCAGGCGCAAATAAAAAATAACATTGAAACCATCTTGGCTAATGCCTATATAAACTATAATAACTCGCTAAAGCTGGTGGAACTTGAAAAAAACAACCTGGTATTAGCAACAGAGAATATTTATATTGCGAATGAGCGTTACAAAAAATTAAATATCACTTCGGTAGAACTTCGTCAAATACAAATAAGCTACAGCGATGCAAAAAACAGGCTGTATAATGCATTGTACCAGGCTAAGCTTGCAGAGACGCAGATCGGCTTGCTTACAGGTGATATCGCCAATTTATAACAGGGACGTTTGGACCACTGCTGTAGTAGTGTAGCCTGGTGATCAAATAATAACCTGTAGCCAAATAGTTTTATTCCCTGTCATTTTATGTTTTCATTAAAGAAACTACATTTGCAACATGTCAGTAAAAGTTGGAATCATCATGGGCAGCGACAGCGATTTAAAAGTGATGGAAGCTGCTGCAGAAATTTTAAAAAAGTTTGAAGTTGAATTCGAACTTACTATTGTTTCAGCACATCGCACACCCCTGCGAATGGTAGATTATGCTACATCTGCTAAAAATAAAGGTTTAAAAGTGATTATTGCCGGCGCCGGAGGCGCCGCACATTTACCGGGCATGATTGCTTCACTGACCATATTACCTGTTATCGGTGTTCCCATAAAATCTTCTAATTCTATCGATGGATGGGATTCGGTTCTCTCTATTTTACAGATGCCTAACGGCGTTCCTGTGGCAACCGTTGCATTAAATGCTGCAAAAAATGCAGGCATCCTCGCTGCGGAAATCCTGGCTATTGCAGATGATACCCTTTCTCAAAAACTTGTTGCATTTAAGAAAGAAATGAAAGAAGAAGTGGAAAATAAAGCAGAAAAAATAGAAAAGGGAAATAATTAATTTTTTTTTACTCAATGATGCAGAGTCTTTTCACTTTGCCCCTTCAACTTCTTAACGACTTTGCATGAAATAATTTAACACTACTTTTCTTCTATCACGCAAAACTCCTGCTCAAGCGTTAATGAATGATCATAAAGTATTTTGAAAAAATCATTTCCCCATTTTGAATAGAGCATCATAAAATTTTCGGTACGCTCCTGTAATCCATCTATGGGGAATAGTGAGGCATAAATTTTTGACAATTGATTTTTAATATCCCCGAATTTTCTTTTTTCTGCACGAAGCATTTTCTTTTCAAGCGCGGATAATTTTTTCATACTAATTGTTTCCAGTGCTTCGGCATGTTGCCCAAGCGTAACATCAATTTCTTTTACAATGTTTTGTATCAATGCATACACTTTTTGCATTTGTATTTTTTCATCATCCAATGTCAAACGGAGATCACTTTGCCTTGCAACAATTTCATTCATTACAATAAATTTTCCCTTGAATACGTCCGTGGGAAGTATATCCAGTTTTGATAAGAGTCGTTGGTATTTCTGCTCAATAATTAAAAAGGAATTTCTTATAATTAAAACCGGGAAAGGTGTTTTGTAATGCACAAATAAATCTTTTAATTCAAGCCAGTAAGCCAGTTCGCCTCCTCCTCCAATAAAAGCAAGATTGGGCAATATCATTTCCTGGTAAAGCCCTCTTAAAATCACGTTGGGACTAAATCGTTCGGGATGATCCCTTAATTCATTTTGCAATTCAGCTTTTGTAAAAACTATTGCTGTATCGTGTACTGCAAACTTATCGTTTTGTTCCACAATCCTGTTTCGAATATCATCTTTTAAATAAAATAAATTGATCTCCCTGGGGTGTGCCTGAACTTTATATTTTGCCGATAATCTATCTGAAGTCTGCCTTACAATTTTAGACGACGTATTTGTAAAAATATCTTCTTCAAATACGGAGATCATTGCATTTTTTAACGCAGCATTATCCGGTAAAAAAACGATGAGGCCATAATTTTTAAAAAGTTCGTGAACCAATAAAAAAGTCGAATGCTCAATACTTGCATTTTTCTGAAAACAGTTTTTTAATACATCAATTATAGCACTTCCGTATTTTTCGACGTGTATTCTTCCTGCTATTTCACCAATCATTTGTAATAAACCGTTATCTACTTTCATCCTTCCTACAGCGCCTTTTTGATTTGTGTTCCATACATATTTTTCTCCGTCAACCACTACATGATTCAGTTCTTCCAGGTCCGCATCTTCACTTCCCATAAAGAAAACGGGGACAAAATTATATTCAGGCAATTGCACTTTTAAATCATCCGCAAGCTTTATGGTATGAAGAATTTTATAGATAAAATATAAATGACCGGTAAATATGTTAGGTTGGTGGGCCGTGCAAACGGTAAAAGTGTTTTCTTCTAAAAGCGCTTTGATATTATTTTTTACAAAACCACTATCTTGAATATTTTCGTATTGCTTTTGCAATTGAGCTGCCAACAATTTCCGGTCTGTATTGAATTTTTTCCTTTGATTAATGGCTGCCTTAATTCCTTCAATGTTTACCGCATGTTCATAAAAGTCTTTTAAATCCTCCGAACCATTCACATAATCCAAAACAATTTTTGAAAACTTTCCTGTTGCTGAATACGGGATATAGGTAGACTGAAATGCGTGGCTCATCAATAAATTTTAATTGCTTTATAAAGCAGTAATTTTTTAAGGAGCAAAGATATAAGGAAAAAACTGAGGGCGAATTAATTGGACCACACACTTATTTGCTTCGCATTAAGTAATAGATTAGTTTAGAGCAGGACAAAAATAATAATTGCAAATAATCTAAAAGGATAATAATATTTCAATCACGATTTATGAGAAAACAAAGACTCGTCGAAGATGAAATCCATAGTTTAATAAAAGAACGCCTTGCAGACAAAAATAGGTACATATACTAAATTGAGATTGACAATAAGATAATCACAAATAATTTTATTTTTTTTGGTGGCTTTCCTGTTAGAATAATATTTAAGGAATGCATCTTTCCCGAAGAATTTAGCTTTGGGACGGGCAAATTTGAATTTGATGTTATTTTTAGTCACTGTTACTTTTTTAAGTTAGTAGGAATTATAAGTGTCATTTTCTCGAGTGCCTTAACCTTTATTAATTGTAAACTAAAAAATGATTTTATAATCTTAGATTCGACCATTAATGAAATCAAGGGTGATTTTACTTTTTGTAAAAAGATTTTGTTCTCCTTTGATAATAAACTTAAAAGATTATCATTAACCGGCCGGCCAAACATAGTCTTTGAGCAACTTAACGTAAGCCTCAATTCAATTGAGGAGAAATTTTATGTTGCTAACAGTAATTTCAAAAAGCTTTGTATCACCAACAATCTGCCAGGACCACAAAGAGACAAAGAATTAGAAATTTCTAATTGTAATGTAAATTCATTTATTATAGATAGCGTCAGCAATAGCGGCTTATTTAAACTAATCAACGTACGAGCACTTAAATTACTAAATGAGAGCTCTTTTTTTCTGTCAATAGATCAAATCCAGGCCGGGCCGAATTCATTCAATTCGACTTTTCTTCATTTAGTGAAGTAAATGTTTTAAATAGCAATTTGGGTGACTGTATTTTTGTCAATACAACATGGAGTGCCAGTAACATTATTACTTTTAAAGGAAAAGAAATGGATGGATATCTTGCTGACAGGATTATAAAAACAAGAAGAACATCTAAAAATTTAATTTTTAAAGAAACGAGATTACAATTTTCTAATAAAAAGGATCTGTTCAAACAAATTAAGTACGCACTATCAAAACAAGGGGATCAAATTAATGAAAAATTATTTTATAACCTTGAGATGACAACCCATAATAAATCATTGACTCTAACTATTAAGAATTTTTCTACAAAGTTTATCCTAGGCTTAAGTAAGGCAACAAGTAATTATGGCCTCAGTTTAAAAAGACCCTTAATTTTAATATTGACAAATTGCATCCCATTTTATTTACTTGTTATACACGGCAAAATACAGGGGGTTCATAACGTTTCGTTCTCTGAAACTACATCTGATGTATTATGGGATGCTATCGCTCAGTTTTTATATATGCTAAATCCCTTTAGAAGATTTGAACTAAATTTAAGTGGCTCCGACCTTATATTTGATATTTGGATTCGGATAATATCCTCCTATGCGATTTACAATTTAGTTAGAGTTACAAGAAGATTTATAAGCTAAAAGCTATCTAAAATTCTTTCTTATACGATAAATTTTTCAAAAGACTGACTTCCCGTAGCAGGATAGTATTTAAAAAAATCAGTCACATAATTAAGTTATATCCGCTTGGACTTTTATGATGCGTTTGTTTGGATTGTTATAACTAATAGGTTATTTTTAGAATCGTGTAAAAAATGAGATGATGATTACTTCACATTGCTAAATTGAATGAAACATATCAGGTTTGAGAAAGAAAAAATCAACATTGCAAGACATTGTACGATATTCAAAATAATATAAAGTCCTGAAAGGACGATATACATTACCACAGGGTGCAGCCCTGTGAAAAAACAAGCTTATAAAAAACTAACATGGGACAATCACTGGTAAAAAATTACATTCATATTATCTTCAGTACCAAATACCGTGAAGCACTGATAAATCAACCCGTAGAACAGGAATTGCATGCTTACCTGGGAGGCATTTGTAAAAATTTGGAATGCCAGCCTATCAAAGTGGGAGGCTACATAGACCATATTCATATTTTATGTATGTTATCAAAAAAAATCGCCTTGATGAAACTGGTAGAGGAAGTGAAGTCACATTCATCAAAATGGATGAAAACAAAAGGAGATGATTTAAAAAATTTCTATTGGCAAGATGGATATGGTGGATTCTCTGTAAATCCTTCACAAGTAGACATAGTAATTAATTATATTGCTAATCAAAGAGAACATCATCTTAAGAAGGATTTCAAGAATGAATACAGAGGCTTCCTAAAAAAGTATAAGGTTGATTATGACGAACGATATGTTTGGGACTAGGCGCTCTAAAGAAGGGCTTTGCCCATCTTTAACATATACCGCCCTTTCAGGGCTTGGTGTTTTTAAATATAACCCTACCTTTAAAATCAAAAAAAATTAATAGCTTTAACCCATCAGTACATTGTAAACTTCTTACTTATAAACGATTGCATTATGCCAAATTCAAGACGGGATTTCATTAAAAAAACAGCCATTACCACAGCAGGTGTTTATATGGGGGCCAATGCCTTCAGCGCTCAAAGTTATCGCAGAATCATAGGATCCAATGATCGTGTGAGAGTAGGCGTAGTCGGCTTTTCAGACAGGCACAGAAGTTCTCATATACCTTCGTTCATGAATCATTATAAAGAATTAAATTTTGATGTAGTGGCAGTATCTGACATCTGGAATAAACGGAGAAATGAAGGCGCCGCGATATGGAAAGGCAAAATGCAGCATGACATAGTTGCCTGTCGCAACAATGAAGAAATGTATGATAAAAAATTAGTGGATGCCGTGTTTATCAGCACCTCTGATTTTCAACATGCGTTACATGCAGTTGAAGCCGTAAATGCCGGCTGTGATGCGTATTGTGAAAAGCCTTTTGCAGAAACGATGGAAGACAACCGCCTAGCATTTAAAACGATTAAGGCCTCTGACAGAATTGTGCAGATAGGTTCGCAAAGAAGAAGTGGCGCCAATTACATGGCAGCAGCGGAATTTATACAATCAGGAAAGTTTGGCCCGATAAAAATGGTAGAACTTACCTGGAATGTAAATCAGCCGGGCCGTTGGCGCAGGCCGGCCGTGGTGGCACAACTGCGGGAAGAAGATACTGACTGGACAAGATTTTTATTGAACAGGCCTGCCGATACTTTTGATCCTAGAAAATATTCAGAATTTCGTTTGTTCTGGCCTTATTCATCAGGTTTGCCCGGCCAATGGATGAGTCACCAGATCGACACCGTTCATTGGTTCAGCGGTTTGAAACATCCGCGCAGTGCTGTTGCGAATGGCGGCATTTATATGTGGAAAGATGGCAGAAAAAACTGGGATACCATTACGGCTGTTTTCGATTATGGCCCTGCAGATGATCCTTCCACCGGCTTCCAGGTTTCGTTTGCTTCGCGTATGGATAATGGTGATGAACACCCTGCGGAAATTTATTATGCTAACGGTGGCGAATTAAATTTAATTACCAATAAAGTAACCCCGCAGGGAGGCTTAACAAAGCACTTTGCTGATGAAATGAAAATGCAGCCTAATTTATTACCCGAGTTAAGTTTGTCGCAAGTGGAAAAAGTAGTAGTTTCTGCTAATACAGGCGGCGACTCTCTAACATCTAATCATGTACGCAACTGGATGGAATGTGTGCGCAGCCGTAAACAACCACATGCCCCTGTTGAAGCAGGCTATAGTCATTCAATTGCCAACATCATGACCACGGCTGCATCGCATACAGGTTTAAAAGCAACTTTTGATGAAAATACACAGGAAGTCATGGTAGGGGGCAACGTATTTAAATATTAATGCCTTGCAAAAAAGGGTGGTTATAGTTTTTGGCATTCCCCGGCATCATCCCTGGTTTATCTTCGTGGCGTTATATCCGTTATATCCTGTTTTAATCTACCGGTCGATACATGTTCTGCCTTTCGGTGGGTAAACTTTGTTTTTAAGTTGAAAGACTTTAAGCAATTTCTCAGCAATAAAGGCTTTTTTGGAAGAGAGGTACACTCCATTCAAAAATCCAACTGGCTCACAGGACGGAGATGGAAATTATTATCGTGAGAATAAAGATGCGGTAATTATTTTTTGTTACAAAGATTGTGACTCGGCATTTACTGAACATTTTAAATCTTTTTACCGAAGAATGTTCTATCTTTTACGAATTACATTTAAACTTGTATTTGTTTTGCTAACCTTGCATTTATAAAATCAAATTATATGAGCACGAAGCAGGCAAATGAAAAAGCTATATACCCGGGAAGAGAATATCCTGAAAAAAATGAAGAGAAAATAGCAGCTGATATTGTAAAACTTTTGCAGGCCCAGATGCTCCGGATGTATGCGAAAAATAAGGCAAAGCAATTAAGACAAATTCATCCCAAAATGAATGGTTGCGTGAAGGCTGAATTTATTATCGAAAGTAATTTACCGGTTGAACTCAAGGTTGGTTTATTTAAAGAAGCAAAATCTTTTCCGGCATGGATCAGGTTTTCAAACGGCGATACCAAACCGTTACCTGATTGGAAGAAAGATGTACGGGGTTTTGCCATAAAGATTATGAATGTACCCGGAGAAAAACTTGTTGAGTCCAAAAAAAATTGCGGCAATCACGATTTTATTTTAATGAACACAAAGTATTTTGTATCAAGGAAAGTTAAGGACTTTCACAGGATTTTAAAAGTAGTAACGGTTCCTTACAGACCCGGTACTTTTTTTCCAAAATTATTTGCTGTTCTTAGTAGCCTCCCCATTTTAGCCAGGGCTGGCAAAGCGAAAATAAAATGCCGTCACCCTTTCGAAATATTTTATTTCAGCACGGTTCCTTACCGGTTCGGCGATGAAACTAAAGCGGTGAAATATGCAGTACTTCCGTCAGAAAAAAATATACTGGAGTACACAGATACAACCAACCCGGATTTTTTGCGGGCTAATATGGTTAGTACGCTGTTAAAGCACGAAATATTTTATGACTTCTTCATACAATTTCAAACCGATGCTGAAAAAATGCCCATCGAAGATCCGACGGTAGTATGGGATTCGCCACTTATAAAAGTAGCTACCATTCGGATTCCCATCCAAATTTTTGACACACCGGAACAAAATGATTTTGGAGACAATCTTTCTTTTAATGCCTGGCATGCGCTTCCGGAACACAGGCCCATAGGCAATTTCAACAGGGCAAGAAAAAAAATTTATCAGGAGATGTACACCTTCAGGCATCTCCACAATAATTTAGAGGATATAGAGCCGGAAGCCTCGCCGGATTTTTTTAACGACATATATAATAACACATATAACGACACATATATTAAACAAAATGGATCAACTAAATAACCAACAGTTAATTGAAAAGATGTTCGCAGACTATGCCTCCGGGAATATGAGTGCGGTATTATCCTTATTTAATAAGGACATAGTTTGGGAACGGCAGGGCGCACCTTTTATTCCTTTTTCAGGAGTTTTCAAAGGTATGGACGAGATAAACAGGATGTTTGCCATACAGGCTACAACGCTTTCTATCAAAGAGTTTGTGCCTGATAAAATATGCACAGACGATGATACCGTCGTGGTGCTTGGGCATGACGTTGCCGAAGTAGTTACCACCGGCAAAACCTATTCCGCAAAATGGGTTCAGGCCTATACTTTTAATGAAGGAAAAATAATACACGTGCAGGTGTATATGGACACAAAACCTATAGCCGACGCTTTTTTGCCATAAACTTTTTTTTCATAATCACCCGCGACGACCTTTGTTCCATCGCTGATTGTATACAATTTCATAAAGAGAACATACACTACGCAACACCCTTTGATGAGGATGATGGGGGTATCTACTTACTTTGCCGGTTTGGAAGGTCGGTACCTGTAGAATTGAAAACACAAACATACATACGGTATCAGCATTTATTAGCCGATTCAGATCGTCATGCAGGGCCATTATTCATGCGGCCGGTAGTACATGCTGAATTCAACTCCGGGTTCACCGTCTTATATCGTACTCAAATATTCCACGGCTGTCACCGAGGGGAAAAAGAAATAAGCGCCACCTTTTACGGTTACAAAACTTTTTAAACCTGTTATATATTTATTAGTAGTTTCCCGTTGAATAGTAAATTGCTGTACTACCCCGGGTTCAGGATTTTCTTTAACTCCTATAAATGGATCCGGATCCGCATATAATTGTTTAAACTTTGGATAGTTGGCCCATGTGTATTGAATAAATTCAAACTGCCTGCCAATATCAGCGTTGAAACATCCAAACAATACCCCGACGTCATCTTTTGGTTTGTGATTGGTCGCAGAGCCCGTGAATGTTTCACCGTAAGAACGAACTCTTCGCATAATGCGATGTTTCTTTGTTAACTGTAAAGATTCGGAAGGACCTGATTCTTCAAAATTATCCCTGGGATTGGTTCGGCGGGCGTGTGACCCAAAGGGACATTTTAATCCCAGTTTGTCAGTGTCTGTATATACAAAATCATTATCATCACTTACTATACCGGGGTCTTTGTCCGGATATGTTACTAACGGTGCACCACCGGGCCATCTTCCCATCATCTTTGCTGCAAGTTTAGTACTTTCCTCGGTGTTTATACTACCGTCATCATTTTTACTTTTTTCATTTAAAAAATTCCAAAAACCATCTACATCTTCTTTAAGCTGACGAAGCACAAAATAAGTGCCGTTGCGCCCGAGATCTTTCTTACCACTTCCTTCGGGATCATCGGGCAGGATATTCGAATTACCCTGGCTTTCACTGAGCAGGGGTGTATCCGGAAAAACTCCATATTCATTCTTATAACCCAAAACAAATTCACCGGCCTTTATATTATCGTTTTGAATTCCCGTTACCCCGCTTCCAATTATGGCGGGTTGGGAAATACCTTCTCTAAAACCAAAATGTTCCCTTCCCTCCGGGAATGTTTCTCCATCTAAAACCAACACCTGGTGTAGCCCATTTTTACGCAATTCTTCAGTAAGCTGTTGCGCATGTGCATTCATTTTTTCTTCATCCACATCGAAAATCATCAATATCAAATGTATTTCAGATTTTGGGCCACCCCAATCCCATTTGCCAGGGTCATTGCTATCATGGTCGCCTAAAAGCCTTTGGCGATGGGGCGTTACCATGCCTTCCCGGAATTCTCTTGTGAAAGACCGGATATTATTTTCCTTCAAACCTAACGCGGCCAGGCCAACACCGGTAAACCCGATGTTCGTGTAAGAACTTTCATTATTAACCGTAACAGTTGTAATTTTTTTTGAAATTTCTTTAATGAAACCTTTCGCCATAACATTGTCAGAAACTTGTAAAAGAAAATATTTTGAAAAAGGCATATTCTTATAATCCCTGACAAGGAAGCCTTGTATTTCTGAAAGTTCCAGTTGGTTCATTTTTTATATTTTAAAATCTTTTTAAAAATAACTGAGCTTGTTTCTCAGAAAGATTTTTACGCAACTCATTTCTAATAAAAGTATTGTTTACAATATTCTTTATCGAGAGATGATGATATGCGCTGTACCAAACCTGCGTAAGTATCTGCGTGCCGCGGCTCCATGCAAGAAAGTGCTCTTCGTCATAAGCACCGCCGGTAAGCAGAAAATTTGTTTTCGGGAAATTCATGGTATTGCTGAAAATGCCGGTTAATCCCCATCCCGATTTATCAATAAAATCGCAAAGATATTGGTTCCAGCTTCCGTCAAAATTGCTGAAGAACAGCATGTGTTTATTATTATCTATCAAAACCCAGCGGGCGAAGTGTATGGTGGGAATGCCCATGAGTTTTCCTTCAACATATTTATTCCTGATTAAAGTGTTTGCATATAAAAAAAGACCCTTCAGGGTTATGAGCCTTACTTTTCCCGGTTTGACAACAACAACCTGCGTAAATTGATTTTGGTTAAAGAGATCTTCGTACGTTTCAAGCCGTCGAACTTTGTCATCATTCAATTGGCTTCGCTTGTCGTAACAATTTTTATCTCTTCGTTCATAAAAGAAATGGACCATAAGAATCCAAACGATCAGTATGGGCGAAAGGATTACAAGAATGATGAACAATAGAATCCTTCCCGGCCAGCTTGCCTTAGGAATCCGAACCCGCTGTTTAGACCAGGACAATTCAGGTTGTTTATCTACCTCCTGTTGTACGGCCTTTTGTATTTGAATAGCTGTTTGACCGTCCCACTTATTGTTACGTATGTAATCCCATATAAAATTTTTTAACTGATCTTCCTGTTGTATTTGTTGTAAACTGCGCCCCGGCGCGCCAATATAAAAAGAGGTTGTTTCTACTTTCCAACGCATCAGGTAATTTTTTCTTGTTTCCGTATTGCGCATGGATGGTTCGGGATATTGTTCGCAGCACTCGTACAGATCATCAAAATATTCAGGGAAAATGCTGACTAACCCTGTAACATGATCATCTAGGCCACCGTCAAAATTTGATGAGAATACCAGCCTTTCGGTTAATTGAAAAGCAGGTTGATCCCTGAAGGAATCATGGTCTAATATAAACCAGCGGGCATAATGGAGTGTTCCCAACTTATTGAACTTTTCATTAAGATTCGCATTAAGCCCAACCTTGAATCTTTCAAGCATCTCAATAAGCTTTTCAATGCAATCTGTTCGTACCGGCGTAAGCAACGTAAGGGGGTTTTGGCTGATCATTGAGTAAATTATTATATACTAAACATTCGTTTTCCCGGCATTCGGTTTACCAAGTTACAAATAAAAAAATATTTTAAAAAGGATAAAAAAATTAATGATGACCAGTATATGGTAAAGTTGATTTACCTTCAAAAAGTAAACCCCACTGAAATTACCAACCGGTAATGACTTTAAATAAACATTATTTTAAAAAAAATCATGAACTGAACTTACTATGATAATTATTCAAACCATTTTGTGATGATAAAGAATATAGATCATGCCAATGTTATTCATTATGGTTCCGACTCATTAATCATTAAGATGGGCACTAACGGCCCCGGCAAACCTTCGTGCCTTAAGGTTCTCAGGGAAGAATATCCTTCAAAGGAAACAATTGCCGGTCTTGAGAATGAATTTGAAATTTGTTCCCATGCGAAATGCAGTAGCATACGAAGAGCTTTCAGCACACAAAAACAGGAAGACCATGCTGCAATTGTTTTGGAATATGTTGAAGGGAAAGACCTCGGTAAATTTTTAGCCACTGAAAGAATAACGATTGTTCAGCAATTGCAACTAGCTACCGATATTATTAGCGCCCTCGCTGATATACACAAAGAAAATATTTTCCACAGGCGTATTAACCCTGCCAATATTTTAATAGAACAAGCGACCCGCAAAGTTTTTTTTATAGATTTTGGATTGTCTACCCAGGGAAATACTTTTGAAGAGGGAATGACTTCGTCCCACGATAACGAAATAGAAGTGCTGAAATATATAGCGCCTGAACAAACAGGTCGTATTAACCGCTCAATTGACAACCGTGCAGATCTATATTCAATGGGAATAATTTTGTACCGGCTCTTTGCCGGCGAGGTGCCATTCGACAGTGATGAGGGATTGGAATTAATTTATGCGCACGTTGCTAAAACACCCGTTGCTCCCATTCTCATTAACGGTGATATGCCCAGGGTAGTGTCGGATATTATAATGAAGTTGCTATCAAAGGACGCGGAAGACCGTTACCAGTCGGCATATGGGGTAAAATACGATTTGGAAAAATGCCTGCAGCAATTTTCCGTTGATGAAAAAATTGACAACTTTCCGATTGCACAGTTTGATTTTTCAGGAAAGGTATTCTATTCAAATAAGTTATATGGAAGAGAAAAAGAGATCAATTACCTAAACCGTTTATTTGAAGATTGTGCCAGTGGGCAAAAGCATACCCTTCTTGTATCGGGTTATTCCGGAAGCGGAAAATCAGCGTTGGTGGAAATGCTTAAAAATACAGCTTTCGAAAAGAAGGGAATTTTTATAAAGGGGAAATTTGACCAGATAAGTTCCGATACTCCTTATTCTACTTTCGTTCAGGCTTTTAATGAACTGGCACAATTGATTATTGCGGGCGATAATTCTTTCCAGGCAAAATGGAAGAAAAGAATCACGGAAGCCATTGGGAATTCGGGAAATATACTGACCCGGTTTATGCCAGGCATAGAAAACCTGATCGGGAAACAATCAGACGTTACAGACCTAAAAGGTATTGAAGCGCAAAACAGGTTTAATTATGAATTTACCAGGTTCATCAAAACGCTTGCTGATAAAGATTATCCGCTGGTAATTTTTGTGGATGACTTGCAATGGGCCGATGCATCTTCATTGAACCTTTTTAAAATAATCGCCGGGAACCGGGATATAGAATATGTGTTACTGGTCGGTGGGTATCGCAAAAACGAAGTGGACGAAAACCACGCCCTCGTTAAAACCCTAAACGAATTAAAAGAAGATCATGTTCCTTTTGAGCATATGGATTTGAAAGACCTCGCCTATGTTGACGTATACAACCTGGTATCAGGCGCGTTGCTTACTACGCAGGAAAACACTTCTTTGCTGGCTGATATTATCTACAATAAAACGAAAGGAAATGCTTTCTATGTATGGCAGTTTTTAAAATCAATTTACGAGGAGGGCTTTCTCCGGTTTAATTTTGATTCAATGCTTTGGCAATGGAACGCTGACCTTATCTCACAAATGAATATCTCGGGTAACGTGGTGGAACTAATGACCTCTTTTATTTTAAGGCTTCCCGCCGAAACACTTGATGTATTAAAAATTGCTTCCAGCATAGGAAACAGGTTTAGCAAAAGAAATCTTTCTGTAATTAAACAAATGAGCGAAAAGAATGTAGAAAATTTATTGAAACTTTCTGTCACCGAGGGCTTAATAATACCATTCACTACTGATTACAAGTTTGCGCATGACAGAATTCAGCAAACCATATATTCTTTGATACCCAATGATGAAAAAGCTGCGGTACACCTTTTAAACGGGCAGCGTTTAACAGCCCATTTCAACCACGCAGAAATGGAGGAAAAACTATTTGAACTCGTAAATCAATGGAACCTCGGAGCTGATAAAATCGCTGGTAAAAAGGAAAAGTTATACCTCGCAGACCTTGACCTGATGGCCGGCCGCAAAGCCATCGCGTCAACCGCCTTCCCCCAGGCCTTGCAATATTTCGAAAAAGGCCTGCATGTATTGAGCGACGAAGATTGGGAAAGCCATTATGATGTTATGCTGCCAATAACTACCAGTGCAGCAGACGCGGCTTATTTGTCCGGCCAATATGAGAAGGTAGATAAATTGGTAGATGATTTATTAAAACACAGCAGGTCTTTAATAGATACCGCGAAAGGATATGAAATAAGTATTAAGAAACTTATTGCGCAAAACAAGCCATCAGAAGCTGTAGAAGTCGGATTGCGTATTCTCCGGAAAATGGGGATACATCTTCCCCTTAACCCAAACAGGATCGAAGTGATAAAAGATTTATTACAAACAAAATTTTTGTTGCGCAATAAGTCAATGGATTATTTCAACGGATTACCTGAAATGAAAGATGCCGAAAAAAATGCCGCCATGCGGATTTTGTCTGATATTTCTTCTGCCGCCTACTTCGCCGTTCCCAATCTTGTACCCCTGCTGGTTTTTAAAATGGTGAGCCTTACCGTTAAGTATGGATTGTCCCGCAAATCTCCGTTCAGTTTTGCGGCGTATGGTTTTATTTTAAGCATTTATTTAAATGAAATAGATAAGGGTATCAGCTTTGGAGACATCGCTTTGAACCTGGCTAAAAAAATAAATGCTGAAGAACTTATCGGATCAATTTTAGTAACCAGCAATATCTTTTTGGTACACTGGAGAAGGCCATTTATAGAAACCGTTCAGGATCTTGATCAATCTTTTAAGAGCGCTCTTGAATCAGGCGATAATGAATATGCTTCTTATGCGGCTCACAATATAGTGTACCAGTTATTCATTATGGGTCATCCGTTGCCCGACCTTTCGGGGAGAGCGGAGATGTTGGATCTGAAAATTGAAAAATTCAAACAGGATCTCACTTTAAAAAGGTTGCAATTATTTCGCCAGTCCATTACAAACCTGGTAGAGGAACATGAACACCCGGATATACTTACCGGGAAAATATTTGACGAATCGGTAATGGATATTAAGGACGTTACCAAAAGCAATGAAATATATTTTCAAAATTTATACCTTCAGAAATTATACCTCGCTCTGATTTTTGACCTTAATAGCAATGCCCGGAAGTACGCGGATGTTGCAGAGCGTTTCCAGGAGAGTGTAAAAGGCACGTCATTATATCCGCTGTTTTACTATTACCGTTCGCTATTGATTTCAGACGGGGCTTTAAACTCACCCGAAAAAAAATCTATCTTAAGGCAGCTAAGAAAAGATATTGCCATTTTAAAAAAATATGAAAAACTGTGCCCGCAAAATTACCGTCATAAAACGTTATTGCTGGAAGCAGAATATAAATACCTAACGGGCAATAATGAAGCTGCAAAAATATTGTATGATAAGGCCCTGAAAGAGGGCACGGAAAATAATATGACCAACGATCTTGCATATTGCTGGGAAAGAGCAGGAAAGTTTTTTTTGAATACCAAACAGGATTTACTGGCCAACTTTTATTTGCAAAACGGATACCGGGTATATAAGCGATGGGGCGCTGAGGCAAAATTGAAACAAATGGAAAGCTACTATATCCAGCTCAGGGGTGGCAGTGGGGCCGAATGGCAAAACGAATTGCTACAGGAGCCGGTAAAAGAACGAACAGGTAACCTTGATTTGGAAACAGTTCTGAAAGCGTCTGCTGCTTTGTCGGGCGAAATCATCTTACCAAGGCTTCTAAAAAAAATGATGCAGATCATAATGGAAAATGCGGGAGCACAAACCGGTTTTCTCATCATGGAAAAAGATGGTGAAAAGTTCATCGAAGCAGAAATAAAAGAAGGTAGCAAAGAAATAAAAATACTGGAGTCTGTTCCGGTATCGCAAAGTAAATTGCTGGCAGAGTCTGTTATAAACTATGTGTACATGACACAGGAAACGGTGATCCTGGATGATGCCTGTAAGAGCCCGCTTTTTGGCAATGATGCGTTTATAAAAATTAACGAATGCAAATCTGTTCTCTGTATTCCCTTGCTGAATATGGGCAAAATTCAGGCAATCATATATCTTGCCAACGACCTGACCTCGGGAGCTTTTACAGAAAAAAGATCCGGTCTATTGAAAGTGCTAGCAGGCCAGATGGCTATATCCATTGAAAATGCTTTGTTTTATAATGACCTCGAAAATAAGGTGAAAGAAAGAACACTTGAACTGCAGGTGGAAAAGAAAAAATCAGATGACCTGTTGCTGAATATTTTGCCGGAAGATGTTGCAAACGAATTAAAACAAACAGGGCGTACGAAACCCAGGAGTTATGACCTGGCCACGGTAATGTTTACCGATTTTCAAAATTTTACCAGCAAAAGTGAAAAGCTCTCCCCGGAAGAACTGGTTTCAATAATAGATACCTGCTTTAAGAAATTTGATGAAATAGTTTCAAGACATAGCATTGAAAAAATAAAAACCATTGGTGATGCATATTTGTGTGTCAGCGGTTTACCCGATATAAAAACGCACAGTGCCGTGCATGTGGTGAATGCGGCTCTTGAAATAATCGATGCCATAAAATCGTGGCAAAAGGCAAGTGATAATAGTTATTTTGATATTCGCATCGGTATTCACACCGGACCACTTGTAGCCGGTGTTGTTGGCGATAAGAAATTTGCGTTTGATATTTGGGGCGATACAGTAAATACCGCCTCCCGAATGGAACAAAATAGCGAACCCAATAAAATAAATATATCCCAAAGTACTTATGAACTGGTAAAAGACAAATACAATTGTACTTTCCGTGGAAAGAGAGCTGCCAAAAACAAAGGAATGATTGAAATGTACTTTGTGGAAAGCCCGGTGTAACTTCGTTGCCAATTTAAGCGCAATTCATATAGTAAAAAGTAAAGCCTCCCTATTGGAAAAGGTTTTAGTTTTGCGATTTCTATTAAAGCACCCCCTTCATGAACCAAAGGCTGAAAGAATTATCTGATCAATTGGAAGGCGAAGTATATGTAGATAACGAAATGAAAATTTTGTACGCTACGGATGCATCGTCTTACCGGGAAATGCCCTTAGCTGTAACTATTCCAAGATCAGTTTCCGACCTGAAAAAATTAATTGCTTTCGCTGCAACAAATCATACTTCACTTGTACCAAGGGCTGCGGGTACTTCTCTTGCCGGGCAGGTAGTTGGTAACGGAATTATTGTAGATGTATCTAAATATTTTACACAAATCATAGAGCTGAATAAAGAAGAACGTTGGGTGCGTGTACAGCCCGGCGTTATACGCGATGAGCTGAATATGTTTTTAAAACCACACGGTTTATTTTTTGGCCCCGAAACCTCTACGGCCAACCGGGCTATGATGGGCGGAATGGTAGGCAATAATTCCTGTGGTTCTAATTCTATTATATATAGAAGTACCAGGGAACATTTACTCGAAGTGACTACATTGCTGAGTGATGGAAGCGAAACAGTATTTAAAGCGCTTGACCTGGAAGAATTTCATCAAAAATGCGACGGCGATAACCTGGAAGCTACCATTTATAAAACGGTAAGAAGTTTATTAAGCAATTATGATAACCAGCAGGAGATTAGAAAGGAGTTTCCAAAGAAAACAGTTGAACGAAGAAATACCGGTTATGCATTGGATATATTGTTAGACTCAGCGCCTTTTACCGCAGGAGAAGCCAATTTCAATTTCTGTAAACTGATAGCCGGCTCGGAAGGAACACTGGCATTGATCACCGAAATAAAATTAAATATAGTTCCACTGCCTCCAAAAGAAACAGGCTTGCTGTGCGTTCACTTTAATTCAATCAGTGAATCATTGAGGGCTAACCTCATCGCCTTAAAATACAAACCAACCGCAAGCGAACTTATTGATCACTATATTTTGGAGTGCACCAAAGAAAATATTGAGCAAAATAAAAACCGCTTTTTTGTGAAAGGCGATCCCGGAGCCATTTTGGTAATTGAATTTAAAGGAGACAACAGGGAGGATATTATTTCAACAGCCGTGGATTGCGAACTCGAAATGCGTGAAGCCGGCCTCGGGTATCATTTTCCTTTATTATTTGGCGATGATACTAAAAAAATATGGACATTACGAAAAGCCGGCCTGGGTTTGCTGGGCAACTTGCCCGGCGATGAAAAAGCAGTACCAGTAATTGAAGATACCGCTGTAGATGTAAACGACCTTCCGGATTATATAGCCGATTTTAATAAGATATTGGAAAAATATAATCTCCGCGCTGTACATTATGCGCATGCTGGTTCCGGCGAGATCCACCTGCGACCCATCCTTAATTTAAAAACGGTTGAAGGAAACCATCTCTTCAGAATTATCGCGGAAGAAATAGCGACACTGGTTAAAAAATACAAAGGTTCTTTGAGCGGTGAACACGGCGATGGCAGATTGCGGGGAGAATTCCTCAGGCAGATGATTGGTGAAAAAAATTATGAATTGATAAAAGTCATCAAACACACCTGGGATCCGGGAAATATTTTTAATCCCGGTAAAATTGTTGATACACCACCTATGAACACCATGTTGCGGTACAAGCCGGGACAAAAGACACCAGTCTTTAAAACAGTTTTTCGTTACTATAACCAGGACGTATTACAGCATGCGGAACAGTGCAACGGATCGGGTGATTGTCGCAAAACCCATGTATCCGGGGGAACGATGTGCCCATCGTATATGGCAACCAAAAATGAAAAAGATTCTACGCGAGCAAGAGCGAATATTTTAAGGGAGTTTCTTACCAATTCAGATAAAATGAACCGTTTCGACCATAAAGAAATTTATGATGTAATGGATCTTTGTTTGAGTTGCAAAGGCTGCAAATCAGAATGTCCTTCCAATGTAGATATAGCCAAATTAAAAGCAGAGTTTCTTCAGCAATATTATGATGCCAATGGAGTTCCTTTTCGCGCCAGGCTAATTGCTAATTTCAATAAGGCAGCAAAATTAGGCTCCATCGCCCCGGGCATTTATAATTTCATGATGACGACTCCTGCAATAAGTAATATAATAAAAAGACTTTCCGGGTTCGCCCTGAAGCGTTCCATGCCAACGTTATATAAAACAAGCCTGCAAAAATGGTACAGGAAAAGAAAAAAACCTGCTAACGGCGAAAGCAATCCCGATAGACGCAAAGTATATTTGTTCTGTGATGAGTTTACCAATTTCAATGATGCCGGTATTGGTATCAAGGCAATTCTACTATTAGAAAAACTAGGCTATGAAGTTGTCATTCCTGAACATGAAGAAAGCGGAAGAGCATGGTTGTCCAAAGGCCTGCTGAGAAATGCTAAAATAATTGCCAACAAAAATATAACTGCCTTAAGCAAAATAGTTACTGCCGGAACGCCGTTGATTGGCATAGAACCCAGCGCCATACTTACTTTCAGGGATGAATATATTGATTTAGCTGATGATAAAAACCTGTACGCAGCAAAAGAACTGGCCAAAAATGTTTACCTCGTAGATGAGTTTATCGCAAACGAAATTGACAAAGGAAATATCAATAAAGACTTCTTTACAAAAGAAACAAGGCTAATACAACTACATGGACATTGCCAGCAAAAAGCTTTATCCTCTGTGGCGTCATCCGTAAAAATGATGTCATTACCCGAAAACTATTCTGTTGAAACAATACCATCCGGTTGTTGCGGAATGGCAGGTTCTTTTGGTTATGAGAAAGAACATTATGAGTTATCTATGAAAATTGGCGAACTGGTTTTATTGCCGGCGGTAAGAAGCCAGGCTATTGATGTAATTATTGCAGCACCCGGCACGAGTTGCCGGCACCAGGTAAAAGATGGTACGGGAAGAAAAGCCTTGCATACCGTTGAAGTGTTATATGACGCATTAATCTGATCCGGCCTGGTTATTATTACAAAAATGGAATGCGTAAACGATAAGTTTGTCGCCAATATCAACAACCTGATTTGAAGTTGTTACACCTTCTTCTCCAGCACCAATACGATCTTATTAAAATCGGCTGAAGCATTAATTACTTTTTTGAAAGTTTCAAATTCAGCCAGTGGATATTTAAGCTGCCGGTAGGTTTCCAGTATATATACTTCCAGAACATTGTTCACTATTTTATAAGAACTTATAAAACCCATGGTCACTACATCATTAACTGTGTGTTGCACATTCATGTTGATATCATCCGGGTTCCTGATAGTATAACCCGGCGGGATATCAAAAGATATCTTCCTTTCCAATATATGAGCATATTGCAATTCAGCCGGAAGTTGCCTCGGCTTTTCCTGGTACATCTGCTCCTGGGTGCCGATCAGTTCGCCGAATTTAAATAATATCTTATTCCCCGCCCTTTCCAACAATTCTGCCGTATGGATGGTACCGCTGATGATGAGGGGTATATTGTCCCAGCTATCTGTAAGGCTTGTATTTTCCGTTTTTATATTTTGAATGTTTTCACTTTTTGCAACACTCTGAATAATGTCTTTCACCGCTTCGTCCTGCTTGTCTTTCGCAAGGAAAGTCCAGAGCGGCCTGTAATACGCTGCACCATATCCCTTCAAAATTTGTTTACTGTCAATTATCAGTGAATCACCGGAGGCATCCAGTCTTGCATGAATTTCCATATTGTGCGCATTCTGCTCAAAAGGTTCTATCGGTATGTCATCAAATTTGCCAATGGCCGTTTTCATATCACCAATGGTGGTACCTTTTAAAAATAATCCTCTCGTACCAGCCCAGTACGCATCCACAAATGGATAGCGAAATGCGGAGGCAGACGGCTCAACCAATTTACCGGTAGAGGGAAAATAGATCAGTGTTTCATCTATCCTGTTCCAGTTAGCCAGGTCTTCGTCAAGTGGCAACTGGTTACGAACAGACGGGAAAACGATTTGGTATCTTATATTTTTATTTTCCAGCATGCACACAAAAAAACGCACTGCACCAAAATTGTTGGTGTTACCTTTTTTAATGATGGCTTCAATGTTGTCTACATCTTCTCCTGCTAATTTTTCATCCACATTAATTCTTGTTTTCATATAATCTTCCAGCAACATAATCACTTTTTCTTCCGTTGCATCATTAGGTATATTGGCACCGCCTATAAATTTTGAGCTTGCCTTTTTTTCTTTATCACTGAAGGTACTGATGTTAGTATACGCTTTACGGGCCAATTCTTTCCAGGTGTACAATTCCACATCACTGTTTTGGGCAAGATTGTAGCTCAATTTAAAATCTGCTCTTTGCAGGTAAGCATCCCGCAAGCCATATTTTTCGTCACCCAGTTCTTTTATATTTTCGGAATAACCTGGAATAAATCTTTCTTCCTTGACCAGGCTATCCGGTAAAATCGAGAAGCCGTTAAATCCTTTTGCTTCAAACTTTAAATGATCCGGTGTAATGATCAAAAGCTTAACCTGGTAGTATGGTACGGATTTGCTTTGAAAAATTTCACTGCCAAAAAAAGAGGGATCTTTTTTAATCATATAACTGTACTCAATTTCAGATCCCTTATCCATGCCTTCCATGGCAAATAATTTATAGCGTTTGCCATCCTCTTCTTCTTCCTTTATTTTATCGGCCGGTACAGTAATCACCTTACCCGCAGCAGTAATTACCCTTGCCTTAATATCATATATTGTTGCATTATTGGGAATGGCCAGGTATATCTTGTTGAACATTTCTATGCCCTTATCATCTTCTACTTTTATAAGCCGGTACACATAATTGAACTGCGTAAGATTTTTACCTTCAAACTTGTAGTGGAACGTACGGCTGTCCATTAAGTACAACGCGCTCTCGTTTTTAAAGTTTGCCGGCAATTGATGCAATACCGGTGACAAAGCCCACGGCTCTGTTTCAGTGTACAGACTATCAACCTGGGCCGAACCTATCAACGAATACAAAATGGAGGTAGTTAATAATAGGAAGATTCTTTTATTCATGGTTGAAGGTTATGAATGTATAATTATTTCTTTTTTAAAACAACCTGCTCTTTGTAAGCGGGCGAAATCATAGAGACGGCCTGGTTCCAGGCCGGAAAATCGGCTGGCTGTATGTACAATTTTTTTATTATAAGTTTTTGTGTCGCGGAAATTTCGCCGGTACCCAATTGGTAACTAATTGAAAATTCCAGCACATCATTCGACACCAGTATATTCTTTGGAATATAATCTGAAATATATCCGTCCGGTATGATAAGTGTATGCACCTGGTTAATTGTATACAGGAAATCATTCTCTACCGCGACTTTTCTTTTACTGGTATCAATAGGGGTACTGCCAATCAATTTTTCAAGGTTGAGGTTGATATATATTTCATCGGCAATGGCTTTTGCATAGTCGGGTATCTCAAAAACTGACGAAATATTGGCCCGTTTATTCACCTGGTCGGTCAGCTTTATTTTGTAGTCTTTCATGATAAATTTATTGCTGCCCTTTGCCATACGCCTGCGTGCATATACCCTTTCATCATCACCCTTGTTGTACAATAAGTTGTCATATACGTCATTTCCAAAATAACCTGAATAGTTTACGGAACAATTGCCGCTCACGGTGTTACCACTAATGGTTAAAAATGTACTGTCGGTGATGTTGCTGTTAACCGCCGGCATCACAGGTACCTTTACCAACTCATATTTTTCGGGGCTGATACTAATAAGTGCTTCCTTGCCCTGTATACCGCTCGTGGGCATTCCAAAAATACAATTCGGGTCTGTGGCATCTAAAAATATCCATGACCCATCTATTTTAACCGCACTGATCATATGATTATCGGTGACGGGCAACGGCACTTCAGTATAGGTATAGGGTATAGAACGGGTGCCAATCCAGGAAAAGCAAGCGTTTAATCCGCTTAGTTTAAGCATGGCCGTTAGTATGCTGGCCATATCCTTGCAATCCCCATATCTTTTAGAAAAAACATCCACGGCCTGCCTGGGCACGAAACCCTCCAACCCTTGCTCGAAAGCTACATATTTGACATGATTTTGCACCCAGAAATAAATAGCCTGGGCCTTCTCCCTGTCGGTTTTTTTATTGAGACAGATACTATCCGTTATCCTTTTTAAATTATCATCCGCCACAGAATTGATATTGTTTAAAAAGCCCGCATTCCATTTATACAATTCATCTAATGAGCTAAAAACCGGTACGGTTTCGCCGCCCGTTTGATAGCTGGCAACGTACACGAGCACATGCATTGCATAGTAAGGTATAGAAGTGCCATCGCCAAAATGATCGTAATTCTTTACATCATTTGCTGTAAAGGCTAATTTTTTCATTCTGCCTTTTTTAGTTTCTTTTACCGTAATTATTTTTTTGTCATCGTTCTTAATGATGTAGCGGATATCAACATCTTCAGGAAAGGTAATGCTGTAGGTGGCATTATGCACAGGCAGGTAATTGCTGAAATAAAAGGTAGATAAAAAACGGATATCTTTATTGAAATGTTCAGTTTCCACATGTGAAACGCTGCCTTTCATCATGCGCGGAAAGTCGAAGGAGGTTTCTTTTACGTCATCATAGAATACGTCATGGCTTGCCGACGATTGTGTTTTAAAATCCGTTACTTTTATTTTCGTTGTGCCATTACCATCAGGCACCAAAGTATACGCTTCTATTTTTGTAAGTTCATTAAAATCGCTGTTGTACACTTCGTCTTTATTATAAATTCCATTAGCATTGTCATTTAGAATCATCATTTCCGATACATCATTAGCTTCGGCGTAAGGAACTCCTTTTTTAAAACCTATTTCCACCGACCTGCTCACATTGGAAAACACCGCCATTTTATCCGGGAAAAGCTGCTGCATTTGTTCAACCGATTGCCCATAAATAAAAGCCGGCAGTAGCAGTACATGAAATAGAAAGGATAACAAAAAGGCCTTCATAATTGATTTATTTTTTTGATTCAAGCACGCCATTATCGTAAGTATACGTTTGACTCAGTCTGCCATCAGTATAATATTTACAATCTCCCTGTAAACTGCCGAGGTAATAATTCTCGTTATAAATAAGTGTTCCATCCTCATTGTAATATTTAAAAGAGCCGTGTTGTTCGCCATAATAGTAATTTTCCTCCTTCATTATTTTGCCACTGGGATAATATATCATTTTACTGCCATTTTCAAGACCGTTGACCCGGCTTCCCACTACCTGCTCTTTACCAGAGGTTGAATAAAGCATTCTCCCGCCTTCAATCAATCCTTCATTGAATACCATGTGTGCACTTTTGTTGCCGTTTTTATAATAACTATCAACTGCACCACTACCATTTACCAGCGGTATTATTGGCATCAGCTTACCGGTAATGTCTTCATAACTATAACCCAATATGTTGTCATCTTTGTAGTAAAAAACCAGGACAATATGACCACTATCACCATAATATGTTGTTTCTCCATTTAATTGCCCCTTCTTAAAAACGTATTCCCTATTCGTTCCCCCGTGCTCATCGTAGCTGACATCCCTGCCATCCAGTTTACCATCTACATATTGTTCTGATTCAGATAGCTGTCCATTATAATAATAATATTGCCAGGTACCTGTTTTGGTTCCATGGGCATATTTGCCTTCGATGTGTATTTTACCGTTAGGATACCATGACGTATACACGCTGTCAAGGTCGCCGTCTTTATAATAACACAACCTGTTATTGCTGCCATCTCCATTAGTTACTTTGTAGACTCCGTTTAATTCGTAGAATGTATAATTGCTTTCGATATAGGGTTTACCATTCCAATGATTGAAACGCACCTTGCCTTCTCCTTTGTTTAATGTAGAGGTGACCGTTATTTTACCAGTGCTGTCATATTGCTCTACTTTATTGAACCAGCCATTATCGTAATATTCTTTATGTTCCAATTTACCCGATGGCTTGTAATATTCCGATATGCCGTGTACGCGGTCATCGAGGTAATAAATTTTATGAGTAATATTGCCCGCCAGGTCGTAATTAATAAATGTTCCCTGGCGTTGATCATCTACATACCATCCTTCGTCCGATGCCTTGCCATTATTATAATAATTTATAAAATACCCATCTGCCTTATCATTTTTATAATTGCCCTCTTCACTGATTTTTTTGTTAGCATAATACCATAACTTTTTTCCTTCCTGTAAATCATTCTTATAAGATCCGTCTGCGGAGATTTCGCCGTTCTTATAATAATAGGTAAACTTTCCTTCGGCCAGGCCATCTTTGGAATAGTTTCCCTCACTGACCTTTACCCCACCCGGACCATAAAAAGTAACGGCTACATTACCTTTGCGACTGGTGGTATTGCTAACCACTGCTCCTTTTTTGTCGAAGAACTTAATATCTTTAAGACGCCCTTTTTCAAAAATGGTTTCATTGTACTCAATGCCATCGTCATCAAAATCTTCTTTTTTTCCATCAATGTCGCCTTTCCTGAAAAAACGCTTCGAAGCTATCTTGCCATTGGTAAAATAGGAAACCCATTCCCCATCTAATTCACCATTGTTATAATTCTCTGCAAGATCCGGCTTGCCATCAATAAAATAACTGTTCCATATACCTGTCTTTTTCCCCTCGGTAAAATCGCCCCGGATTTTTAATTTTCCATTATCAAAATACTCATTGTATTCCCCAACAGGATTACCTTTTGCATATTTTACAACAGACGATATTTTACCATTCGGATAGTAAATAGTCTGTTCACCGTCCTGCTGGCCATTGATATAACCGGTAAGGGTTGCTAAATAACCTTTAACGTTGTAGTATGCTGCCCTACCTTCTTTCACTCCTGCTTTATAATTAATTATTGATAATAACTTTCCGCTAAAAAAATATGAAGTTTGCACTCCTTCAATTTCATCATGGCTGTAAGTTGTTGTAGTGTAAGGGAGGCCATTATCGTAAAAAACCAGGCTTTTCCCATTCGCCACATCATGTGAATAGAAGGTGCTTTCTTTCAAGGTGCCGTTTTCATAATAATAAAGCCATTCACTATTACGCATACCTTCACTATCAAAATCACCTGTTGATTTCAAGGTACCGTTCTCATAAAAAAATTGCCATGGGCCGGTTACCACTGCTTCATTTTTTGCATTCTTTCCGTAACTACCTCTCCCATTCACTATATTATCTTTAATATAATATTTAGGGTGTGCTGTTTCCCGTTTGTTGAATAACAATTCATGACTTTCCCTGACATCATTGAGATACGCCACCGCCGCATTACTGAATGCCTCAATCTTCTTTTTCTCTTTTTGATTGTACTCCTTTATTTTTTTAATATCCAACCCGCTAAAGGCATAAAAAACCATGGGTTCAAAATAATGATTGTCCCATAAATTTTTGTAGAGCGGCACATAATATTGCATCCAGAACCCTTTATCATTGGCATTGTATTCCAGCTTCTCCATCACCACCTGTAGTTGACGAACGATCTGGTCTTCCAGGTCAGCTTTTAATTTATACTTTTTATCTAAGGCAACCTTGCTTACCAGTATATCCTGAATGTCATCGAAATTATCTTCCTTACCGGGTTTATATTTCTGAAGATATTCCGTAGCGGTAGTATTTACCTCCGCGACAGTATTTAAAAAATTGATCGTATTTTTTTGGTAATGATTTTCCGGGGCCACTAGCAGGTCGGTTGTAAAACAAAGCAAAGCCTGTATCATATTACCTTTCATAAGAGCCAACTGGCCTAAGAAATAATGTGCCGATGAATAATAAGGATTCAGTATGATACATTGCTGGAAATTAACCATAGCCTCATCATATCGCAATTGCCTGTATAGCGATATGCCTTTATTGAAATAGGCGAGGTAATTAAAAGGATTATGTAACAGTATGGTATCATAAACCTTTAATGCCAGGTCGCTTCTTTTGGTATCATCGTAAACATCCGCAAGAAGATTATACCATTCTCCACTTTTATGTGGATACAATGCAAGGGCCAGGTTGCCATATCTTTCTGCCTCTACAAAATTGCTGTCCTTATAATAACTTAATATTAATTCATGTAATACGGACGCATAGTTGGTATCACTGGGCGCCACTTTTAAATATTCTGCGATGGCGGCTGTATACTTTCCTGCATCATGCAATTCTACGCCCTTTGCGATGGCATCTTTACTATCGATCAGCGGGTTTGACAATTCCTTTTGTGCATTCAGTTTAACGACACTGATCAATAACAAAAGGGTCAATAAGAAGGATTTTCTCATAGCTAGCCAGGTGCGTAATTTTAATTCAGTTTCGGTATAAAATGCAAATATATAATAAATTTACCATACGTAACCGCCTTCGTTAAGTATATTTCCGTAGAAACGTGTCTTCTGCATGGTTGCCTCGTGTCAAGTAACGTAACGACTGCGTTTACAAAAACAGAAAATTACTACTATGCTAAAGTGAACTTATATAATGGCTGCCTGAACCGCCAAAATGCACTAAATGGTTACCGCGATAATATTTACATCATTTATTTATACCAATAAAGAGAAATTCTTTGGATATTAACGTTATCGCCGGGTAATTTATTGCTTGTTCCGTCCCAGGAATCCGCGTGCGTCTCGTTACCATTTACTTACCTTTGAGCCCATCCATTTTCCATTTTTAAAACTTTCCTTAACCTGCTTTCAGGATACCAATACGCGCAGGCGAATCTTTAAGCGTAAAAATATATCAAACGCTTTTCCGGTAACTATACATTCACCCGGTGCTGTTTGTATTATAAGAGCTCCTGCTACAAACAAGTTTTTGCCTCTTAAAAGTGTAGCGACTATCAGATAATCGCCCATTTCAAATGCAGGGACCGGGATGGCCTGTCCACCAATATGCCATTCATAGTGCCCTTACCCTGGTTTTGTAAAATAGCAGGAGACATCCTTTGAAGCGCGGTGCAGAAAGTTGCTCCAAATCAATAAAGCAATCCCTAAAAAATTTTTGAGATGCATGCAACACATGAATGTGGTTTTATTGATAACATAAATTTATAGCCAACTATTGTTCATCTTACCTGAAATCAAAATATAAAGTCCCTTTTAATGGTTCACTCCCCTGCCGGGTATTTTTTTGGCTTTGCGGGCCCATTATTTCCGCACGTTGAAACTTGGTACCAATAGCAGAAATGCCCTGCATGAAACCAATATTACCTTCCGGGAAAGGCGGACTGGTGTTGTTATTGAATGCTGCTTTTGGTTTTTCGGGTGGCAACATTTCCAGGTACATATCTGGTTGATCCGTATAAATCGTAAAATCACTTTCCTTATTCTTCAGCCTTACCCAATACAATTCTGAATGCCATCCCTTAAATTCAGGATAATTCCAATCCTGGCCTGTTACAGTATTGTTGTATGCTTTCTCCCAAACGCCGAATTGCTGCCCTTTTAACCGGTTTTTCCATACGTGAAAAGGCCCGCGTCCCATCCATTTCATTCCATTTATTTTTTCTTCGGGATAATTGAAAGTGATGCCCATAAAATCAGCCGTATCTTTTGTGAGATAGCCATATTCCAGTTTTGGAAGTTCGCCGGCCTGGAAGGTCCATTTCACCTGGATGCTGTCACCTTCGTATAAGGGTTCTACCCTAAATATATTTCCTTCCTTAAAATATTTAAATTGACGTAAAGCTTGTGTGCTGCTGGCTAAAGACGGACCGCCACCTAGAGAAATATTTTTTTTGCCATTAAAAACCTTTTGAAGAAAACCATTTTTTTTATCAAAATAATAAGAAATTCCATCACAGGAAACGGTGAGCCATTGTTCATCTTCCTTCATACTGACTGGCTGTATTTTTGCAACGGCAGGTATGTTATTTACAATTTGCGCGGGCGCATGCATGGCCCAACTCCAGGTACAAATAGTATCGCCTTTTGCGTCAAACGCATAAAGCCAGAAAGCATCTGCATGGCTGTTACCCGGCAAAGGAATGTTTAACATGGTTTTTTCGCCCGGCAAAACCGAATGAAATTTTGCGTTTCCTTTCTGAATAATTTTTGGTTGCAGGTTCTTCTCGTTCGCATTGGAAAATGACAGCAGTTTCCATTCAAATTTGCATTGGTTTAAATTCGTATAGAGGTACCTGTTTTCTACTTCTATATCCCCGTTAAAATTTTGCGCTGCTTTTTTTGTATCAATATACACCGGGCTCCAGAGTTCTTTGATGGTGTAATAACTTCCCTCCTTTTCGCGGTGTGGTCCAAGAGAACCATCGGGTGCTGAATTGCCGGCAACATCTATACTATCGTGCCGGTCACTGCGCACAATACCTTCATCATGAAATGACCATAAAAATCCCCCGGCCGACCGGGGGTAGTGTGTCAACGCATTCCAAAAATCTTCCAACGCGGCACCCTGTCCGCCATCAAATAATCCATGCATAAATTCGGTTGGAAAAAATACTTCTTTGCCAGTGGCTATTTCATTTTGCACATACTTAAAATCAGGATAGTGCTTCGTATTGGTTCCGTTAAAACGTTCCCACGGATGAATAACATGCCGGTTTTGCGGATCGTATAATGCAAAGTCTCCATCCAATGCCCGGTTCCATCCGCCTTCATTTCCATTGTCCCAAATTACTATGGATGGATGGTTTACATCCCGGACTACCAATTCCTTAACCAGCTTTCTTCCTACCGTTGTATCGTATGCCGCCTGCCAGCCGGTTAGTTCATCAAACACAAATAATCCCAGCGAATCACACAGATCTAAAAATTCTTTGTCTGGCGGATAATGACTCATGCGAACAGCATTCATATTCATACTTTTCATTAGCCCGATATCGAGCAAGTGCACGCTGCGGCTTAGTGTACGGCCGGTTTCGGGCCATTCGCTGTGGCGGCATACCCCTTTAAAAATTACTTTTGTTCCATTTACATAAAACCCATCACCGTTTCTTAATTCCACTGTGCGAAAACCAAATCGTTGTTTAATGGAATGAATAATCTTAGTTCCTTCCTTAATGGAAACGATTACATTATATAAATTGGGCTCCTCTGGATTCCATAATTTAATGCCGGTAAAATGATGATGCAGCATACTATCATCAACGGTTAAACGAAAAGGTTTGTCAACCGCCTTCCCTTTCAAATCATACACTTCGGCTTCAACGGTTTGTTTGGCTCCGGCATTATTAAAAACCTGCATATTGAAATCACCATTTACCTGTGCGTCAATGGCAACTCTTTCTATAAAAGTTTCCGGGACAATCTCTAAATATACCGGCCTGAATATTCCCCCAAACAACCAAAAATCTGCCTGTCGCTCTGCCTTGTTGATAGATGGATTTTCCGATTCTTTACTAACGGTTACTTCCAACAGGTTGGTTTTGTCAAAACGAACCAAACCAGTAATATCATATTTAAATTCATAAAATCCGCCCTGGTGTATGGGGCCTGCAGGCTTACCATTTACCGATACTTTTGTATCGGTCATGGAAGCAGCAAATACTATAAATATCTTTTTATTTTTATACTGCGGTGCTATGGCAAAATGGTATTTATATAAGCCCTTTTCTTCCGGATTAATTTTATCCTCGTAATAATTATAGGTACCAAATCCCTGCATTTCCCAACAGGAAGGCACCGGAATTTTCGACCATTTTCCGCTATTGCGCCCGGTAGTACACATGAAATCCCATGGCACTGTATGGTCTTTATCCGTTCCGGATAAATATTGAATAATAGTTTGCTGTGCCTGCATTTCGTGGGAAATGACCAGAAACCATATGGTTAAAAAACCCATTTTTTTTATGTAGGCGCGCATGCCAGATACAAAAGCAACTAATTTCATAGAATTTTTATTTAGAAGGCGTTATTCTTGCCGCCCACCCGCCACCGGGCGCCAAATGAATTTTCATTTTATTTGCGGACGTAATGGTCACTATTTCCTTTTTATAATCCGTGGCATCTCTGTCCGCGTTTATGCCATCTGTAAATATTTCCGCTTCAAAAATGCCATTGCCCAAAAAAGAAAAATCTATGTTGAGATCCCGCTCAGTCCAGTTGGTCATGGCGCCCACATACCAGGTGTTATTTTTCTTCCTTGCTATGGCTACATATTCTCCAACATCGCCCGCCAAAGGAACTGTTTTATCAAATGTAGTGGGAACTTTTGCAATAAAATCCGTGCATTCCTGTTCTTTCATATAGGCAGTCGGATTATCTGACAACATTTGCAATGGTGCTTCAAACACTACATACATCGCCATTTGATGGCAACGGGTTCCCTGGCTCATTGGCATAGAATTGATTGGCCTGAAACCACTTTTTGTCGCATTGCGCATGGCGCCCGGTGTGTAATCCATCGGGCCTGCAACCATTCTGATAAAGGGAATGGTTACATCATAGCGGGGTACATCATCATCGGGCGTCCACTTCACATTTTCCATTCCTTTTACGCCTTCAAAATTGATCACGTTGGGCCATGTTCTTTGCAAACCTGTTGGTTTATACATTCCATGGTAATCAACAATCATTTTATTTTCCGCGGCTTTCCGGGCAATAGCGTACAGTGATGACACCATCTTCTGATCATCCCTGTCCATAAAATCTATCTTAAATCCTTTAGCGCCCAGGGCCCCATATTTTTCAAATACAGCATCCAGTTTCGAATCAACCGCATGCCAACCGGCCCATAATATAACCCCGACATTTTTTTGTTTTCCGTAATCAATTATTTCCTGCAAATTTATTTTCGGTGACACATCCATCAAATCAAGGTCGTTGCTCCAACCTTCATCAATGATGATATATTCCAGCTTATTGGCGGCCGCAAAATCTATGTAATATTTATACGTCTCTGTATTGATGCCCGCTTTAAAATCAACGTGGCTGATATTCCAGTCATTCCACCAGTCCCATGCTACTTTGCCGGGTTGTATCCACGAAGGGTCCGCAATACGGGATGGGGAGGCTAATTTCTGAATCATGTCGTTGTTGAGTAAAGACGCATCGTTATCGCTTATGATTACAACGCGCCATGGAAAATTCCGGGTACCATTTACTTTTGCAATAAATGGGGCTCTTTCAGATACCATTCTATTAAGCATTTTATACCCGCCTTGTTTTTCTTCCAAGGGATAAGGGGCATACACCCCGGCAAGGCTGTTATCCTTTTGCCGGTTCACCTGTAAATACATACCGGGATAATTTTCCAGGTCAGCTTCCGTTATTACCGCTTTTTTTTGATCACCTAAATCTATTAATACCGGCAAAAAAGCAAGGGTGTCTTTAGAAAATTGAGAAATATTTTTCTCCGTATATAATGCTTCAAATGACTGAACGTACTGTTCCGTTCCGCGAAAATCTCTCACGAAGGGCATAAAGCATTTGTAGTCATTATCAAAATTAAAATTTGCTTCTTCGTTTACTATAGTTATCTCACCTTTCTTTTTGGTAAAAAAACGATAAGCAACCCCATCGTCATAAGCCCTGAAGACTACTCCGTAATCCCCTTTACAATTTAAAGTGAGTTGATTATATACATCAGGGATGATATCCTTTTTATAATTAATTGCATGAATGATCGTATTTACTTTTTCGTTTTTGGTTGATACAACCGCAACTTCTTTACCCAACACTTCCCCGGTTTCCAAATGTAACGACATAGGAGAAGGAGACAGCACGGGTGTTTTTTCATCCATCACAGACCATTCCAAGTGATCACCCACCGTTACTTTTACAACGATGTTTCCATCGGGGGATAGGAGTTCATAACTTTTAGCTTTTTGCGCTAATGCCCCCAGGGTCATAAGCAGCAATAGGATGGTTAAACTGGTTAATGACAATTTCATTATTGTTTTTTTAATATTATTTTAAAAAGGCATTACTAACGTGCACAAATGCACGAAGTAAAATAATTCCAGGTACTGGCATCCGGTTATAGTATTCCAAAGTAATTTATTTTTTTGTCGAATACCCAACCTGCTTTTGCAAAGCTTCAATAGCATTGGCCAGGTACACCAAAGGCGCATTCCAGTTTATAGCAATTTCGTTAGAGGCATAAGAACATACCGCATCGGAATAGGCAGTTTCCGGCTCTGTAAATTCATAAGCGCATTTATCCTGCATACCGGCATTCGGTCCACCCACCAGCAGGCCGGGAACCGGATCCGTAATTCCATCTGCCGTTGACTGGCGATGGTGCGGGAACATAGGTGACTTGCTGCCAATGCCGGTTACAAAAGAATAACCTGTGGCATTGCGTCCCAATAAATAATCCAGGTTGGTTACGGCATAATCAACATACTTTTTATCACCGGTAAGCAGGTAAGCCCTGATCAACAATATACCCTGGTTGGCTGCATTCGCATTACCACCCCAATTAAAATCTCTTGCCGATTGGCCCATAACTGTTTCAAAAGCATTGGCTGCAACATGAGCAATATAATCATTTGCCAGCTCCATTATTCTGTCCTTCATCCATGAGATATTACCGGGATCCAGGCCGCTAAGTTCTCTATTAAATCTGAGCAATGAATAATAACCTAACATACCTACATTACTCCAGGAGGGAAGGTTCACCCTGTCTTTAATATGATGAAGAATCGTGTCTAAAAAACGTTTATTGTTTGTAGTTAAATACAGCTCTGACGCTGCCCAAAACCATTCATCATTAAAATTTCTGTCACCATAAGCGCCGGTAGTAATGGCAGGGGCAAACTGCTGGTTCATAGCAGACTGGTTGTACGCCAGGTCGGGATGAAGCAGCGCCCACTCCCATGCCTTTTCAGATGCAGATAAACAACTATCGGCAAGGCCTGGTAATTGCCTAGTAAACATTTTTAAAATGCGACTAGCCTGTGCCGTTACAGCCGCAAAATCCAAAGCAGCGGCTGTTCCTTTTTGCACTACATACCTCGGCGCTTTGGTAACGCCGGGCATTACAAATGAGTCAAAAGCGGCATTGGTGCATTTATTATACACACCGCCGTCATTCGGGTCCTGCATAGTTAACATCCAGCGAAGATTGTAGATGGTTTCATTTAATATATCCGGTAAGTCGTCATCGGTTCCGGGTATGTTGGTGTTTACATTTTTGAAGTACACAGGAAAATCTTCGTAAGCCGACAACAGCGTTCCCATGGTGATGCCTGAATTTACGATGTACTTGTTGTAATCTCCCGCATCGTACCAACCTCCTGGCGTTGAAATAACAGAACCTGCCGGTCTTTCTTTGCTTGCTGCGGAAGGATGAATGTAAACGATGTCATCGGGATGTCCTGCGGAACGATGCCATTTACCTGCATACTTTTCTTCCAAAGGCATCGAAACCCTTTGATAATAAAATCCTTTGAGCGCTGCTACCGCTACGTTCCTGTTGGCATTATTGTTAATCCCAAAAACGTAGGAATGGCCCACGCCCGGGATGCAAACCACAAAACTTCCTGTGTCAGCCAGGGAAGAAAAATTGGCGATCCTTGTTTTAGTGGATGAATAAGCAGATTGTTTTTCGTCACTTAATTTACCATTAAAAACGGTGTCTCCCAGGTTGGTGGAAGTAATATAAAAATCCGTGGATGAATCAGAACCGGTAAGCACTGCCATCTTTGGTCCATTTGGATAAAACCCGGACTGGTTGAGTCTAATTCTTACACTTAGCTTTTGCGAAAAAGAACAAGTAGGAGAAATTAAAAACAATAACAGTACACGGGATATAAAATAAAATCTGTTCGCTTTATTTTTACAGCGACGGTTTTGACCGGCTAATTCCAAATTCATTTTCAATTTTATTTTACTCCTGACCAGGCATCGTTACGATGTAAACATCCATTTATTTTCTGATCAAATTTATTAATCATCGCTATGATTCGCCTATCTATTTTGTTCCCACACTAATGGTTGATGATTCCAGGCCATCAGATGTTGCCGTAAGTGCTATCGCTCCTTTCTTTCCATTTGATTGAAGAATCGCGAGGGCAAGCCCATTCAGGGCCGTATGTCTATTGCCTTTAAAAGACTCATGACTTACAGGATCCCCGCTATCCACCCCGGCAATGAATGCTGCACCACTTATTTTGAAATGGATAAGATTATCCGCTTTTGGCACCATTACACCATCCCTATCAACTATGGTGGCTGTTATAAATGAAAGATCTTTACCGTCCGCATTGATCAAATTCCTGTCGGCTTTTAAAATTATTTTTGCCGCTTTGCCGGCGGTCTTTACTTCCCGCGTTAAAACTATTTTACCATTTTTCCGGGATACTGCTTTTAATGCTCCCGGGATAAAGGGCACATGCCATAACACATGGAGGCCATCACCTGATTTACTTTTTACGCCCAATGATTTTCCGTTTAAAAAAAGTTCTACTTCATCCGCGTTATTATAATAGCCAACTACATCAACCGTATCGCCCTCTTTCCAATTCCAGTGCGGATAAATATGCAAAACCGGTTTATCGGTAAAGATACTCTGGTACAAATAATACACATCTTTCGGAAAACCGGCGAGGTCCACAATGCCAAAGTAAGAACTGCGTGCCGGCCAGGTAAACGGAGTTGGTTCACCCAAATAATCAAAACCTGTCCAGATAAACATTCCTGAAACAAGGTCGCTCTTCAACAAGGCTTTTATACTTTCTTCATGGGTAGAACCCCATGGAGTACTCACGTTATCATACGATGAAACGGTATACGTACCATCGGGATTCGTGAAAGGAAGATCCCAGCGCTTCGGCCAGCGACGGATGGTATCGAATGGTACCAGGTCGTAATGACCGCGTGTTTCCAGGGCGGACGTGCTTTCTGTTACGATCATCTTTTTACCGGGCCATATATCATGAAACTTTTCCCATGATTCGTGGTGATAATTAAACCCTATCAAATCAAAAGCACCCGACAACACAATGTTATTATGCGGGCCGGTATCATTATTGGCGGTGACGATTTCCCTGGAGGTATCTAATGACTTAATGATGCCTACCAGTTCTCTTCCTATTGCCCTGCCGGATGTATCTCCTTTTTCGGCACTGCCGCCCTGTTCCGGTATTTCATTACCAACGCTCCAAATGACAACAGACGGATGATTCCGGTCTCTTAGCACCTGGTCCTGTAAATCTCTTTGGTGCCACTCTTCCCAATATATATGATAATCGTAAGGGTTCTTGGGTTTGGCCCACATATCAAAGGCTTCATCCATTACGATGAATCCCATTTTATCGCACAGGTCTAACAATTCAGGAGCTGGTGGATTATGCGATGTGCGGATACCATTGCAGCCCATTGCTTTTAATATCTCCAACTGGCGCTGTAATGCCCTGGTGTTGATTGCTGAGCCTAAGGCGCCGAGATCGTGATGGTCGCACACACCTAATATTTTTACCGGTTGTCCATTTAAGAAAAATCCATTGTTACTATCGAAAGAAGTGTAACGAATACCAAACGGAGTTTCATAAGTATCAGCTACTTTACCGTCAACCAGTAATTGCGTAACGGCTTTATATAAAACGGGTTTTTCTATTGACCATAAAGCAGGGTAGCCAATTGTTATTGATTGTGCCACGGGAGTTACCTCACCCGTGGTAGTAACGTTAGAGGATATCTTTGCAACCTGCCTGTTGGCAGCATCCAATATTATTGTATGTACTTCAACCATTTTGGTGGTTGCATATTGGTTTTGGATATCAGTAGAAATATGTACAGCGGCTGATTTATTAGAGACCTGCGGTGTTGACACAAAAGTTCCCCAATGAGCCACATGTATTTTATTAACCGTAGTTAACCATACATTCCTGAAAATGCCTGAACCGCTATACCAGCGGGAATTGGGTTGTTTTGAATTGTCAACTTTCACTGCAAGTATATTTTGCTCATTGCCGTATTTCAGAAAAGGTGTAAGATCGTATTGAAAAGAAATATAACCGTTGGGCCTTGATCCTAAAGGATGCCCGTTGATCCAAACTTCACTGTTCATGTAAACACCATCAAAAGAAATTAAAACGATTTTATTTTTTTCGCTAACGGGAACGGTAAACGCTTTTCTGTACCAGCCAATACCGCCCGGCAATGCGCCGCCACCCGGTTTTGCAGGATTGTCTTTGCTGAAGGTTCCTTCAATGCTCCAATCGTGAGGCAGGTTTACCATTCGCCAATTTGCATCCTGTATGTTTGGTACACTGTAAGATTGCACGCTGTCAAGTTTAAATTTCCAGCCCGCATCGAAATCCACCCTTCTTTTATTTTGAGCTCGCACGGGTATAAACATAAAACAGCACGTGCAAGCCGTAATAAGGTTGAATAATTTTTTCATAAAATATTTTTTATAAAAACGCCATAAAAGTAGGCAAATATTAATTGGGGAGGTTTAGTGGGTGCGTTTCAAATGTTAGCTTTGGATTCAAGGTTGCCAACCCTGGAGCCAGGTGCTTTCAACCAACCAACGAACTTATTGAAGGTTAGCAACCTTGCAACAATTTGAAACGCCACTGTTTTGCTAAAAGCCTGCCGTATACTTCATCTATACAGAAATAGAAGGCCGTTTACCTGCTGTACGGGTTCCAGTTATCTATTCACCAGCCATCCGGTACTGTAGGAATGTATTTAGAAATACCATTGATGATGTCCATCCAGTGGATTCCCCAATTATATTGTTACGTTACAAGTACAAAGGTGAGCAGCAGGGCAAAATCCATTTTGCCACCTGGTTCAAAAAAGACTGTTTGAGTTTTTTTTCGATTGTAAGATCCGGCAACGTTAAGATTTATAAAACGTCCCATTTATTTTTCAAATGAGATTATCCCGGACATGATACCTGCCACTTAATTCAAAGTGCTATTTATTACCTGGAGTTTTCCATCCTGCATTTTTGTATTATCAAGCAAGTGAGCGATAAGGTATACCAGGTTATCCATTTGAGTATTCATTTTTGTAAGCATATCGAGGGCGTGGGTATAACTTCCATTCGCAAATTCCATTTCCAAAATATGTGTACATACTTTAAGAGTGGTAATAGGTGTTCTTAGCTCATGCGAAGCAATAGCCATAAAATCGTCCTTCTGTTTAGCGAGTTCAATGAGATGTTCATTTTCTGCAAGTGTATCTTTCTCAATTTCTACTTTTTTCTCTAATACTTTTTTTTCAGTGATATCTTGAATCGCCAGCAGAATCATCTGATCATCTTTATCTGCAATCTTTAACTTGCGGGCATTTAGCAACATTACTCTATGGCCAATGTCTTTAAAATTATTTTCAACCTCAAAATTATCAAAGGAATTTTTTTGAATAAGGATTTTTTCAAGCAGCTTCTTTAATAAAGGAATATCAAATTGCCGGTCTCCAATGTCGTAAATATGCTTTCCAATGGTTCCCTTTGCGGTTGTCTTGAAGGCTTTATAAAAAGCCTTATTAACGCTTGATATTGTTAGCTTAGGATACAGCACAATCAATGGCTCTCGTACGGTATCCACAATACCCTGGGCATATGCAAGGGCACTTTTTAGTTCGAATATTTGTGCCGTATTGCTCTTCTGTACATTTTTGATTTTATGCTCCGGGGTCATAATTAATTTTAATTGATAACTTTCAAATTCTTTTTGCCGGACGTTTTATTATATATTTCAGCAGATGAATAAACTTACTAATAATTATAAGCTACCCTTAATAAGCTGCAAACTTATATATCATTTCAACTAATGTATAAGTGACACTTATTTGCAGGTGTTCGTCGCAAAAAAGGGAAAAAGAAAAGTATGACCTCCGGCAAGGAATACATTATTCAATTTCGATACAATTTTTTTCAAGAACCCTACTAGATAACCAGCTTTCTTTCACAGGAATGATCCAGTCAGTCATGAATTCCTTTTTGGTAAGTATGGAATTATTGAAATATAAGGTATCCCCGGTTATTACCTCTTTTTCGATTAAAGAATTTAATTCGCTTAAATGTAAAAGCTGAATTCGTTCGTGAATAATGAATGCAAGCATCAGCCTGTCAAATAATTCCACCCCGAAATGTCTCCCGATATTCTTAATTACACTCACAAATGAATCCGTACTTAAATTATTACTTGTTTCCGTTGAATCAGCCATTAAAATAATAAACTGCCCATAAAATAAATTAGCGTAACCTTTTACAGGAGCATGGTTACTTTTCCAGCTTTCGGTAAAATTTATTAAAAGTTCGTCTATAATATCCGTCTCCCGGAGCGTAAAAAGCCTGCTGCTTTGATATATCCAGACATGTGAATTATTATTGAAATGCCGGGGAATTAGCTGCTGAAAATTAATATTCATCGGAGAACGGTTTTAAGAAAATAGAAGCATACACTATGTTAGACAAACAGTTGTTCTATTTATATTTTGTATTTAACGGTGATTTGTCTACTTTATTTGAAGGATATCCAACATAAATGTGAACGATTACAACATATCTTTAAGAAACGTACATAGACACTCATTTTATTCAGATTTTTACCCGGGGAACAACCGTTATTTCGGTCTCAAACAATTAAAAATTTCATGGAGAATTTTTCGCTCCTTAGCATAATTCAATGTCTATTTCTATTACATTAGAATTAACCTGGTAAAGTAAAAATAATACTGGTTCCTTTCCCAATTTGACTTACCGCCTTGATGGTACCACCATGCTGGGTGACAAAATCCTTTACCAGTATCAAACCAAGCCCCGTGCCTTTTTCATTATTCGTACCTGGTAACGATTCGTAACGAGTGTTTGTGAAAAGATGCTTCCTGGTAACCTCTTCCATACCCGTTCCCGTGTCGGTCACAGAAATTTCTGTCATTTTATTAACTGACCGCGCTGTTACAGTTATCGAGCCACCAGCAGGAGTATATTTAATGGAGTTTGTGACCAGGTTCTGAAGAATAGATCGCAGCATTAGGAAATCAACATGTACAAAAATGTCAAACCCAACTTCATTTTTAAGTGTAATATTTTTCTGCTCTGCATTTGGTTTTAACAATTCCAAACTAAGGTCTGCATTAAAAACCAATTGAATTTTCTCGGGTTTCAAGTCTGTTTTCTCGCGTTGCTTTTGAGCCCAGTCAACTAATTCATTTAATTGGTTAAGGATATTATGAGAAGTACTATTGATGACCTTAATAAATGGTTGCACTCCGTCAAAAACGGGATTTTCTGTATCCATGCTCAATGCATCAGACGCAATCAATAAAGCCGTTAAAGGATTGCGGAGATCGTGAGAAATCACTGAAAGAAACTTATCCTTTGATACATTCAAATCTTTAAGTTCATGATTTAAGTTTTCAAGTTGCATCGTTCTTTCGTAAACGCGTTTTTCAAGATTTGTATTTAAGGCCAGTATCTTATTATTAGCAGTGCGTAAATCTTCGTTTTTTTCTTCCAATTCCTGCGCCCTGTTTTTTAATTCGTCCCGATTTTTATTATAAATAGTAAGATCAGTTAGGATAATACTTAGAATAAACGCATTATCTGTCGAAAAATGATTTACAGACATCATCACGGGAACAGAGAGGCCATCATCTGAATACAGGTGAACTTCTTCTTTTAGGGTATTTTCTCTTCCTTGTTTTAGAAAATCTTCAAAACGGTCCCTTATTGATTTATTAATAAAATCTGTGAATAATGTGCCTACTACCTTCTGTAGAGGCAGCTTTACCAAGTTAGCAAAACTAAGGTTGCAATAAAGAATGGTTCCATCCTCATTAAGCGTAACCGCAGCCTCATTCATTTTCTCAATTAAGATGCGATAGGCTTTATCTGCAGTTTTTTCTGTGTAAACTTTAAGAGCGTTGTCATCATTAATTACCAATCCATCAATACCGCCCGTTTTTATACTTTCGATATATTCTTTACCGTTCCTAAGTTTCTGAATTTGTTTGTTTTCCCTGATCAACTTATCAGTCTCTTCTAAAAATCTCTTAATATTTTTCATATAATATTTAAAGTCGAAATTAATTAAATGAGGTTCAGCCCTTCCAGGACGCTTTCCGTATCAGACAAATCGCCAATCAGTCTTATTTCAGGTAAAGGAAATTTCTTTATCAACATGGGTACCGCAATTATATTTTCGGTAAGGGCTAATTCCGGCTGTTGGTAAATATCAACGATGTCCAATTCATACCTGTCCTTCAGATATTCCTCGCAAATTTTCTTAATGTTCACAACGGCACGCCTCGAATTAGGCAATACACCTGTAACAAATAACCGAAGCGTATACGTTTCTACGTCGGTACCGTTAGCTTGTATGTTTTCCAGTGAAATTTGACCTACTTTTTTTGACATTGGCGTCATCTATTTTCAAATTAAATTCTCTTAATTAATTTTTTTGCAAGCTTTATTTACCGGGCAGTTTCTTTGAACTCTGTCGTTTTTTTAGTTGTAGATAAATTTTCGTTCTCCAGCAGATTCCTTTTAGAACTAGGTGTACTTTTTTTATGCTCCCGAATAATCGGGCTTAATGTAATTCCTTTATTAGAAATATTAAACTCCCTCACCTGGTGAGAATGTACCATACCCCTGGATTTCATAATACACAAGCTACGAACGCGCGCTTCTTCTACTTCTATGTCCTGCACCATAATCCAGGTATCCACCATGGAAGAAATTCCCTCATCGCTTGGATTTCGTTCAATTGACCCCACCGTTATGGCAGCAGTAAAAAATACCGTTATTTGTTCGATTTTTAAATAATCTACAAATCTCGCGAGCATAGACCTGATATCACTATTTGGCCCCTCTGTCATTAAGTTGGTAATAGGATCAAGAATAACTACATCAGGTTTCATTTCCTCTATTATTTTTTTAATATTGATAAAATGCAGTTCGAGATTCTGCAAAGTGGGCCTTGAATAATAAAAGCCCAACAGACCTGATTTAATAAAGGGAGTTAAATCCAATCCTATGGATCGCATGTTCCTGAGTACCTGGTTTGGCGCTTCTTCAAATGCGCAAAAGAGACATCGATTGTTATCACTGCAAACATTGTATGCAAATGAAGTTGCTGCACTTGTTTTTCCGGTACCGGCCGTTCCTGACATAAGAATGCTGCTACCAACATAAAATCCCTTTTTACCCAGCATGAAGTCTAAGTCTTTAATGCCTGATGATATTCTTTTGGAACTTGATTTTTGCTCCAGTATTTTCGTGATGAGGGGAAAAACAGTTACTCCGTTTTCATCAATCCTAAAAGGGTATTCATTATTACCATGATTAGCCCCACGGTATTTAACGATTCTTATTCGCCGCGTTGCAATTTGATTGGTTAGCCGGTGATCCAATACAATTACGCAATCGGCTACGTATTCCTCTACACCGTGGCGTGTAAGAAAATTATTCCCAATTTCCGCGGTAATTATCGCGGTTACTTTCTTTTGTTTTAACCAGGAAAAAAGACGTTGAAATTCAGAACGCAGTGTAACATAATCAAGTCCATAAAAAAGTGCATCCAAAGAATCAAGCACTACGCGTTTGGCTTTCACCATATCAATTGCGCGTTCAAGCCTTACAAATAATCCCTCAATACTATATTTCCCGGTTTCCCCTATCTCATCCCGGTTAATTTCAACGTGCTCCAGGTATAAATTATTTTCTTCAATATATGTAGCGAGATCATAGCCTAATGATTTTACATTCACTTCCAGCTCCCCAGTATTTTCTTCAAAAGCCATGAATACACCCGGTTCGTTATACATAGTGATTCCGTTTACAAGAAATCCCATCGCCATTATGGTTTTTCCGCAACCGGTGTTACCCAATAAAAGAGTCGGCCGATTTTTAGGAAGGCCCCCGTTTATAATATCATCCAAACCTTGAATACCAGTTGGAGATTTGGGAAATTTAGCATCAGAGCTTTTTGATTTGATAACTCTTGGCATATTTTGATATTTTAAGATTTTAAGATTTTAAAAAAATTGATTTATTTCACGTTTTTGTTTGTCCTAATTGGAGGAACGATTAATTTGGAAGTAAGATGAACACATCATTCGGTAACTTCACCTGCTCTTTATTAAGTTTGATGGTACGTGTTCAGGGTATATTTTTGTCGAAAAGAAGATTGGCTCACAATTATAAATAGGATAGCTTTTACAGAAAAAATATTTTTTTTTATTTAATTTTTATGGTGGAATTCCTCTCATTAAGGGAAGTTAGATTATCAGTGGTATAATATCGAATATGTGTTAGCTTAATATATACTAGTGAAGAGAGGCATTTGTTTACTAATGTTTACGTTCGATTATATATAAATCATTAGTCATTGTAAGGAAGCTTAGCCTGCAAGGTTTTCAATCGCGCGGTACATACTGTTCAATTGTATATCGTGGTTACCGGTGCATTGTTCATTTTGTAAATCCTGTTTTGGATACTTTGAATTATTTGCCTGGTGTTAAACCTTTATCGATGTTATCCCTTTAAAATATTGTTTTGTTGTAAATATTTGATGACATGTGCATCCACATCAACAACTCTATTTTGCTTCTCTTCTTCCAACCCTTTCAACACATCAGTTTTTTTGAATTTATAAAGCTTACCTGTTATTTTACGGAAGGGAATGTCACCCTTATTGCAGGCTGCATATACGAAAGCGATTTCTGCCTTTAAAAACCTGGCAACATCTTTTACGTTCATAGCCCGCCTTCTCATTGATAGAATTTCTTTGGCCATGCAAAAAATGGAATTAAGTTAAGGAATACTGTTACTTTCCGATACAGAAAGTAATAAACCAATGCGGTAAAGGGTTTCCGTTTTTGAGGTACAAATAAGGTACATTATAATTTAAAACGATAAAAGATCGAATTCAGGGTTAGTTTTATTTATTGCATATCTGCGCCAGTGTGGGGTATCAACTTCAATTTAACCGGGACAATTTATTATTCATCCGCCACTCTTGTGGTGTTACACGGTGCTCCTGTTTAAATATCCTGGCAAAATAACCGGGATCACTATACCCACAATCCAGCGCTATTGTCGCAATACTATTCGAAGGATCTTTCAACAATTCTTTTGCCTTGTTAAAACGGATCATACGGATAAATTTATTAGGTGAACATCCGGTCAATGCGTCCAGCTTGCGATGCAATTGCGAATGACTCATAAAAACCAATTTACACAATTGCTCTACGGTGAAATTTGTGTCCGTTACATGCATTTCTATCGCTTCCCTTATTTTTTTTACAAACTCATTTTCCCTTTTATCATTCAGCATCATTTCATTTGTTCCTGCAGTTGCCGACGGTGAAATATCGGAATAAACAAGTCCCGCTTTTTTCAGGTAATACTGTTGCAGGTTTTTCCGGAGCTCCATCAATTTATTTATGCGAATTAGTAATTCTTCTTTGTTAAATGGTTTTTCGAGGTAGGCATCCGCTCCTGTACTTAATCCTTCCAGTTTACTTTCGATATCTGCTTTCGCTGTTAGCATAATGATGGGGATATGACTGGTATGCTCATGGCTTCGTAATAATTTGCACAATTCAAATCCATCCACAAAGGGCATCATTACATCAGTAACTATGAGATCGGGAATTATCTCTTTTGCTATTTCAAAACCTTCTTTTCCATCCTTGCCCACGGCAAGGCGATAATCAGGAAGGCAGGAAGCGGTGTAAGCCACCACATCAGCATTATCTTCTACTAATAGAATGAGTGGCTTTGCAGCATCCTGTCCCACGGTGGTGATCAATGTTTTATTTTCTGAAGATAACGTTGCTCTTATTTCCGGATTGTTGCTGATCGTTAAAACCGGAGTGACAGTATTTTCTTCCGTGTCAGCATTTTTCATTAAAGGCAATGACACAGTGAATTCACTTCCCCTATTACTACCGGACGGCGGGCTCTTGACGTTGATCTCCCCTTCCATTAATTTGATAAGTTCTTTGGTAAGAGCAAGCCCGATACCAGTTCCTTCTGCTTTTCTCGTATGGCTATTGTCTGATTGGTAAAACCGGTTGAAGATATGCGGGAACTGGTCTTCGGGTATGCCAATACCTGTATCTTTTACTTTAATTACTAAACAGGTTTTATCTGCCTGACCGGGTACAGTTTGTTCGCTGACCGATATGTATATATTGCCTTTTTCCGGCGTAAACTTTAAAGCGTTAGATAATAAATTCGTTACCACCTGCCGGATCTTTTCCGGATCATAAGCAACATGGAGCGTATCAATATCAGATAAAAAATGGAGTTGCTTGTGCTGACTCTCCGCCAGTGAATGGAAGGCCTCCACGATATAACGAAGAAAATTGATCATATCGCCATTAATGAGTTGCAATGACATTTTTCCTGTTTCCAATTTTGACAGGTCCAGCATTTCATTCACCAGCTTCAACAGGTTTTGCCCGTTGCGGATAATCATATTTATTCTGCTATCGAAGTTTTCATCGGGCTTGCTTCTCACCTGCTGCGCCATGCCTAAGATAATAGTAAGTGGCGTTCTGAATTCATGCGTGATGTTGGTATAGAGTTGTGTTTTTACAGTGTCCAGTTCTTTCACTCTTTTTGCTTCTAATTGTTCAAAGCTTAATTGTGCCTTTAATTTTGCCCTGTTCAATGTAAATCTGATATAGACCCAGATGAAAACAGCCAGCAGCAACGCATAACAAAAATAGGCCCACCAGGTGCGCCACCACGGTGGTAATACGTGGATGCCGAGTTCCGCGATCTTATCGCTCCATATCCCCTGGCTATTGGTACCCTGAACTTTGAATATATAATTACCGGACGGAAGATGTAAGTAAGTTGCTGTACGGCGGTTATTGCTTTCTACCCAGTCGTTATCTACACCTGCTAATTGATACCGGTATTTATTTTGTGCAGGCGCTGTAAAATCAAGTGAAGAAAATTCAAGAGTAAGAATATCCTGCGACCAATTTAGTGTTATACTTTTTGTTTGCTCGATGGATTGTTTTAATATACCCGTTTTATCACCGGCAGAAAGGGGTTCATTATTCACCATTATATTCGTAATAAAAACAGCAGGTGAATAACCGGCCGCCAATACTTTTACCGGATCAAAAACATTAAGGCCATTCACTCCGCCGAATGCCAGATCGCCATTGGCCAACTTAGCATAGGCTCCTGTATTAAACTCATCATCCTGCAGGCCATCTGTTTTGCCAAAATTTCTGAATTGCCAATGCTCATCCGTTTTGCCCTTATGAGACAACAGGCAAA
>JBDTOV010000017.1:0-54645 GCA_039933035.1 Ginsengibacter sp. | reverse complement strand
TTTTGGGATAAGGCTGCTTTCAACGACTGTTGTTTCCCCCATATATCACCCGTCATGTGCATATAAACAAGATTTGATTTTTCAAAACCCAGGTCTTTATTCTTTATAAAATTTAATTGCTTATACACCATGGCCGTACCAATAAGTAATACAATAGATACCACGAATTGTGTTATTACCAGTGCATTCCTGAATAATAAATTGCCGCCGCCTATTATGGCCTTGCCTTTTAAAACCTTTACAGGTTTAAAGCCGGATAAGAACAGGGCCGGGTAACTTCCGGAAAGAAGGCCGGTAACAAAGGCAATACCTAAAAGGGTTACAATTAATTTTCCTTCCAGTAAATGAATGCTGAGTTGTTTACCGGCAAGCTGGTTAAATGCCGGTAAGGCCAATGCTACAATACCTACAGCTATGAATAAAGAAATAAATGAAATGATAAGCGATTCACCCAGGAATTGAAGGATGATCTGGTACCTGCCTGCCCCTACTACTTTGCGTAAACCTACTTCCTTTGCCCTGCGGGTAGAACGGGCAGTCGCAAGGTTCATAAAATTAATACAGGCAACCAGCATGATAAAAATTGCAACTATAAAAAGGATGTTTACATATTGAACGTTGCCATTGCCCGGCAGGTCTATCTGTAACCTGGAATGTAAATGAATATCGGTTAAGGGTTGTAATTGGAAATCAATTTTTATCTTTTGCCCATGATCTTTGTAAATTTTATCTATCCGCTGCGCCAACTTATTTATACCTGCTGAAGCAATTACCATATTTTTATTTAACTGTATATAAGTATAAAAAACAAAGTTGCTCCACGAATTATTCTGCAGGTCATAATCTGATCTTGCTAATGTTGACATGGGAAAGAGAATATCAAATTGAAGATGAGAATTAGAGGGCGGGTTTGCCAGCACACCGGCAACGGTAAAATTGTCTTTATTATTTAACCGCATAATCTTGCCCAATGCATTCTCGTTTCCAAAATATTTTTTTGCTGTAGCCGCTGTAATTAAAACGTTATTGCTGCTTTGCAAAGCAGTTGTTGAATTTCCTTTTATCAACGGAAAAGAAAATACCTGCAGAAAATTGGAATCAACAAAGAATACATTTTTTTCTTCAAATTTTGTATTACCCACTTCAACCAGTTGATCAACAGGTTTGCTTAACCGGACAACAGCCTTTATCTCAGGCATTTCTCTTTGCAAACCGGGACCCATTCCGGCAGGTGTAACGGCTGCTTTAAAATCCCCGGCATTGCAGGTAAGCCTGTAAAGCTGGTCGGAATTCGGGTGAAACCTGTCATAACTTAATTCATTGCGTACCCATAATAAAATGAGGATACTACAGGCCATGCCAATAGCCAGGCCCGAAATATTCAGCAATGAATATGCTTTATGACGTTGTAAATTTCTGAAAGCGATTTTGAAATAATTTTTAAACATTGAAGTTGATTTATGATGCTTAATTTTCTTTACCAACAATTCATCATTGACCATTCACTTTCTTATTCACTCCGCAAACTTTTTACAGGGTTTGCTATTGCCGCCTTCATTGTCTGGAACACAGAAGTAACTAATGCAATCAATAAAACCAGCAGGCCGGTTCCCGCGAAAATCCACCACGAAATATTTACGCGGTATGCAAAATCCTGCAACCACCTGTTCATCATCCACCAGGCGACAGGCGATGCTATACAAATGGATATTAGTATTAGCTTCACAAAGTCTTTAGAGAGCATGCTCATAATATCCGGAATGGCTGCGCCCAATACTTTTCGTATCCCAATTTCCTTAACGCGTTGTTCCGCTGCATACGTAACCAACCCAAATAATCCAAGGCATGCGATAAGAATGGCAAGAATTGAAAAGATCATAGAAATAGTGCCCGTACGTTGCTCAGCTTTATATTGTTTATTAAATTCTTCGTCGAGAAAAGAATAACTGAAAGGCTGTGATGGGGCCATCATTTTCCATTTTGATTTTATTTGTTCTAAAAGAGTGGCAATGCCACTGGTATTAATTCTTACCGCGATGCTTCCATTGTCTGCCTGGAGCTTCAACACCAGTGGGGTTACCTGTTCATGCAAAGAATTAAAATTGAAATTACTGATGACACCAATAACATTGTCCGCAAGCAACTCTCCTGTTTTAAGACTTTTCATCTCGTACAATTTTTTATTCAACGGGTTGCCGCTTCCCAAAATTTTTGCAGCGGCTTCATTAATGATAACTGCGTCCGAATCCGCACGGAACTGCTCAGAAAAATTTCTACCGCTCTTCAAATGTATTTGCAACGTAGGGATATAATGTTCATCAACCGCCCATTGCTGCATTAATGTAAAATTCTTGCTATCAAATACCGGCGTTGTAACAAATCCTCTTTCTCCCCTGTTGCCGCTTACCGGAAGAAATCCGGAAATGGTTACGTTCTTTACCCCTGGCATTTGCAGCAATTCATTCCTGAATGCCTTTGCCTGTATGTTTAATGCATAGGTATTCTGAAGTAGTAAAACCTGTTCTTTATTGAATCCCAAATTTTTATTACGGATGTAATTGAGCTGGTTGAAAATTACCACTGTCCCGATCATTAATACAATGGAAATAGAGAATTGAAAAACTACCAGGGCGTTTCTTATAAATGCTCCTTTAAAGCCTCTCGATACATTTCCTTTCAACACTTCAATTGGCTGAAATGACGAAAGGAAAAAAGCCGGATAGCTACCTGCAATAAAACCTACTACAAGCATGAGCAATAAAACGCCTGATATTACCAACGGATTCAGCAATAATACCCCACTGATATTTTTACCGGCAAGCTCATTGAAAAGCGGTAACACGAGCCATACAATTCCTATGGCTAACATGAAAGAAATAAAACTCACAAATACAGATTCTGTAAGAAATTGCATCACTAAAGTATTGCGGAGGCTGCCCAGTACTTTGCGCACGCCTACCTCTTTTGCACGATTCGCAGAGCGTGCAGTTGAAAGATTCATAAAGTTGATGCATGCAATAAGTAAAATAAAAATGGCTATTGCAGAGAAAATATACACATATTGAATGCTTCCATTTGTGCCCAATTCATGTTCTATATTGGAATGCAGGTGTATATTCGTAAGGGGCCTGAGATTTACGTGCAAAGAATTACCGGCTTTCTCAAATTGATCTCTGCTCATATTTAAGATACCTTGAAATTGTGGGCTCGCACCGGCCATTAATGTTTTATTTAACTGCTTTTCTAAATGCTTTATATCTGTACCGGGCCGGACAAGTAAGTAGGTTTGAAAATTACTGTTAAACCAGGTCCCATCCCTGCTTTGCTCCGCTTCTGACATCGGAAAGAAGAAATCAAAATGAAAATGAGATTGTTCGGGAACATCCTTTATTACCCCGGTAATTTTATAATTATCGTTTGTATTTAAGACGAGGGTTCTTCCGAGAACATCAACGTTGTTAAAATATTTTTTGGCTGTGCTTTCTGTTATGACTAACGAGTGGGGTTCTTTTAAAGCCGTATTTGGGTCACCGGCAATCATGGGTAAAGAAAATACCTGGAACAACGAAGAGTCAGCGTACACTGCTTCATCTTCCTGAAGATTTTCTGAACCATGCTTAACTACAAAATCGTTATGTTTTTGAAACCGCACATAATGCTCAATTTGCGGATAATCTTTTGCAAAGGCCGGACCCATAATTGCAGGTGCCTGTGCTCCATCATAAGAAAAATCGCCAAATGTGACGTGGTTGTCGATCCTGTAAACCTGGTTAGCATGAGCGTTGTATCTATCATAGTTTAGTTCATCCATTACATATAATGCAATTAGCAGGAACGCGGAAACACCAATAGATAATCCCGCTATATTAATAAAGGAGAAAGTTTTATTCTTCCGGAGATTACGCCAGGCAATTTTGAAATAGTTTTTTATCATGATCTTATTATTTTAAATTTAAAATAGTTTTATTCACTTCTCAAACTCTTCACCGGGTTTGCTATTGCTGCTTTTATTGCCTGGAAACTTACCGTTATTAAAGCAATCGTAATTGCCATTAACGCAGGTATTGCAAACATCCACCAGGTAACAGTGATTCGGTATTCATAATTCAGCAGCCATTTGTTCATACAATACCAGGCAACAGGCAATGCAATCAAACAGGCAATAATAACAAGCTTTAAAAACTCTTTTGATTGTAAAACGAACAATGAACCAACACCAGCGCCTAAAATTTTCCTTATGCTTATTTCTTTTATACGCTGCTGCGCCGTAAAAATGGAAAGTCCTAGTAAGCCAAGACATGAAATAAAAATGGCAAGCATTGCAAATAAATCTGACAGCTTACCAACTATCTGTTCGCTCTTATATAATTTGCTGTACGACTCATCTGAAAACAGATACGTGAATGGAAATTTCGGGTTGATATTTTTGCAAATTGTTTCTAATCCTGTCAAAGCTTGTTTAGTTTTACCTGCTTTAATTCTTACGAGGGCAACACCACCATCATCCTGCTCTTCAAAATGCAATATCATTGGCTTTACGGCAACATGTAGTGAATTGAAATGAAAATCCTGCATTACGCCTATAATGATTCCTTTATTTCCCCATAGCGTTAATGGCTTGCCTTGCGCATCTTTATATCCAGTCTTTTTTACGGCTGCTTCATTAAGTATATATCCAGAAGAATCTGATGAAAAGTCTTTAGAATAATCACGCCCCTGCAGCATTTTTACATCCATCGTTTTTGCAAAATCATAACCAACAGAAACGGCTGTAAACTGTACATTCAAATTAGGATCTTTGCCCGTCCACTGAACACCTCCCGTTGAACTATTAATATCAGTTGGCGCATCAGACATGCGGGTGATAAATTGCACACCAGACACTTTAGCAGCTTCGGCTTTAAATAAATTGTATTTGCCCGCAAGTTCACCTTCTAATGTTATGTACAAAAGATTATCCCTGTTATAGCCCAAATTTTTTGTTTGAATATAGTCTGACTGCCTTGATATGATGATGGTTGCTGTTATAAATATTGCTGAAAGTATAAATTGAAATACTATCAGGCCTTTGCGGAATAATATGCTGCTGTTACTAAAATTAAATTTGCCTTTCAGCACCTTAACAGGGTTAAATGATGAAAGCAATAATGCAGGATAACTGCCGGAAATAACCCCTGTAATAAGTATAACCGCAAGAAGACTTAACCAGAAAGAAATATCATGAAGGGGCAATTGAATTTGCTTACCGGTAAAACTGTTAAATGCAGGCAGCGCAATAAATACAATGAGCAAAGCAAGGATAGCAGCAAAAAAAGAAATCATTATAGCTTCTGCCATAAACTGTCGTATGATAGCAGAACGCATAGCGCCAACAACTTTGCGCACACCAATCTCTTTTGCCCTCTTTACAGAACGTGCAGTAGTAAGGTTCATAAAGTTGATGCAGGCGATCAATAAAACAAATAAAGCTACAATGCTGAAAAGATTTACATAGTCTATTCGACCGCCTGCTATCTCGCCATTTTTAAAATTGGAGTGAAGGTACATGTCATCAAAACGCTGCATGCTGCATTCTATCCGAAAACCGTTACCCTGGTCTTTGTTATAGTTATCCAGAAAATGTGTAAGCTGTGTGTTTACTTTTGAAGCATGAGCATCACTGCGCAGCATAATAAAAGTTTCAGTTGCATTATTGCCCCAATCTTTTGCCCAGCTATGCTCTTCAAGAAAACTATCCCAGTTAATGATGTAATCAAATTTATCAGAAACGGCAGCAGGAAGGTTTTCAAACACAGCTGTTATTTTTAAATCTTTCTGATTTTGAAAACGGATTATTTTGCCTATAGCATTTTCCGGGTCTCCAAAAAAATCTTGTGCCATTTTTCTTGAAACAGCTATACCTGTTGTTGTATTTAATGCAGCTTGCGCATTGCCTTGCAGCAATCGGTAGCTGAACATTTTAAAAAAATCAGCGCCTGCATAATTACCTGCTTCTTTAATTATTTTATTGTTGGCTTCAAAAGTGTTGAGGTTTGTTTTTGAATAGCCGCTTGCATACAGCACTTCAGGCAAAACTCTTTTCAATTCATCTGCCATCAATGCCGGTGTTGAATAAGTGGCTTCCTTTTTACCATCATAATATTGCTTCTCAAAAATGGTATAAAGTTGATTGCTGTTTTCATGAAAAGCATCAACACTTCTTTCATCCTGCACCCAAAGTATAATCAGTAAACTGGAGGCAATGCCCAATGCTAACCCGAAATTGTTGAGCAGGCTGTAGGTTTTATTTCTCCAGAGATTGCGCAATGTGATTTTGAAATCATTTCTAAACATAAAAGATGATTTAATGATGTCTGATTTATCTATTCATGATTGACGATTCAAATTTCACGATAATTATTCCGTTCTCAAACTCTTCACCGGGTTTGCCACCGCTGCTTTTATTGCCTGGAAACTAATGGTGATTAATGCAATTAAAATGGCAGCCAAACCAGCGAGCACAAACATCCACCAGGCAATATCAATTCTATAGGCGAAATCCTGTAACCATTTGCTCATGGCCCACCAGGCAACAGGTGTCGCTATGATGATGGCTACCAATATTAATTTTAAAAAGTCTTTCGACAAAAGCTGCACAATTCCCGAAACGCTTGCTCCCAATACTTTACGTATCCCTATTTCCTTTGTGCGCTGCACCGCGGTAAAGGTTACCAGGCCAAACAATCCGAGACATGCGATAAAGATGGTAAGCCCTGCAAAAGCACCCAGGATAGTGCCCACCCGGTGTTCCGCTTCATAGGTTTGATTGACACGATCGTCGAGAAATGAATAATTTAACGGGCCCTCCGGAGCAAACGAAGTCCAGTCTTTTTTCATAGTGGCAAGCAAGCCCGCGATATCTTTCGTTTTTACTTTTACGATCATCGTTCCGGCGCCTTTAGTCAGTACCATTACGAGTGGTGAAATCAGTTCGTGCAATGATTTGAAATGAAAATCTTTTACAACACCAATTACATGATACCTGCTTTCGGAGCCATCGTTATCCCGCCTTGAAATTGTTTTGTTCAACGCATCTTTATCCCAGCCAAGCGCTTTGGCAGCGGTTTCATTTAAAATTATCCCGGAAGAATCCGTGCCGAATTCTTTGGAAAAATTTCTTCCATAAGCCATCTTCATACCCAACGTTGCCAGGTAATTTTCGTCTACATCATACCGCAGGGTTTTTACCAATTGAGCGTTGTTATTGCCGGGATAAATAAAAAAATTATTCCCGTAACTATCCCCCGCCGGCAAATAACCGGAAACACTCACATGTATAACCCGCGGATCCTGCAAAATTTTATGATAAAATGCTTCCTGGTTTTTACCGAGGAGATAGGTTTCGGGCAGCACCATTACCTGGTCTTTATCGTAACCCAATTTTACATTTTGAATGTAGCTAAGTTGTTTATAAACGATCGTGGTACTTACAATTAAGATGATAGAGATGAAGAATTGAAAAACTACCAGGGCGCTTCGTAATCCAATGCTTTTTTTGCCGGAACTAAATCTTCCTTTAAGCACGGTAACCGGTTTAAAGGAAGAAAGAAAAAAAGCGGGATAGGTGCCGGCGAAAATACCTGTGATCAATACAAAAAATAAAAGGGAAGGCACTATCAATGGGTTCGATGTAAGGCCCAGGTGTAAATCTTTGCCGGTAAAATTATTAAAGAACGGCAGGGCAATGAGCACCAATACCACCGCGATCAAAAATGCGGAGGCAGTAAGGAAAACGGATTCCACTAAAAATTGCTTAATCAATTCAGGCTTCAGGGAACCGAGTACTTTGCGAATGCCGACTTCCCTTGCTCTTTTAGCCGCGCCTGCTGTTGACAGGTTCATGAAATTGATACAGGCAATCAACAACATAAAAAACGCAATAGCACTGAATATATACACATAACGGATATCTCCCCCGGGTTCCAGGTCATTGGTAAAATCAGAGTGCAGGTGAATATCCCCGAGCGGTTGTAAAAACAAACCAATGTCATTCCCTTTTTTGCGGTATTCAGCTAAGCTCATTCCGAAGCCTTGTTGAAATTGAGGGCCCATATACTTATCAACAACCATGGGTAATTTAGCTTCCAGCTTTTTATAGTCATAGCCCTTTTGCAGCACCAGGTATGTGTTGTATCCTGATGTCATAAATGAAGTCGATTTGGCGTCAGGCACATTTTCCAAAGAAGCAAAAAAATCAAAATGGAAATGGGAGTCTTCCGGAATCTTATCTATGACACCGGTAATTTTAAACCCTGTAGTGGCGCCTTTAATCGCCAGTATTTTTCCAAGAGGATCCTGGTTGCCGAAATATTTATTGGCAATCGCTTTCGTTATTACTATCGTGTTTGGCTGTAACAAAGCGTTGGCAGCATTTCCGGTAATAAATGGAAGAGTAAATACTTCAAAAAAATTGGGATCAACGAACGCAAATCCATCTTCCTTAAAGCTCTCATCTCCGTAACTTATAATTTGTGAACCGCTTCTCTGCAAGCGGGTAGCTTCCTTTACTTCAGGAAAATTGGACAATAATGTTTGTGCGACAGGAGGCATTACATTGGCCTCTTTCATTTTTTGTCCATCAACTGTTCCGCGAAAAACCACGCGAACCATTTGATCCGCTTTTTTATTGAAACGGTCATAGCTTAATTCATTGCGCACGAACAGCATAATGAGCAAACAGGTAGCAATACCAATAGACAAGCCAAAAATATTTATAGCAGAGAAAGCCTTATTTCTCCATAAGTTCCTGAAGGATATTTTGACGTAATTTTTAAACATTGTAGAATAATTTTTAGTAGTTATTTATTTATCGATGTTTGGTAGCGCTTGTCTATTATTCACTTTTAAACTTTTAAGAGGTCCACCCGGCGGGCAGCAATGCCCGTTGCAATGCCGTCAATATACCAATGACATAGATTTTTTGCTTTAATATATTCCTGAACGCAGATTTGAGATAATGCCTGATCATGATAATTTTTTTTAGATAATCCGGAATAGATAAAAATAAATCTCAGGTGACAGATGAGTTTTTAAATTCACTATCCGGTACTTTGTTAGTAAAATAAAATTAAAACCAGGTTGATGTTGAAGTATTGATAGGAGGTCAACAGGTGTGCCAATTTAAAAATCCTTTACCCGCAAAGGTTTATTAAGATTACAAAATTACAGGTGTACGATAATGAACAGTTTTGTGTCCGATAGTGAACGCGGGAGCAAAAAAGGCCCAGCCGATGTTTACCCGGTAAGAATAAACATTCGGCCAGTCCTTCAGCACAATGTCATTAAGTTAAGAATAACGTAATAAGGTTTACAAAAATCGGGGTCGGTTTTCTACCAAGGTTTGGATGCAAACCTTAGTAGAAAAGTTTAAGGTAACAGTGAGCAACCTTATTACCCTATTTATCTGACATGTTTATTACATTATACAGTCATTTGCTTAACTTAATAACATTGTCCATCAGCATCCACCAGGTAATGGAGAAAGCGATAATACAGAAGACAAAAATATTAAACCGGGCATGAAATGCCAATGGCAAGCCCACCATTATTTAAAAAACTATATCCCCGGTTTTTCCAGAGATTTCGAAAGGCTGTTTTGAAATAATTTTTGAACATATATTGTACTTGCTCTGCTACTAAATAATTTTCTTACTTCCTATAGCTCAAACAATCTATATTTTCTCAATCTATTTTATCAATATGCACATCGCCTATATGTAACCCTTTAGTGATTACAGGATTTCCCTGGTAATTTAAATTGGCATCACCGTAAGATGTTATTTTTATGGCATCAGCAACATTCAATTTAAAATCAGACTCGCCATAGGATGTTATCCTTGATGTATTTCCATTGATGCCGAGGCTGTTTACCCTGCTCTCACCATAAGCCGTGTATCGTTGATTTTTTATATCGCCCGATTTAATTTCTAAAAGACTTTCACCATATAAAGTAGTTTGCAATTCTCCGAGGTGTACTTCATTTAAAATGACATCGGATTCGCCGTATATTTTTAATTTGAATCTATCGCCTTTCAAAGGGCTTTTACAAACAATGGTTTCTTCGCCCCGTATGGAAAGATTATCCAATGTTTTATAGGTTACGATGGCTGTAACAACTGTTCCATTATAGAGGGGCTGTTTTTCCTTATAACCGTTATCATACGCTTTGGCGTTTTTTGTAACCTCTTTTGCGCCATATAAATAAATACGAAGGGTTCTATTATTTACTTCTATTTTTAGTTTGTCGCTACCTGCCGTGTTATTCTCTATGGTTACGCTTTCTTCATTTCCTTCTACAAAAGTTACCTGCACATGTGGGCTTATGATGGCTTTATCAAAATGATCCACAGGAGTGGTTGTTTGGGCAAACGTTGCCTGGTAACCAAACAGGACAGACAGTATGATATAAAATTTTAGCTGGCGCATAGTATGTATTTAAATATGAATTGTGAAGAATATCTTCGATTTATTTTTCATTTAATTGTTAATGGCTTCGGTGCCCGGAATCATTTTTCTCATTCTGCTCTTAAAGATTTCACCGGGTTGGCCATGGCCGCCTTTATAGCCTGGAAACTAATGGTTAATAGTGCGATCAGTAAAGCTATAATGCCCGCCATAGCAAAAATCCACCATGAAACATCTACACGGAATGCGAAGCCATCCAACCATGTATTCATGGCCCACCACGCTACCGGTATAGCAATGATGATGGCTATGATTACCAACTTTAAAAAATCTTTGCTTATTAATTGTACAATACCGGTAACGCTTGCCCCCAATGCCTTACGAATGGCGATCTCTTTAAATTTTACCTGTGCTGTATATGTTGCCAACCCAAATAAACCAAGGCACGAAATGAAGATCGCAATACCTGCAAATACGTTAAATAAAGTGCCGGCATGTTGATCTGTTTTGTATTGCGCATCAAAAGTTGTATCTAAAAAATAATAGCTGAACGGAGTATTGCCTGCATATTTTTTATATTGACCCTGTACCGAAGCTATGGCCTGCCCGGCATTTTCGGCTGTTGTGCGTACATATAAAATATTGCGGCTTTTCCAGAAGGTAAAAAATATCAATGGCTTTATTTTTAATTTCAAAGATTGAAAATTAAAATCTTCCGTAACACCAATTATGGTGCCTTTTTGATCATGAAGTGAAAGCTGTTGCCCAACATACGGCGGCTTCAGTTGCATCATTTTTACGGCGGCCTCATTCAACACAAAGTGAGAACTATCGGCAGGCGCACCCGAAAAGTTCTGCCCTTCAATAAGCTTGATTTTCATGGTAGGAATTATATCTTTATCCACACATAACTGGGTTATCGTAACATTACTATTCGATGCCTTAGCCGGCCAATCCAAATCACCGGTTTCGCCATTAATATCAAAAAAACTATAGGCATCACATGCCGCAACATTTAAAATACCGGATTGTTTTTTCAGCTCTGCTTTTACTGCGTCTATGTGTTCCGTTAGCTCCTGGGTAAGCGGTACGGAGAAAACATAATTCTTATCATAACCCAAATCTTTATTCTTTATAAAATGCAACTGGTTGCTCATAATGATGGTGCATACCAGCAATATCACAGAGATAGAAAATTGAAAAACAACGAGGCCTTTTCTCAGCGCAGCAATACCAATACCAGATGAAATTTTTCCCTTCAAGGCTTCAATTGGTTTGAAAGAAGATAATAAGATGGCGGGATAAACGCTTGACACGATCAGCGTGCCGAAGATAGCCATGGCAGACACTTTCAACACTCCTGTATCTGAGATATCAAACGACAAATTTTTACCGGAAATGCTATTGTATAAAGGGGTTAACAGGAATATTAAGATAATTGACAGGGCAATAGCAAAACAAAACAATAAAAAAGTTTCAGTAATAAACTGGAAAAATAGTTGCTGCTTTTTAGCGCCTACCATCTTGCGGATGCTCACTTCTTTGGCTCTTACCAGTGAACGGGCTGTTGACAGGTTTACATAATTGATACTCGCTATTGCCAATAATAAAATCACCACCAGCATAAATATCTGCACCATTCTTAATGATGAAGTGTTTCCATCCGGGCCTATCAAATGAATGTCGGCCAGGTTCTGTAACTGGTAGTCTGCATTGGTATCGCCGTTCCTTGCTTTTTTGTAGGCAGTTGAAAGCTGTTGCCCCGTTTTTATCAAGCTGGCACCGGGCTGCAGTTGTACAAAGGTGTTAAAGGCAAAATCACCAAGGTCTTCATCAATTGTTTTCCAATCGCCATTTCCGCCCCACGTGGTAAATTGCTTGCCATAATAAGCCATGGGGAAAACGACGTCATATTGAAGAGTAGAATTTCCCGGGAAATTCTGTAAAACGCCGGTTACGGTAAAGAGTTCTTTTCTAAACCCGATGGTTTTACCAATGGCTTCTCCAGTGCCGAAAAACTTTTGTGCAGTGGATTGCGCTATAATAACGGAATTTATATTAGGGAAAGCGGTAGCAAAATTTCCTTCAACCAGTTTGTAATTAAACATTGAAAAGAAACCGCTGTCAACATAAGCAATTTTATTGCCGTCAAATATTTTGGTGCGCTCGCTGTTAGAAATATTTTGATCGAATTCGCTTTGTATCCGTACAATAGATTTTACTCCAGGAATTGATTTTGCATAAACGGCCAGGGGGCCGGGAACACCACTCCAGACCTTGTCTCCACCACTATTGCTAAAATGAGTGCTAAGCTGGTAAATATTTTTGTATTCTTTATTAAACTTATCAAAGCTTAATTCATTTTGCACCCATAGCAACAACATGATGCCGGTAGCCAACCCAACTGCTAAACCACACACATTTATAACTGAGTAGAACTTATTTTTCCATAAACTTCTCCATGCTGTTTTAAAATAATTTTTAAACATACTGCCTCCTGCTTATTCCTCCGGTGAGGAACGATTTAAACATTATAAAATTGATATCCTTTCAATGTATGAACCTTTTTAACTCCTTTCCTGTGAATAGTTGGGACATCCTTACTCTGCCCGCAGGCTCTTCACAGGGTTGGCCAATGCTGCTTTTATTGCCTGTAACCCCACCGTTATTAAGGCAATCAACAGGGCCGTGATTCCTGCAATGACAAACACCCACCAACTCATAGTAATACGATAGGCAAAGTCCATCAGCCATTTGTTCATGACAATCCACGATATGGGAATAGCCATGATCGTTGCGATCAATACCAATTTTAAAAAATCTGTTGAAAGTATCTGAACAATATCGGTAACACTGGCGCCCAACACCTTACGGATGCCTATCTCTTTCGTCCGTTGTTGCGCACTAAAAGCCGCAAGACCAAAGAGGCCCAGGCATGCAATCATGATAGCCAGCAGGGAAAAAATAAACGCCATTTGTCCCTGCTTCTCTTCTGATGCATATTGCTTCGCAAAATTCTCATCCAGGAAATGATATTCTACCGGATCTGTTTTATCAAAAAGCGCGTAAATTTTTTTGATATAAGCAAGCCCTTCCGGTATTTTTCCTTTAGCAATTTTTACATACAGATTATCCTTTTCTTTCGCATTGGGCGGCATGATCATTACGAGGGACTCTACTTTATGCTGCAAAGAATATGTATGAAAATCCTTTACCACTCCTATTACTTTTAGCGGTATTGTTTCCTCGTCTTTGTTACCTTCTTTGAAGAGTTGTTTGCCAATGGGCTCTTTCCAGCCCAATTCATGCACCATGGTTTCGTTTACTACTGCAGCGTTGATCCGGTCCGAGGGGATCGCCTCCGAAAAGTTTCTTCCCTGTATTATTTTGATCTCCATCGTCTGCAGGTAATCCGCATCGGTCATTAATTGCTGTACCATTTTTGAATTATCTGAAACTACACCATCATTTTTCTCAAACCGGTAACCGGAACTTCCCAAATCATTATTACCTATTGGGTTACCTGCTGCGGCAACCCCGGTTATTAACGGGCTTTGCAACAATTGTGTTTTTAACGCCGGCACCTGGCTCCGCACGTTTCTATCATTGATATGAAAAGTAAGCACCTGGTCTTTATTAAATCCAATATCGGTGTGCAAGGCATATTGCAATTGGCGGTAGATGGTAACAGAACCGACAATCATTATCACCGTTATTACAAACTGGAAAACCACGAGCGATTTACGAAACGCGATATTGCCGGCCACATTACCCAACTCGCCTTTAAGCGCGGGAATTGTTTTAAAGCGGGAAAGAAACAGGGAGGGGTATATACCGCTTATGACACCCGTCAACAGGGAAAAGCCCGCCAGCAAAATCAATGTGTTGGCCATACCAAAACGCCAGATGGTCACTTGTTTCCCGCTAAGCTGGTTAAAAAAAGGCAGCGCAAAATTCACCAGCACAGTCGCCATGGTTGCAGCAATCATGGTAACGACAACGGCTTCCGAAATAAACATTCCGGCAAGATGTCCCCTGCCGGAACCGATTGCCTTGCGAACGCCGATTTCACGTATCCGTGAAGAAGACCGAGCGGTAGACAGGTTCATATAATTAATAATAGCAATGATGAGAATCAGTAAAGCAATTGCTATAAAAATATATACGCGGCTGATACTGCCGTTGGCGCTTATTTCGTAACCGAGATTGGAATGCAGATGAATAGAAGTAAGCGGTTGTAGCTCCATCCGGTAATCTTTTACCCCCATTTCCTTTTGAATAGTCTTTGCAGCAAAATCCGGAAGTTTATTTTCAAGTTGTTTATAGTTCGCAGCGTTTTTAAGTAACAGGTACGTATACAGGTGACTATTTTGCCAGTTCTCAGTATAATTGGCTGGTAGCGGGCGAACGCCGCTGAATCGTAAATGCGAATTACCCGGTATATCTTGTATAACTCCTGTTACCGTGCAGGCATCAGTATTATCAAAATAAATAGTTTGATTAATGGCATTATCGGTTGAACCAAATATTTTACCGGCAAGGCCTTCTGTAATGACTATGGATTTGGGATTAGTCAATGCCGTTGCCGCATTGCCGTATAAAAAGTGATAGGTAAATATTTTTAAAAGGCTGTTGTCTGCAAAAATAATATCATCGGCCTTTATTTTTTTGTCCTGGTAGGTAATAATTCCGCCACCTTCCGGATCAATACGAACAGTACTTTCAATTTCAGGATACGTTGCTTTTAAAGCCGGGGCAAAAGGAGCAGACGTAAGCGCTATGTTTAAATTTCCGCCATCCCATGAAGCATGCTGTGCTACACGTACAATCCGATCTGCATTGGTATTGTACCGGTCATAACTCAGTTCATCGGCAACGTTTAAAGTAATGAGCCAAAAGGCAGCAAGCCCTAGTACGAGACCAATAATGTTTATGGCCGCGTATCCTTTATGTCGCGATAAATTTCTGAGAGCAATTTTTAAATAATTTTTGAACATAATCGACAGTTACCTGGCTTAAAGATCAAAATGGCAATAGTTGTATCATTATCAATTTCGCATAATTGATTATGTGTTTTCCTCTTATTTTTTTGGAAAGGGTAAGGATCTATATCAAAATATTCTCAGTTACAGTTTGTCCATCCAGCATGCGAATGATGCGATGGCTGTATCGGGCATCATGCTCACTATGGGTTACCATAATGATGGTAGTTCCATTTTCATTTAGCTCAGTTAATAACTGCATTACTTCGTTACCGTTAGATGAATCAAGGTTTCCTGTAGGTTCATCGGCCAATATTAATTTGGGATTGTTAACTACAGCTCTTGCTACCGCTACACGTTGTTGCTGGCCACCACTTAATTGTTGGGGGTAGTGATTGCGGCGATGCATGATCTGCATTTTATCCAATACTTTTTCTACCCGTTGTTTTCTTTCATCACTTTTTACGCCCAGGTAAATTAGCGGCAGTTCCACGTTTTCAAAAACGGTCAACTCATCAATAAGATTAAAACTCTGGAAAACGAATCCGATATTTTTCTTACGCATGTCAGCTCTTTTGCGTTCGTTGAAATCGGCAACTTCAATGCCGTTAAACAGAAAACTTCCATCATCAGGATCATCCAGTAATCCAACAATATTCAGGAGAGTAGATTTTCCGCAACCGGAAGGTCCCATAACCGCAACAAATTCTCCCTGTTTTACTTCAAAAGAAAGTTTGTTCAATGCCACCGTCTCCACTTCTTCAGTGCGGTAAATTTTTTCGAGCTCAGAAATTTTGATCATTGTTTTTGTTTTTTAGATTAAATCTTTTTTTTCAAATTTTAATAAAAAGTCCGTCTTCATGATAAAACAAATTTTCGTTAGTATCAAATAGTAAATTTTCCTGCGATACTGCAGATGTAGAAATCGAGGAGCACTGAAGAGTACACATAGTATTTTCACTTTTAATTAATAGCGATGAAAGGCACAAGGATACCAGTGCAATAAGCCGGTATAAGAATATTTTTTTCATAACGGTTGATTTAATAAAGTTGTGAGCCCTGAGCTTTGAGCTTGAGTCACTAACTTGATTTTAAAATTTTAATTTATTATGTTTCAATTTTTAACATTCAGTATAATAATATGCGCAATTTTTTGAAGCGTGAGATCTGGAAGAGAAGCCAGCAAAACTCACTTCGACAACACCAACTCCTGCATGGTTCCATAATTTTCATAGCTGGAAGTAACCACTTTTTCGCCCGGCTTCAATCCCTGCAATACTTCATAATTATCGGTGTTGTAGCGGCCAAGCTGGATATCAACCCGGTAAGCAGTTTTCCCATTTTCACTTACTTTAAAAATCCAGTTACCCCCTGTTTGCTGATAAAAGCCGCCTTTCGGCAACAAAACCGCCTGGGTTTCATCGCTCAACGCCAAATATATTTGCAACGTTTGCCCGCGGCGAATACCTTTTGGTACCTTACCAACAAATTCCATGTCTACCTGGAAACGACCGTTAGTTACCTGTGTATATACTTTCTTTATCACCAATTTATAAGTGGTATCTGCAAAATCAAAAGTACCGGTAAGTCCTAAAAAAATCCTGGAAATATAGTGTTCATCAACATCTACCCTTACTTTATAACCATCCAACACATCAATCTGCCCCAGCCTTTCGCCTTTATTTTTTGATTGTCCCACTTCTGCATCCAGGGAAGTTAACTGCCCGTCAATTCGCGCTCTTACTATAAGGTCGCCCACTTTTTGCTTCATTACTTCCAATGCATTTTGCGAGCCTTCATACGATTGCCTAGCCTGCTTTAATTGCTGCTCATTAGATACAGAATCCTGCTGAAGAATTTGTTCTGTAAGCTTTTCCTTTTGTTTATAATAATTATAGTCATTCAGGGCTTTCTCGTATTCCTGTGAACCAATGGCTTTTTGTTCATACAAGTGCTTATCTAATTTATAGATCCGCTCGGCTTCCTTTAACTGGCTTTCAACATCGGTCATCTGGTTGAGTTTGCCTACGGTATTTTGTTGCGCAGCATTTTTTGAAATTTGCATTTGTGTAACCAAATTATACACATTGGTTTCCTGCGTTACCAGGCTTAATTGAAGATCAGTATTAGATAATTTCAAAATGGGCTGGCCCTTCGTCATCATGGCTCCATCATCCACATATTTATCCTCAACGCGGCCACCTTCTACCGCATCTAAATAAATGGTGGTAAGTGGCAATACAATGCCGTTCACGGGAATTTTTTCCTGGAATGCTCCTTTGGTAATGGTGCTGATAGTAATTCTTTCTGTATCTACATTCAGCTTGCTTTTACCCGAAGTGAAATAGTAACTCAAAGATATTAAGGCAACGATGCCAACAATTCCGGCAATAGTCAGGATTCTTTTTTTAGACCAATATTTTTTTGCAATAACTCTGTCCACGGTAAATATTTAATTTTAATTTTTTTAAAAGAAGGTCACCGGTTTTACCCGGTGGCCTTTTAACACTAAAATGAGAAAATCATCTTTACTTTCATGGCATATACTATCAACACAATGCCATTGTTTGACGGTTATGATACTCAATAGGTTACATTTATAATATCTACGAAAATGGTCGTTACTGATACAGCAGGTGTACGCTTTTGATACAGTCCCGGTACTTCGCATTACGTAAAAAATTAATTGCCATGCTTTTGTATTTATGGTATAATTGCAGTTGGTGTGTAGTCGGCAACTTGTAAAACAATACGATGCTGATAAACCTGGTGTAAAAATTTAAAGAAAAACTGTTCTATTTAAGTAAAAACCAGCTAATCTTACTAAACAAAAATAAATTTATTACTATTATTTATTTATACAATTTTATATCATGCTGTTACGGAATGCGAGTATATTAATTATTGATGATGATACAGATGTTTTAACGGCCGTACGTTTGTTATTAAAAACGGAAGTGAAAGAAGTAGTTACAGAAAAAAACCCTGAAAACCTCCGCTGGCTTTTATCCAAACAAACCTTCGACCTGATCTTGCTGGACATGAATTTTACCAGTTCTATCAATACAGGCAACGAAGGATTATTCTGGCTGAGAAAGATCAGGGAATTTGGCTCCGATGCCTCTGTGATTATGATTACAGCTTATGGCGAGATAGATCTTGCCGTGAGATCATTGAAAGAAGGCGCCGCGGATTTTGTAGTGAAACCCTGGCACAACGAGAAACTGGTAGAAACGATAAAAGCAACGTTAAAAGCAAAGGGGAAAACACCGGGAACTATTCCTGTGGCGGGCGCTTCTGTTATCGGTAAAGAGCTCATGGGCGAATCGGAGGTGATGAATAATATTTTTTTAAAAATAGAAAAGATCGCGCCCACAGATGCCAACATTCTCATCCTCGGAGAAAATGGCACGGGCAAAGATCTGATAGCAAGAGCTATTCATCAACATTCACTTCGTGCCGATAAACCCTTTGTAAAAGTGGATCTGGGTGCATTAACGGAATCCATTTTTGAAAGCGAATTATTTGGCCATAAGAAGGGCGCCTTTACCGGGGCCGGAGACGACAGGCCGGGAAGGTTTGAAGCAGCCAATGGGGGAACATTATTCCTGGATGAGATTGGAAATATTTCGTTGCAACAACAGGTAAAACTGCTGAGTGTTTTACAAAACCGCCAGGTGACCCGGCTGGGAAGCAATGATCACATTAATATTGACATTCGCCTTGTATGCGCTACCAACCTGCCCCTCACCGAACTGGCGAATGAAAGCCGTTTCAGGAAAGATCTTATCTACCGGATAAATACAGTGGAGATCGTGGTACCGCCACTTCGTAAAAGAGAAGAAGATATTATTTTACTCGCCAAACACTTTGCCCACATTTACGCAAATAAATATTTAAAAGGTGAACCGGTATTTGATGCCAAAGCCACAGAAAAAATGAGACAATATCTTTTCCCCGGTAATGTACGTGAACTGCAGTACACCATGGAAAGAGCCGTGATCATGTCAGATGGTGAAGAACTAACAGCAACTGATATCATATTCTCACCTATTGAATCATCGTTACCTGCAGATACCGAGCCGGCAGAACTTAACTTAAGTACACTGGAAAAAAATACCATATTACGCGTAATCGAAAAACACAACGGCAACATCAGCCGGGCCGCTAAAGAGCTCGGACTCACGAGAACGGCCTTGTACCGGAGATTAAGCAAGTATGATATTTGAGATCCCGGAGGTGAGGTAGCCGTTAAGGAAATGGGCAAGAGCCAATGGAAAAAAATAAAAAGTAAATAACAGGCAATTATAATAAGACACCGAAAGCTACAGCGAATAACCCGTAGCGGTTGTTAAGAGCCTTTTACAAAATTATACTAACGTGATACCACATACGATTTTTAAACGGACAGGCTGGAGAGTATTTATAAGAATATTCCTGCTGTTTGTAACACTTACGGCTGCATCTTTTTTCCTGGTGCAGCCGCCGCATATTTACCTGATGTTATTAGCTCCTGTTATTACTTACCAGTTAGTAGAACTATATCGCTTTCAACACAAAGCCCAGGAAGAATTGCAACAGTTTGTAGAGTCAGTTCATTACCGGGATTTCTCACGTTATTTCGATGTAAAGCATGCCCCTGCTGAATTGCAGACTTTACGTGACGGTTTCAACCAGATCAATTCCACTTTTAAAGTTATTAGTAAAGAAAAAGAAACACAATATCAATACCTGCAAAAAATACTGGAGCTTATTGATACCGGCATTTTATCGTATGAGCTTGACAGCGGTGAGGTAATGTGGATGAATGAATCCCTGAAAAAAATGCTGCAGGTTCCTTATTTAAAAACGATTCACTCTCTCGCCAGGAGAGATAATTTATTGTACGATGATATCATGGCCTTAAAACCCGGCGATGGAAAGGTCACCAAGGCGCATCTTGAAAAAGGTTCCTTCCAGATTCTTTTATCAGCAACCGCTTTTCAAACTGAAGGAAAAAAATTCAAGCTCATTGCCTTTCAAAATATCAATGAAGCCCTGGATGAAACAGAATCAAAAGCATGGCAAAAATTACTGAGTGTAATGACACACGAAATTATGAATTCCGTGGCGCCCATATCTTCCCTGGCAGATACGTTAAAAAACAGGTTGGAGAAATCGATGATACACATGAGCAACAAATCCGCGGCAGTACATGATCTTGAATTGGGAATAGAAACCATCAAAAGACGCAGCGAGGGCTTGCTAAAATTTGCCGAAACTTACCGCAACCTGAATAAAATTACCAACCCGAATTTAAAAACAATTTATGTAAGAGATCTTTTTGAAGGCCTGCACCAATTAATGGAACCTACCTTAGCCCAAAAAAATATAGAATTGGAAATTGTTCTAAAAGATACGGGCCTGATTGTACAAGCCGATACAAGCCTCGTGGAACAAGTGCTCATTAATCTTATAGTAAATGCCATGGAAGCGGTGAAAGATGTGCCCGAACCAAGGATCGTTTTATCTGCCTATAATTTGAATAATCGCAAAATTATCGTGAAAGTTTCCGACAATGGCCCGGGCATGTCGGAAGAAATAATGGATAAAATATTCATCCCTTTTTTCAGTACCAAGAAAAACGGGAGCGGCATCGGACTTAGTTTATGTAAGCAAATTATGATGCTACATAAAGGAAACATACAGGTGCAATCCAGGCTGGGGGAAGGAACGGCTTTTAGTTTGCAGTTTTAAGATTTCGACCTGGCCATTCCATTTTATTTTGTTGCAATCTCCCGATTTTTTTGAAATTCCTGCGGATTAGATCTCCCGTCTTATAGGTCTCTAGTTCTGGCTATATAAACCTATCGAAAGCAATATGTAAGAAATCGCAAAACGTTTAACAACCATACGCTAACTTCATTAATTTTAATTTTATTTTTTTAATGACTCTTTTATGAAAAAAAATTTCCTTTTTCTTATACCCATAGCTTGCCTTTTTTTATCTGCTACCGCACAAAATGATAGCGCTGTCCTTTATAAAAAAACAAGCGCAATGATTCCCATGCGGGACGGAATAAAACTTTTCACTATTATTGTTTCTCCTGTTGATGCAAAAGAACCCTCACCGTTTTTAATACAACGAACACCCTATGGTGCAAATTTTCCTGCTCCTGGTGATGCGGTGACTACCATTTCAAAAGAGTCTTATTTGTTTCCCCTGGCAAAAGAAGGATACATTTTTGTATACCAGGATATCCGTGGAAAATACAAGAGCGAAGGATCTATGCAGATTCATCAACCCCTGATTCATGAAACACAAAAAGGAGCGATTGATGAAAGTACCGATACGTATGACGCGATCGACTGGCTGCTTAAAAATATTCCCAACAATAGTGGTAAGGCAGGCATCTATGGAATATCTTATCCCGGCTGGCTGGCATTGGTTGGTTCTGTAGATCCGCATCCTGCATTAAAAGCCGCCTCAGAACAGGCGTGTATGGGCGATCTTTTCCTTGGTGACGATTTCCATCATAACGGAGCCTTTCGTTTGAGTTATGGAATGGAATATACTTATGAAGTAGAGCATGATAAAACTACAGATAGTGATTTTCCTTTTCCTCAATTTGACTTATTTGACTGGTATGTAAAGCTTGGATCACTGAAAAACGTAAACGAAAAATGTTTTCATAACACAATTCCTACCTGGAGCAATTTTGTAAAGCATCCTGATTATGATTCATTCTGGCAAAAAAATTCCCCGCTCAGCTATGTAAAATATCCGCAGATACCTCAATTGCACGTGGGGGGCTATTTTGACCAGGAAGATATTAACGGCCCTCAACTGATGTATGCGCATATGGAGAAGAAAGATACTTTTAACCGAAATCATATTGTTTTGGGTCCCTGGAATCATGGCCAGTGGGGCCGTGGCAAAGGCGATAGTCTCGGCAAAATATCTTTCAATAGTAACACAGGTCTTTGGTTTCGTGAATTGCAAAAGAAATGGTTCGATTATTACCTGAAAGGAATTGGTGACGGTAAATTTGATGAAGCCTATTGTTTTCAAACAGGTACCAATCAATGGAAAACTTATAATACATGGCCGCCTAAAGAGGCAGTTCTAAAAAAATTATATGCTTCAGCAAAGGATAAAGCTTCGTTTATAGCTCCCGTTAGTGACCGCGGGCAAATTAGTTTTACCAGTGATCCTGCCCACCCGGTTCCTTACAGAGCGTTGCCTATTGAAGCAACCTATGGAAAGGGAAGCCGCTGGAGACCCTGGCAGGTAGAAGATCAACGTTTTGTTTATACGAGACCAGATGTCATCAGCTTTACAATGGATTCGCTTACTGAAGATGTAACGGTAACCGGTAAAATTATAGCCCATCTTTATGCAAGTACCACCGGTACAGATGCAGATTGGATTGTAAAACTGATCGATGTATATCCCGATTTTGATCAGGAAAATTTTTTGATGAGCGATTACCAGTTACCGGTTGCCATGGAAGTATTCAGGGGAAGATTCAGAAAAAGTTTTACAAAACCCGAAGCGCTTGTTCCCAACAAACCTGAAGAGTTTGTAATTGATTTGCATGATGTCAACCATGTTTTTTTAAAGGGCCACAAAATTATGATACAGGTGCAGAGCACATGGTTCCCGGTTATTGACCGTAACCCACAAAAATTTATACCGAATATTTTTGAAGCAAAAGAAAGTGATTTTACCAAGGCAACTCATACTATCTACTTTACCGAAAAATATCCGACTTATATTGAACTGCCGGTGATGAAGAATTGATGAAATTAATCAGCCCAGGTCTTTCTCAAAAAACGCAACCAATTTCCGTACATAATATTATCCACATCCGCTTCGGTATAACCGCGCTTATAAAATAACGCCGGAAGCGTTTGTAAATCAGCAATGGTTTCCAAATCGTATGGACATTGCTCGCGCCCAAATGCGCCATCCAGGTCGGTTCCTATGCCGATGTGTAAAGCATTACCCGCAAACTGGCAAATATGATCGTAATGATCAATGATCACTTCAAGGTTACAGTTCATTTCTTTTGGTGTAGATCTTCCCCTCTGCCAGTTGGGTACCATCATCCAGGCATCTAATGCTCCGCCGATAACAGCACCTCTTTCGATCAAAGCTTTTATTTGTTCATCGCTAAACTGCCGGTTATGATCTACAAGCGTTCTTACATTATTGTGGCTTGCCCATACCGAACCGTTAAAATTATCGAGCGCCTGCCAGAATGCATCATCACACAAATGGGTGGCATCGAGAATTATGGTAAGGCGTTCCATTTCTTTAAGTAATGCAATACCATTTGTTCCCATTCTACCCGATGCATCGGTTCCATTGGCGTACCTGCCCGGGCCGTAATGTGCAGGGCCGAGCGCACGCAACCCATAGTGATACGCTCTTTCAAGATGTGCAATCGTTATTAAAGAATCCGCCCCTTCAAGGCTCAGGATATAGCCAACCGGTTTTTGTGAACGGGTATTTTCATCGTTCCATAAAGCAACATGCTTTTCAAGAGATGCCCGGTCATTCACCTGTATCATTTCGCCTGCCTCCTCCATGGCCTGGTACCAGGCAAGCTGGGCTTGCGTTTGCGCCCATGCCTGCTGAGGTGAGTGCCAGCCGGGCAAAGCATTGTTTGGCGCAACGTACCGGGCAATTTGAGTAGCCACCACCAACCCAATATTTGCTTTTCGCAATTCAGGCAAGGCAACCGTAGCGTTTCCCCTGTCAGGCTTATCGGTTAGATCTTTTTCTCTTTCATTAATTTCCTGTAAGGGTCTGGTAAGGTCCCTGTTCCATTCCATCGCATTCATGGCCAGGTCAAGATGGGCGTCAATTATAAACATGGTTGTAAATTATTTTGTCAAATATGGATCTTCCTGTCCCTGGCAATTGTCTTCCATTCTGTCGTCACTTCACTATTTTCTATTACGATGGCACGCTCATACAAGGCTACAGTGGGACAAATATGAACCGGTATTCCATAAAAAACATCGCCCACTTTATAAGAATGACCGGGTGGCGCTTCTACTACCAAATGCTCTTCACTCTGGCTAACGAATTGCAATTCCGGCGCGTTTAAAAAATAAACGCGGTTATCTAAAGTGTTCTCAGCGGCGATAGATTTATGCCCAAGATCAAGGCACAACCTGGTTTCACCCGGCAAAGAAATGATACGGGTAACTACCAATGCCGCGGTAAGAAAATGCTGCTCTTCACATAAACGCCGGTATCCGTCATCCCAGTAAATAAATGTGCCGGGACTACATTCGATGTTTTTTCTTTTTGCATGCATAGGAAAAGTTGGTGAACCACCGGCAATAATTATCGGTTCAGCAAAACCATCCTTTATTAAAAGCTGTTGCATCGCGACCACGCCTTCAAATGCGGAATCACATGCAAGTGTACGCTCAGTGAAATCAATTGCACGAATATGCCCGTCATACGCATGAAGCCCCATAGGCACTACTCCTTTTAATTTTTGAGCTTTTTTATATAGTTCAATAGCCTGATTTCCAGGTTGGATGCCTGTTCGGTTCATACCAACATTTAAATCTATATATACCGGGACTGCCAGGTTATTTTCAACAGTCTTATCAGCTATCTCTTTGACAGCTTCTATATTGTCAACAAGGCAGGAATAATTGGTTGCGGTATATTTTTTTATTAATGCAATAAAGCGTTGTAGCTTAGGCCCTATAGGTTGATAAGCCAATAATACATCGGCTGCCCCGGCTATTCCCAGCATCTCAGCTTCCGCAATGGTGGCACATTTAAATTTATTTATCCCCGAAGCCATCAGCAAAAGGGTTGCGTCAATTGACTTATGTGTTTTTACATGAGGCCTCAATCTATTCACATCATCAATCATTGAAATCAATGTATTGATATTTTCGAGTACCCTATCCCGATAGACAACCAATGCCGGTGAATCTACTGCATCAATATCCTTAACCCGGTACCATTCTTTTTTCGTATCTGCGTTCATTGTCATCTTATCCACTTAATACAATTCAAACATAGCTTCAATTTCCACGGGAATATTACCAGGCAAAGATCCCATGCCCACGGCACTTCTTACGCCAACGCCATGGTCATCTCCCCACACCGTTTTAAATAATTCACTGCAGCCGTTGATAATGTAGGGATGTTTTTCAAAATCTGCTGTACAATTTACCATGCCCAAGACTTTTATAACACGCTTCACCTTATTAAGGCTGCCGAGACCGTTAATAATTGTTGAAAGAATAGCCAGGCCAACCTGCCGGGCAGCCAGTTTACCTTCTTCCATACTTACAGACTCTCCTATACGCCCGGTGATTAAAGTTGTATCCTGCTGCAACGGACCATGGCCGGAAACATACAGGTAGTTACCATCAATAAGAAAAGGTTTGTAAACACCCATAGGTGTTGGTGCAGGCGGAAGCGTTAGTCCCGTTTGTTCAAAATTTTGCGAAGCACTATTGTTTTCCATAAATAAAAATTAAATAATTATACGAAGAGATTTAAAATTAATACGCCGCCCAGTCCCACCACAGCAATGATCGATTCCATGAGCGTCCATGACCGGAAAGTATCTTTTAAGCTAAGGTTAAAATATTCTTTGAACAACCAGAAGCCGGAATCATTTACATGGGAACAGGCGAGGCTTCCGGCTCCGATCGAAAGTACCATTAAGCAGGGATTGACATGGCTGTGCATGATAACGGGCGAAAGAATACCAGCGGTCGTAAGACCCGCCACCGTGGCCGAGCCAATACAAATCCTGATGATAGCGGCGATTATCCAGGCCAGTATTAAGGGTGGTATGTTTACCCCATTTAGCTGCGATGCTATCTGGTCACTAACGCCGCTATCCGTGAGTACCTGCTTTAAAGCGCCTGCACTACCGATTATCAGTAATATCATGGCAATGTCTTTCACTGCTTCGGTATAAATTAACATGACGTTTTTAATGGAAGTACCCTGCTTAACTCCCAGCGTGTAGGTAGCCACTGCTAAAGCAATGATCATTACAACGGCTGGCTCACCCAGGAAAGAAATTATGCTGCTGGTAGTAGTGCCCGGGGTTACTATATGAAGCAACAATGTTGCAATCATAAGAAGAAATACCGGTAAAAGCGCCGATAAAAAACTACTAATGCTACCGGGCAAACGCTCTTCGGGCAGTGTTTTTCCATGAAAAGTTTCCAGCGGAACCGAATGAATATTTTTTAATGTTTTTGCAAATAAAGGCCCGGCAATAATTATGGCCGGTACCGAAATGATGAGTCCATAAATCAATGTCAGGCCAATGCTGGCATTAAACTGCACAGCCAGGGCCGTAGGAGCCGGGTGCGGTGGCAGAAAACCAAATGTAACTGATAATGAGGCAAGCATCGGTAAGCCTATATAAACGGCCGGTAACTTATACTGGTACACAACGGAGAAAATAAGCGGGACCAGCAATACAAAACCCACTCCGTAAAACAAGGGGATCCCGACAATAAAACCGGTAACGACCAGCGCCCACTGAATATATTTTTCACCGAAGGCTTTCATCATTACGGCCGCAATCTTTTGTGCGGCGCCACTATCCGCTACCAACTTGCCCAGCATGGCGCCCAGTGCGATGATAATAACCAGTGAGCCTAACGTATCTCCAATACCTTTCTGCACAGACCCGATAATGTTGGTGAACGGAATACCTAACAAAAGGCCTGCGGCGATAGATACAATTAAAAATGCCAGGAAAGGATTTATCTTACCCCATGTGATTAAAAGAACAAGACCGGCGATGCTTAAAAAAATAATAAGAAACGTCATCAGCAATTTTTAATAAATGTATTTATAAACATTGAATAATTTGTAATGTAATGTTCCCGGGGGAAATTTTTATTAAGATTCGTGAATAACTATTATCGTCATCCTATAATTGATCCGATAGAAAAAACCAATTACACAGTGCATTCAAATGAAACAATTATGCAGATCGGGAGAAAGTATTTTAACTTCGAAACTCAAATACGAATCATGGATGTAAACCTGGCTTACGATACCTGGGCTTCACAATACGACAAGAATAAAAACAAGACGCGGGACCTTGAAGGGCAGGCTATGCGGGCTTCTTTGGAAAACATTCGATTTGACAGGGTATTGGAAATTGGCTGTGGCACCGGGAAAAATACAATTTGGTTTGTTGAAAAAGCAAAGCAAATAACGGCAATAGATCTTTCGGATAAAATGCTCGCGTTGGCAAAAGAAAAAATAAAAACGGGAAACGTACAATTTGTAAGAGGTGATATTACAAGACCCTGGTCATTCGGAAAAGGATTATATGACCTGGTGAGTTTCAGCCTGGTATTGGAACACATCGATAATCTTGATCACATATTTAGGGAAACTTCAAAATCGCTGCAACCCGGCGGTTATGTTTATATCGGTGAGTTGCATCCATTTAAGCAATACTCCGGAACCAAAGCAAGGTTTGACAATGAAGAGGGGCAACAGGAAGTAAACTGTTTTATTCATAACATTTCTGACTTTATTCAATCAGCCAGGAAATGCGGATTCCGGCTCGTTGATATGGAAGAATATTTTGATAATAATGATAGAAATGAAATCCCCCGGATACTGGTTATAATTCTTCGGAAAGAATTTGTTTCCAAAAATGGTCCAGATACAATTACCGGATAATTTTTTGTAAATTTAGATACATTACTTTTTATTTATAGAATGTCGTTACAATAAATTCATAAGGAGAAAGAGTGCATCCAATAGTAAAATATTCTATCCCGGTTCATTGCCTACTAAAATAAAATTTATGGATAAAAATGCAAAAATCCCGGAAAATTACCAGACAGTAATGCCTTATCTTATCGTTAAGGGTGCGGCACAATTTATTTCATTTATGCAAACAGTTTTTGATGCTACAGAAACATACAGGGCCATGCGGGACGAACAAACCATTATGCACGCTGAAATAATGATTGGCGGAAGCACCATCATGTTTGCTGAAAGTACGGACACCTATGCAGTACGCAACGCCGGCATGTTTATTTATGTTGAAGATGCCGATGCCGTTTTTAAAAAAGCAATGGACGCCGGAGCAAGAGTGGTAACTGAAATGGCAGATCAAAGCTATGGAAGAAGCGGTGGAGTGACCGATCCCTTCGGCAATACCTGGTGGATAACGGGTGTCGGGAAATAATGCATCCGCTCTTTATTAACAAGAAATTTTTTATTTCATTGCAAGAAAATAAATAATGGACCAAACGCTATTAGGAATCGGAACAAGACTGCAGCATACCATTCATGGGCCTGGCGTAATCGTGGGCATTCGCTACGCAACCTACCTGATTTCATTCATACACAAAGGGATTATCGAGATTGATAAAACAGATGATAAGCTGGATGATATTCAGCCGGAAAATGTGAGTGAAGAAATAGAAACCAATTCCAATGTGGAAAGATCGCTGCTAAAAATATTGCGTTTATGGGGCAACGTTAGCGAAATTGTTCCACTGGGGGATCGATGGACTGGAGGAACGATGTTATTACAGCCAAAGGACCCTTCCCTAAAACCAAAAGAGATTCCTATAGATGTTTTTTTTCATAAAATAGTGATGGCCCGCGACAGGCTTCGCGTGCTGGAACAAAATATCAACAGCAGCAAAAATCTTTCAGATGAAGAGAAAGTAAACCTGCAACAATACATTACACGCATCTATGGTTCATTTACAACTTTTAATGTGTTATTTAAAAATAAGGAACATTGGTTTATGGGCGATAAACCGGGACAGGATTAAAAGTCTTTTCCCAAAGCCTTCCAAGCTGGTGACTACCAGCAAAAGAAACGACACGTAAAGAAACATTCAACTAACATGCTTCTCTTTCTTAAAAAGATCAATCGTCTTATTTTTAATAAAAGGCCGTGCCCAAAAACCCACGCTCAAAATGTATCCCATGGTGATGTATAAAAAGAGCATGCCAGCACGAAGTCCAAAATGATCGCCGAGCCAGCCGATAATGAGTGGTATTACCGCGCCGCCAATAATGCCTGTTACGAGAATTCCGGCAAAGGAACCATGATGTTCTTTTACAGAATTTAGTGCCAGTGAAAAAATTCCCGGGTACATTACAGACGCGAAAAAACCAACTAACGGGAAAGCAATAAGCGAAATTTTTGCCGAACCATACAGTGCAAGACTAAGAGATACTAAGGCAAGTAAAGTAAAACTGACCAGGACTTTACGCTGATCCATTATTTTCAGAAGCAGTAGACCCACCACACCACCCGCAGTCATCAAGCCCCAGAAATAAGCTACCGCGCTGGCGCCCGTTGTTTGCGGATCATAGCCATGATAAGAAGATAAAAATTGTGAAATCCAGTTGGCAACACCCTGCTCAGTACCTACATAACAAAATATGCCAATGAAATATAACATAACAACGGGGTTTTTAAACAAAGCGACATGTGTCTGTAATGCACCCGCTTTCTCTTCATTGCTCAATTCCACCTTTGGAAATTTTGAAAATAAAATGATGAGTATCATCAGAAGGCATATGATCGCGAATAACCAGTAAAGAGATATCCAGGGAAGGTTTTGCGGAATTACAGACCTGGCGGTAGTTAAAAAGCTGCTCTCCGTAATATTACTTTTATTCAGGTTCAACACAAAATAAGAATATACCAGCGGGCTTAAGAAAGAAGCCGCCCCAAAGATTAATTGTGCCAGCACGGAATTAAATGAATAGTGCTCCTCACCGCCCGATACACGCAATAAGGGGTTTATTACCACCTGCAACATGGCCATACCGCAGCCAATAAGAAATAATGATAGTACAGCAGCTAAATAGCCCGGAAATAATGCCAGCAAAAGCGAACCAAAGAACGCGACAACAAATGCCGCAACCATAATCTTCTTTTCTTTATACTTTTCCAAAAGCATCCCGGAAGGAATGGACATTACCCCATACGCTATAAAGAAAGCAAATGGAAGCAATGCCACCAGGGTAAGGCTTAAGTGAAAATCGTTAATAATATCGGGTATCAACGGCCCGATAATATTGGTAAGAAATGAGATTACAAAAAATGTAAGCATGATGAGGCTTACAATATAATAGTTACGTTTCATAATCATGGTCTCACCCCCAACCCTGCTCCAAAGGAGAGCTAACCGGATGCTTACGGGGGGGTTAAAATTGATTTAGTTTATAATTTTAGCTCGCCCCAACCCTGCCTGTATTCTCTTTTTACAAATTGATTGGCTGCTTCAAAATTGGTTATGCGCATATTTTCACCATCCCACTTATAGGTAATATACCTTCCTGGTGTAGTAATATCCTCGACATCTCCATATACAGGATCATGCCTTTTTACTTTATTGCGCATATTGAAACTACGCAATAATAAATTTCCCATTAAGACAGTTTCAGTTAACGGTCCCGCATATCCTACAAAAGGGGAATCCACTTCTGCATTGCCATATCCTGCAATGCATGCATCAATCCACTGCCACCAGTGTCCATCCATACCGCCTTCTATCCGCGGATATTTTTTAGGAATATTTATATCTTTATTTAATGAAAGCGGCAACAGTTTCGGATAACTCCCGCCCCAACCGCATGCGACTTTTCCTTTTGTTCCAATGAATATAGTCCCCCCTTCAAAACTATTTTCTTCAGGTACAAAAGCCAATGCATCATTCATATTTACATCAGGATCGAGTTCATCCGGACGGTCGGGTACAATGCCTCCATCCATCCAATACAATTTCAGATCACGCCCGTCTTTCAATTTGAATTTATAACGAAGCACACTCGATGGCGGGATACTCTCCGGATAATCTGCTTCTTTAAAAATGCCGGAATAAACTGTTGTTGCGCTGCAGGTAATCTCCGTTGGATAACCGAGTTCCAGTAACTTAAATGAAGGCCCGATAATATGACAAGCCATATCGCCTAATGCGCCGGTACCAAATTTCCACCAGCCACGCCAGTTGAATGGAACGAGGTTGTCAATATAATCAGTCTGCGGTGCAGTTCCCAACCACAGGTCCCATTTCAATTCGTTAGGAACAGGTGGACGTTCAGTAGGCCATGGAATTCCCTGCGGCCATACCGGTCTGTTCGTCCAGTTATATACGGTATGTATATCGCCAATTAATCCCGCTTCAAACCATTCTCTCAGGGTTCGCATACCATCACAGGAAACCCCCTGGTCACCCATTTGAGTAACTACTTTATATTTCTCCGCAGCCTGTGTAAGAATACGCGCCTCATAAATATCATGGGTTAATGGTTTTTGCAGGTACAAATGTTTCCCCATCTTCATCGCGCTCAGCCCAACAATCGCATGGTTATGATCAGGAATCGCAACGGAGACTGCATCGAAATTTTTACTTTCTTTCTCAAACATTTCACGCCAGTCATGATAGAATTTTGCGCCTGGAAATTCTTTACGTCGCGGGGCAGCCATACGATCATCTACGTCACATAAAAAAGCAATCGCCGCATTTTTTTTAGGAGCCGTTGCATAGTGATGAATATCATTTTCCGCTTCTCCCCCACAACCGACAGCCGCTATGTATAATTTATCACTCGGCGCCGTAAAGCCTTTACCACCCAGTACATGACGGGGTACAATAGAAAATGCTGCTGCCGTTAATGCAGTATTTTTAATAAAGTCTTTGCGGCTGACTAGTTGCTTCTGTGGCGGTATTCCATTCTTTTCCATGACGGTTAATTTTTAGTAGAAATAAAAAACCTCATCCCAACTCACGGGGGAGCCGGTTATTATTACTTTACCATTATCCTTTGACCATGTTTGTCTAATTAGATTTAATTAGTGTAATCTCTTATAATTTCCTTATTTTAATATTACGATACCAAAGCGTTCCGTTTTCTGTTCCCTGGAAAGAGATATGGCCCTTTTTGAAAGTGCCAAAGCCCGGCCATTCTGTAAATTTGCTGTTCTTAATCATCTCACGCCAATGGTTATCCCACAGTTGGGTTTCAATGGTTTTATGACCATTCATAAAAAAGGTAACGTGCCCGTTCTTTGATTTTATTTCGTATTGGTTCCACTTGCCGCCTTTGTTTACCCATTCGGTATCGGCAGGTATCAAATCGTACAAATCACCGGCCCTGCATTTCAGGATCCGCCCGTCGTCATCGCAGGCTAAATCTGCTATTTGCATTTCCGGCCCGCTCTCATACGTATTTTTAAACTGTGGGGCTTCATTCACATAAAACATAACACCACTGTTAGAACAAGGCTGCATCTTCCATTCTAATTTGAAATCAAAATCATCAAATTCATCATCGGTAACGAGGTCAGCATAGTCTTTATCAACGCTCCTGTTATTCTTATTGAGCATGATACTTCCATCCTGTACCTGCCAAGCTTTCCCGGGAATTTTTTCCTGGTATGAATGCCATCCCACTAAATCTTTTCCATTAAAGAGAAGTTTCCAGCCTTGCTGGGTTTCCCTTTGGGTAAGGGTATTGGGTATTTGAGAAAAAGTAATATTGGAAAATAAAATTGCACCGACAAACAGTAGGATAAGAGGTTTCATTTTTAACAGCATCGTTTATTATTTTATGTCTAAGGTAAGCACTTGGCAGAAGGATAAAAAAATTAATACGGAATAGCATTCAGGCGAAAGAAATTACGGTTAGGATACATTTCCCCGAATACAATGCCAATGTTGCTACTTTTCCCCCGCCTTCCCTTGTAATTCCGTAACTGGCACCGTTATCATTCTTCCTATGGGTTTTCCATCTCTGTAGGTAACCAGTTTAAGCTGCACGGCATCTCCGGGAACAATAATTGGTTCTGTATATTTTGGATAAAAATTATCCGGGAAAGAATTGTCAAAAGTATAATAAATATCCAGCCCGTCTATTTCTGTACCCAAATCGACTATTAATTTTTTATCGGGCGATGCACTCGCATTAATAATGGGATCATACATGCTCGGTGCATATTTTACTTGCGCTACATCATACCTGGCAAAGTGCCTTTCAACACGGCCAACAAAATTATTCCAGTTCTTATTTTCTTTTGGTGACCAAAGATCTTCGGAAATGGCAAATGCCCTGGGCCATGTCATGTATTCAGCATGCCGCATGTTGTACACCTGTTCCGTCCATAAGTTGGCCTGTCCGCCTTTAATAAATTTTGGATTTACGCTATCCGGAACCGGCTCGAATTCGTAGGATTTTTTCAAACGTAATGTGGCATAAATATGGGGTTCAATGGCAGGATCACCCTGCATATAATCAATGTAGGCAAAAGTGGTCGGGCTCATTACGACATCATGTCCCATTTTGGCAGCTTGTATTCCTCCGGCCATTCCTCTCCAGCTCATTACTACTGCGTTTGCAGCCAGGCCACCTTCCAGTATTTCATCCCAACCCATAAATTTTTTACCCTTTGACTCCACAATTTTTTCCACTCTTTTTTCAAAGTAACTTTGCACTTCTTCCATATTTTTCAACTGTTCTTTTTTCATCAGGGCTTTAATGGCATCACTGTTTTCCCAAAATGTCTTGAAGGTTTCATCGCCCCCCATGTGAATATATTCAAAAGGAAAAAGCCGGGCCACTTCTGTTATTACTTTGTCTAAAAAAACATACACATTTTCATTAGCCGGGCATAGGTTATCATCATACAAAGCGGTATGGGTATCCCAGTCTTTAATATTTTCGCCCGATGCAACACCAATATTCTTTACGCCTCCGGAACAGGAAAGATCCGGGTACGCTGTAATAGCGGCAAGGCTATGCCCGGGCACGTCTATCTCGGGCAAAATATCCACGAATCTATCTTTAGCATATTGCACAATTTCTTTAATATCTTCCTGTGTATAAAAACCTCCATATTTGCGGGGTTCACCGGGTTTGGGCACTGAAAACGTACCGAAATAACCAACCTTTTTTACATTCCAGGCACCCACTTCCGTTAGCCTGGGTAAACTTTTAATTTCTATGCGCCATCCTTCATCATCCGTTAAATGAAGGTGCAGCAGGTTGTATTTATAGCGCACCATCTGGTCAATATATCGCTCTACATCTTCCTTTGTAAAAAAATGACGGGCAACATCAAACATCAGGCCCCGCCATCCGAATCGGGGATAATCTGTAATGCTGACGCAAGGAGCTTCCCACTTAATATCCTTCACCGGCACGGCGCTTTCTATTTCTTTTGGAAATAACTGCACCAGCGTTTGTACCCCGTAAAATAAACCTGCCGGTTCGTTGGCGCTGATTTGTATGTCTTTTGGAGTAACCATTAAATGATAGCCTTCTTTTCCTATCACAGCATCTGTTTTTTTATTCAACACCAATTTGATAGTAGCGCCAGGAGCGTTATTTTTTATCATAACAGGAATACCCGTAGGTATTGAAAAACGATCTTTTAAGAAAGCAATAACCTGCTTCAGTTCAGGGTTGGTAGCTGATTCAATAACTATATTTTCGGGTAAAGAAAAATAACCCGGATTTTCTGTAACGCTTACCGGTTCAGGAATAACGGCAATCTTACTGACCTGGCTATAAGAAAGGACGTATAGCAAACTGAAACATACTAAACCAACTATTTTTTTCATACTCAGGTAATTTTTTATTATTGTTAAAATTTGAATTTACATCATTAAAAGATAAAACAGCTTCATTAACGCATGTTAATTTTAATAAATTGATTGTACGACGGGAAGATTATTATTTTTTCAGTGGCTTAATCTCTACATGGATTTTAGTCCTGCATGGCTTTCCAAATTCTGATTGTATTGCTTTTTGGCTGTTGATCGTTTTATAAAAATCATCCAGGTACCTGGTCGCAAATTTTATATAGTAAGAACTCAGTAGTGGGCACTCGGTATATACCTTGTAAATATTATCCTTCAATTGATTGAACAACGCAAATATTTCCGCAAAATTTTTCATATCAGTTTCGCAAAAACCACGGTATAATCTCTCGAGATCGGAAGCAATTTCCAACTCTGGCGCGGGACCGGCATACGGCGCCTCCACAATACCTGCATGATCAAAATCATAAGGAACCGCAATAGGTGCTTGCAAGGTATCATTCTTTATCAAAACGATATTTTGTAAATATGGAATACCCCAGTCTGTATTGCCAACCATATATTGAAATACTGCCATTTTCTCAAACTCGGTGCGGGCCATGTTTTTCATATCAAGCATTGTCTCTTTCCATAGAAAAGACTGATTTCGCCCGGCCATTCTTTTGTCATCTTCCAGTAAAATACAATAATGGGTTTCTGTTTTTCTCCGCTTTAAAGAATCTTCAAAATCAACCAGTACCAGCCTTGCTTTAAAACTTTTTTCTGAAATAAGGTTATATAACCTATACACAAGCCACTCATTTATTATGTAATCGTCGCCCTGGCAGGGAACCACCAGTTTCAGTTTATTTTGATTTGCAAACACCGTGTTTTGTAACCTTTTTTTATTTTGAAAATTTAGCAAAAGCGGTGGCATCTTACAATTTATTTTATCCCGGCGAAAATGACCCCTTGTTTTCGCCGTAAGTTGTATGGAAACCAGGCTACTGTCCCGCTGCAGGTACTGAAGCAACAGCGGATGATACAACATATCACTACCCCGGTCATTGAACAAGTCCTTTAATTTCCCGGTGAGGGTAAGATGCAGTATGTCATCATCATCAAAAAGCGTTTGTTGCGTATAGGCTGAACCGTAAAGAGAAGCGTTTATGTTTTTTTGGGCTTGAATGGTTAAACGATAAAACGTAAATCCATAAAAGAAAATAATAAAAAGAACATACCTGTAATGCATACCTCTCAAGTTTAAATCACAAAGCTATTTTTTATTTGCCAAGATTGCAATGGAGTGATTATTTTGAAAAATTTAAGTCTCGTTCTATAAAGAAGCATGCCCCTAATCAATAATTATTCAAACGGATTATTGTGTAAATTTGAAAGGTTTAGACGATTATTATGGAAATAAAAACTGATTTATATTTAGGAGATAGCAAGAAGCAACTTAAAAAACTTTCTGACAATTCGGTTGACCTTATTGTTACTTCTCCACCTTACGCAGACCAGCGCAAAGGCACCTACGGCGGTATCCATCACGACAAATATGTTGATTGGTTTTTACCGATATCAAAAGAACTGTTACGTGTACTTAAACCAACAGGAACTTTTATTCTGAATATTAAAGAGAAAGTTATTGACGGGGAAAGAAGTACTTATGTAATGGAACTTATTTTGGCTATGCGTAAACAAGGTTGGTTATGGACTGAAGAATTTATTTGGCATAAAAAAAATAGTTTCCCGGGTAAATGGTCAAACCGATTTCGTGATAGCTGGGAAAGGCTTTTGCAGTTCAATAAATGCAAAGCCTTTAATATGTACCAGGATGCGGTAAAAGTTCCAATTGGTGATTGGGCAAAAGGAAGATTAAAAAATTTAAGTGAAACCGACAAAATTAGAGATAATGCCAAAAACGGAAGTGGTTTTGGAAAGAATGTTTCAAATTGGGTTGGTAAAGAATCTGTTTATCCAACAAATGTTTTGCATTTAGCGACTGAATGTAATAACAAAAATCACAGCGCGGCATTTCCTGAAGAATTACCGGAATGGTTTATTAAACTTTTTACCAAAGAAGAAGATACTGTACTGGATCCATTTATGGGATCGGGAACAACTTTATTTGTCTCCAATCGTATGAAGCGACATTCAATAGGTATCGAAATCAAGCCTGAATATTTTGAAATGGTACAAAAGCAAATTCAGCCTGTGGAATTATATTTACTGGAACCGACTGTAAAATATGAAAAAACTAAACCTAAAAGACGTTACGCAATACGTTGAGCAAAATATTGGTACATTTCACGAAAAGCGTATTCAGAGCCTTGATCGTCTAAAACTTAAACAAGTTCTTAAAAACAAGAACCCATATTTATTTAAAGCAAAATATGTCCTGACTGCAGATGAAATAATTCGCAGCATTGTCGATGCACACATATCATCAAATGAAGAGACCATATTTGGTGATTGGTTGGAAGGACTTGCAATCTTCATAAACCAGAAAGTTTATAATGGCAGAAAATCAGGAATAGCAAACATTGATCTTGAATTTGATAACAATGATATACGTTATATAATAACCATAAAATCAGGACCAAAATGGGGCAATGCTTCTCAAATTTCGAAACTTGTTACAGACTTTAGAACAGCAAAAAAGACTTTAAGAACAAGTAATTCCCGGCTTAATGTTATTGCAGTAAATGGCTGCTGTTATGGAAGACAAAACCAATCAGATAAAGGCGATTATTTTAAATATTGCGGTCAAAAATTTTGGGAATTTATTTCAGGAGACACCAATCTTTATACTGAACTTATTGAACCATTAGGACACAAAGCCAAAGAAAGAAATGATGATTTTATAAAATCGTATTCGCAAATGATAAATAAGTTTATTAAGGAATTTACAATGGACTTTTGTGACGAAAGTGGTTCAATCAATTGGACAAAAATTATCAAGCTTAATTCTGCAATAGTTCAACCTAAAATCAAAAAAAATATTCAATGAAAAACGTGACATTACATTGTCAATAATTCACCTTTACATTTCCCTCTCTAATAAATCGTGGGCCAGTTGTTCCAATGGCTTTTTCCTCGCAGAAAGAACAGCAATCTCTTCCAGGTGTTCCATTGCAATTGACATATATTTTTGCTTTAATTCTTTTGCCCACTTGTCCACGTTACACGATTTATAAATGCTGATAACTTTTTCAATTTTATTTTCATTATTGTCCAGCAAAAGGTTATGTAATTCCTCGAGTTGCGCTGGTGAGCAGGAATGCATTGCCTGTATGAGCAAAAATGTTTTTTTGTTGGCAACAATATCGCCGCCATGTTTCTTACCAAATTTAGCGGGGTCTCCAAAGGCATCTAAATAATCATCCTGTACCTGGAAGGCGATACCCAGGTTCTTTCCAAATTCATATAAGTTCTGTTGGTTTCCAAGACCGGCTCCTCCCAATACGGCGCCCAGTTGCAGGCTGGCTGCCAGTAGTACCGAAGTTTTAAGCCCGATCATTCCTACATATTCATCAAGAAGTACATTTTCATTTTTTTCAAAATCCATATCGAGCTGCTGCCCTTCGCACACCTGCGTTGCGGCCTTGTTAAAAATCTCCAGTACCTGGTGCAGGTATTCAGTGCTTATATTATTAATGCACTCATAGGCTGCCACCAGCATTACATCTCCCGAAAGCAAGGCAGTAGGTTCCCCGTATTTGGTATGTACCGTTTCTTTTCCTCTTCGCAAGGGAGCCTTGTCCATTATGTCATCGTGTATCAGTGTAAAATTGTGGAACAATTCAATAGCATTAGCAACGTGCCAGGCGTCGGGATTAATTGTATCAACCAGTTCATTTCCCATAAGACACATAACCGGCCTGATGCGTTTACCCCCCGGCGTTAGCAAGTATTGCGAAGCATCATATAGTGTTGCAGGATATTCGGGAAAATGACGAACATTAAATTTTTCTTCAAAAAGCAACGAAAGTTCTTTAAAAGAATGCATGGGTAAATCGATAAATTATTGTATGGTTGATAAGTAACTTACGTTAAAAAATGAAAATAAATGCTACGGGGGAAATGGATTCATTTATAAATATTTTAGCCGCTCATATTTGAAAGGCCCGGGTATTCAATTTATCCACCAGGCAGTTCACCGCTTCCTTTTCTTTCCTTTCACCGCTTTTTCCGCGAGACTTTCTATGTTAGGAATCCAGTCGAAATCAAGTTGTCGTTTTTCAAGATTCGCCGCCACCAGCTTTATCTGTATTTTATCCCCCATCCTGAATTTCTTACCGGTATGGATCCCTACCAAAGCATAGTCCTTATCATCATGCCTGAAATCATCGTAGTCCGAAAGATCCCTGGCCGATACCAGGCCCTCGCATTTTTCATTTACCGTTTCCACCCAGAAGCCAAACGCAGCAACACCGCTTATGACACCTTCCATATCTTCGCCTACCTTATCCATCATAAACTCAACCTGTTTGTATTTATTACCCGCACGTTCCGAGTCCATTGCGGCTCTTTCTTTTACGCTGCAATGTTTGCATTTCTCTTCCATTTTTTTATCGGGAACCAAACTATTTTCAAGCACCTCCTGCAAAATCCGGTGCACCATCACGTCAGGATAGCGGCGGATGGGGGATGTAAAATGGCAATAAAATTCAAAGCCCAAACCATAATGACCAATATTGTCCGAAGTATAAATTGCCTTGGCCATAGTTCGGATGCCGAGTTGCTCCAGCACATGCTGCTCGGGTTTGCCATGTACATCCTGCAACAATTGATTGAAGGAGGCAGCCACTTCCGCTTCATTATTCATATTAAATGTATACCCGAATTTTTTTGCGAAAGCAACAAAGGGTTTTAATTTTTCGTCATCAGGCGTATCATGTATCCGGTATGGGAAAGGCAATGGCTTTTTATTGATTTTAATTTTGGCCACATGGGCCGCTACCGTGCGGTTGGCCAGCAACATAAATTCTTCGATAAGTTGGTGCGATTCCTTACTTTCCTTTACAATAATACCAATTGGTTTTCCACTTCCGTCCAATTGAAACTTTACCTCCGTAGAGGAAAAATTGATAGCACCGTTATCAAATCTTTCTTTCCTGAAATTTTTTGCCAATGTATTGAGATGCAAAATTTCCTCGGCATACTTCCCGTTTTTTGTTTCAATGATCTCCTGTACTTCATCATAGTTAAACCGGTGGTCGCTGTGAATGAAAGTTTTGCCCAGCCAATATTCTTTCACTTTACCCTTACTGTTTATTTTAAAAATAACCGAGAAAGTGTATTTGTCTTCATTCGGTCGAAGGGAACAAAGTTCATTGGAAATTCTTTCCGGGAGCATGGGATTTACCCGATCAGGTAAGTATACACTGGTTGCCCGGCTGTAACCTTCTTCATCCAATGCGGTTCCCGGCTTTACAAAATAGCTTACATCGGCAATGTGAACGCCGATTTCATATACATCTTTACCGGTCTTTTTTATAGATAGTGCGTCGTCAAAATCCTTCGCATCTGCAGGATCAATCGTAATCGTAAGCACATCCCGGTAGTCTCTTCTTTTGGCAAGTTCCTCTTTATCTATATCATCATCCAACGCATTGGCTTCTTCTAAAACTTTGGCGGGGAACTCCAACGGGAACCCATTTTGAATCAGGATTTCCTTCATCGCCATATCGTTCCGGTCTTTAGCCTTCAACACGGTTACCACCTGGCCTTCCGGCTTTTTCTCGCTTTTTTCCCAGGCTAAAAGCCGCACCACTACCCTGTCTTTGCTTTTTGCACCGTTACAATTTTTAAGGCTTATATAAAAATCAGGCATTGGTTTCTGGCTATCCGGTTTGAAGAATGCGAAGTTTTCATTCACTTCTATATCTCCTATAAATTCTACCTGTTTCCTTTCCACTACATCTTCTATCACGCCCTCTACACGCCTGCCATTAGATTCTTTTACTTTCACCAGCACGGTGTCACCATGCATTGCCTTGTTGAAATCGTTGGGCCTTACCAGCACATCATTATCCCTGCCTTCAACAATTACATAACCAATACCAGAGCGCGTGATATCCAGGACTCCCTTCACCAGGATGGCCTGTTTTTTCTTTCCTGTTTTTTTACCCATAATTTTCATTCACCACATTTAGTGTCTGTAAACGCAATTTACGCAATCTATTGGTATCCGTATTTTATAAAGAAAATCGCCGCAAAATCCGCGATAGAATTCCCGTTTCTTTATTTACAAAAGGATTGTTCATCATTTAATTCTTCTTTTATGTAAGTTGATTATTTTTGATAAAAAAATAAATATGCCAAATTATGACACGGTTTCTTCTGCATTGAACAGTTTAAAAGAAAGAGGCTTTACCAAAGATTTTAATATTGCTTTTGATAAGTTAATTTGCAGCGAAACAAATGAATGCCTTAACCCGCATGAATTTGAGATCACTGAAGTATATCGTTTTGAAGGTGAATCAAATCCTTCGGACGAGGCAATAATATATGCGATAGCATCAAAAGATGGCAATATAAAAGGGGCATTGGTAAATGCTTATGGACCCTACGCCGATTCTATGTCCGATGACATGATTCAGAAACTTTCCTTTCATCGCAACTAAATTTATTTTTTACACCTTTTTTTTATTTTTAATTCCAATAAAAACATATGCTCAACAGAAGAAAATTTTTACAGCTTTCCGGCTTAGCCACTCCTTTGCTTTCCGTTAAAAATGTTTTTACTACCGGTGGCGGGCAGACGAAGCCAATTGTGGTCTCCACATGGGATAGTTATAAAGCTGCCAATACAGAAGCATGGAAAGTTCTATCCTCTAACGGGCGGGCCCTGGATGCAGTGGAAGCAGGCGCCAGGCAAATTGAGGGTATTATTGATTGTTGTGTTGGTTTGGGTGCCTATCCGGACAGGGATGGCATCGTTACACTGGATTCGTGTATTATGGATGAACATGCCAACTGTGGCGCAGTAGCAGGAATGGAACAAATTCTGCACCCCGTATCAGTAGCGAGGAAAATTATGGAAACCACACCACATATAATGCTTGTGGGAGATGGTGCCCGGCAATTTGCCCTTGAAAACGGGTTTACAAAAGAGCCTCAAAAATTATCTCCTGAAGCAGAGCAAGCTTATAAAGCCTGGCTGGTAAAAAGCCAGTACCAGCCTGAAATCAATATCGAAAATAAAAAAGAGAACGGGCCATTTGCCCCGGCCTTTTTTGATGATGGACTGCCCAATCACGACACAGTGGGGTTAGTGGCCATGGATGCTTCGGGTAATATGAGTGGCGCCGTAACTACCAGTGGTATGGCCTTTAAAATTCACGGGCGCGTGGGCGACTCAGCCATTATCGGTGCAGGAATATTTGTTGATAATGAAGTAGGCGCTGCCACATCAACTGGTGTAGGAGAAGAAAACATGCGCATCTGCGGTACACACCTAGTTGTCGAGCTTATGCGCCAGGGAAATTCTCCTGAAATGGCCTGCCGCAAAGCTATTGACAGGGTTGTAAAAAGAGATAGGGCAAAAGCTAAAACTTTTCAACTTGCGTTTTTAGCACTTAATAAAAAAGGCGAGTACGGCGCTTTTGCGCTGCAAAAAGGATTCGTATTCTGCGTAAAAAGTAATGGAGAAGACAAAGTAGTTCCATCAAAATATTTATTCGAATAAACAGGTAACCATATGCAAGAGGCCATTGACGAAAAAACAATTCACCAGTAACAATGAAACTTGAGATCATAGGATTTAATTTAGAAAGCTGCCTTATCGCGCAGGAAGCGGGGGCTCACCGCATTGAGTTATGTGATAATCCTACCGAAGGCGGCACTACGCCTTCTTACGGTTTCATAAAGGCGGCCAGGGAACAACTTTCCATTGAATTATATATAATGATCCGGCCGCGGGGAGGTGATTTTTTATACAGTGATGATGAGTTTGAAATCATGAAAGCGGATATACTGGTTTGTAAACAATTGGGTTGCGATGGAATAGTAACCGGTATGTTAACCCTGGATGGAAATGTAGATATGGAAAAATGTAAAGAGCTTATCGCGTTGGCGTATCCGTTAGGTGTTACTTTTCACCGGGCATTCGACCGGGCGAAAGACCCCTTCAAGGCTATGGAAGATATTATGACAATGGGTTGCGAAAGAATCTTAACTTCAGGCCAACGGCCAAAAGCTACAGACGGCGTTCAAGTTATTAAAGAATTAATTGTACAGGCAGGTAATAGAATCATCATTATGCCAGGCTCTGGAGTAAACGCAGGCAATATTACCTCTCTCGCTGAAAGTACCGGCGCTGTTGAGTTTCACAGCTCAGCAAGCATATATGCAGACAGTAAAATGGAATACGAGAATATCCTGATGAAAGATGACATGAAGCATATAACGGTACATAGCGAAACAGTTAAAAATATGGTTTCACGGATAAAAACCCTGGAAACACGCACAGCTAACAATGAATCTTGAAGAAGAAATCTTAAAAGAACATTCAAAAAAACAATGTGATAAAATTGTAACATGGGTTGGCGGCGACAGAAAAAAATTTAATCAATTATTCAACATATTTTTGAACGGCGAGTACCGGGTTACACAACGTGCTGCATGGCCCCTAAGCTATTGCGCTATAGTCCATCCCCAATTTATGGAAGGCAATTATGAAAAACTGCTGAATAATTTAAAAAAAACAGGCCTCCATGATTCCATAAAAAGAAATACTGTAAGGCTTTTACAAGCGATAGACATTCCTACAAAATATGAGGGAGCCGTTATGGAAATTTGTTTTAAATACCTGGAATCACCGGGCGAGGCTGTTGCCATTAAAGCATTTTCATTAACGGTATTGGGTAAACTTGCCAGGAAATACCCGGAAATAATTCCGGAAATAAAATTACTGGTTGAAGAACAATTGCCGCATCAAAGCGCTGCATTTAAAAGCAGGGCAAGATTGTTTTTGAAATCCTGTTCACGGTAATATTTTTTTTCTGTGTATTCTTACTTCAGATCCTTTAGCCATAAAAACGGAAGAAGGTTCCGTATTATTTAAAAAAGAAAATGTATCCCCGTAAATACCCTTAAAATCACAATGTATTGTGTGCTTTAACACCTTAAAAATTTCCCAACGCGGGTGATTCACCTCATATTCATACGTTTGCCCTTTGGCATTTTGCGTGTACCCCCAATAATGTTCGGCAATAAATTCCTCTTCACTGTTGATACGCATGGGCAGTGATTTTTTATCGGATTCTGCCGAAAGCTTATTCCACTTGTTTTTATATTTCCACTCATAACAGGTTTCCAATAGGCCGGGTTTTTCAACGTGGTAATGTTTCATCTTCATCGTAGCATACTTTTCACCATATATAGTGTTAGCAATAAAACTTATGGCAGGTCGTGGAACAATTTCCTTTATAAAAACCGTCCCTCTTTTCCATTTTCCGTTGTGATTATATTTTACATAAAACCTGAGGTTCACTTCTTCAAAATTGATATGATAGGGCACACTCAGGCCAACAATCCTGGTATTGAGAAACATAAATCCCACGAGGCTCACAAAAGTCTTGCCCTGGAATACATCCGGCTCGGTTTTATCCGGGATAAATGGCAATAATAATTCAGGGGGAACAACATAATTTACCATGATCAGGTTATTCCATTCTGCATGTAAAAAATGTGATGTCATTTTTATTAACTTTTAGACCTTTTAAATACACGAAAAATCAATCGCAAATTTTGATCATAGGTTAGGTAATTATATATCCAGTTAAAGAAAACGGCCACCCGGTTTTTAACGCCGAGTAACAAATAAAGATGCAACAACATCCAGATGAGCCAGGCGAAAAACCCTTTAAAATGCAGCCTCGGTTTTGGGATATCTACTACCGCGAGATTACGGCCAACGGTAGCCATAGAGCCTTTATCGTGGTATTCAAATGCTTCTAATTTGGCAACTTTTTTTTCAATTTTAATAAGATTGCGGCCCAGGGTTTTCCCCTGTGCAATTGCCACCGAGGCTACCTGTGGATGGCCGTGCGGATATTTTTCGGTTTCCATATACGCCACATCTCCAATGGCATATACGTTTTCAGAACCCATTACCTTATTGAACCGGTCTACTTTTATACGATTACCTTTTACGATCAAATCTTTATCAATACCCGCTGGTACATTGCCTTTGATACCTGCCGCCCATACTACCATGGAAGCACTTATGGTATCCCCGTTTTGCATGGTAACCGTTGCGCCATCATAACTTTTTACAACAGTTCCGGTCTGTACAATTACACCCAGTTTTTTCAAATATCGCAATGAATCACCACTTGACTTTTCACTCATTGCTGCCAGCGTTTCCGGGCTTCCTTCCAGCAGGTAAATTTTCATTTGGTTAAAATCAAGTTCAGGATAATCTTTTGGTAAAACAAATCTTCGCATATCGGCAATCGCACCACTCATTTCTACACCGGTAGGGCCGCCGCCAACCACAACGATGGTCATAAGGCTTTGCAATTCTTTCTCATCCTTTGCATATAAGGCATCTTCAATATTTTTGAGCAGCCTGTATTTTATTTGCAAAGCCTCGACCGTACTTTTCATAGGAAAAGTATTGGCTGCCAGCTCCGCATTTCCAAAAAAATTAGTGTCTGCCCCGGTAGCTAGCACAAGTACATCGTAAGAAAATGTATCCGCATCCGCAATTACCATTTGCTGAGATGTATCAATTGATTGCACCTCTGTCATCCGGAAATGCACATTTTTTTCTCTATGAAACACTTTTCTTAACGGAAATGAAATATGGCTGGCATCCAGGCCCGCGGTGGCTACCTGGTAAAATAATGGCTGAAACTGGTGAAAATTAAAACGGTCAATAAGGGTAACATCAAACCCGGCTTTGCCGCCAAGTATTCTTGCAAGTCTTAACCCCCCAAATCCGCCTCCTATAATTACTACTTTCATACTTCCTTTCATTTAATACTTTTCGTTGATATCCACTTCTGAAAGCAATCGGATTTTTTTTAATACAATAATCTTACCTTAATTGTTTCCTTTACTTTTTTGAGTAACTCCATAGCATTTCCAGAAATGTTTTTGCTTACATCGAGCACTACATAGCCTATATCATCATTGGTCTTTAAATATTGCGCCAGTATATTTATTTTATGCGAAGAAAGCTTCGTATTAATTTCGGACAAAACGCCCGGAACATTGTTATGAATATGAAGAATACGGTGTGTTCCTTCCTGGGGAGGAAGGCTCAGGGCGGGGATGGTATGTGATCCGGTAGTAATGCCTTTCTCCAGAAAATTGAAAAGTTTTGCACTTACGTCTTCCCCGATATTCATTTGCGCTTCTTCCGTAGAACCACCTATGTGTGGCGTTAAAATCACATTACTCAATCCCTGCAATGGTGTTACAAAAGGGTCCCCGTTTTTCTGGGGTTCTGAAGGATATACGTCAATAGCAGCGCCGCCCAACTCGTGACTCACGAGTGCATTTTTTAATGCGGGAATGTCTATAACCTGGCCTCTTGCATAATTGATGAGCATGGCATTTGGTTTACAATATTTCAATGTTGCTTTGTTGATCATGTTCCTCGTTGTGGGCAAGTCAGGAACGTGAAGGGTAATAACATCTGAAAGGCGCAGCACCTCTTTTAATGACGATTTATCCTCAGCATTTCCTAAAGGCATTTTAGTTTCAATATCATAAAAAATAACTTTCATCCCCAGGGACTCTGCGAGTACGCTTACCTGTGAGCCTATATTTCCGTACCCAATAATGCCCAAAGTTTTACCGCGAAGTTCGTGGCTGCCCGCCGAATCTTTCAACCATATGCCTTCATGGGCTGCCCTGTTTTTATCAGGAATTTTCCTTATCAGCATAATGGAAGAAGCGATCACCAATTCCGCGACTGAGCGGGTATTGGAATACGGTGCGTTAAAAACGGTAACCCCTTTCCTGGTAGCTGAAGGAATATCTACCTGGTTCACACCTATACAAAAGCAGCCGATGGCCTGTAACCTGGCGGCATTATTTAAGACTTCGCTGGTAATTTTTGATTTTGAACGGATACCCAGCAGGTGAACATTTTTAATTTCCTTTATAAGCTCTTTTTCACTCAACGCGCCTGGTACATGCCGCACAGAAGTGTACCCGGCATCCACGAATTTTTTAACAGCACTTTTGCTAATGTTTTCAAGGAACAGGATATTAATTTTTTCTTTAGGATAACTTGTACTTTTTTTGTCGGCCATATAAATTTTGTATTGTAATATTGCAAATATAGTCCCTTAATCTTATGAATATTTTGTAATGAATGTGTCCCGGTTTTTTTTTATTCCTGTAACTTTTTCTTTATTTTTTGCTGCCTGCACATCCGGTAATACCAAAAGATTACCGAAGATTTCTGCTGACTCTTTAACGTACGTACCGCCCACTCCCGGTTATATTCCGCGTGAGGCTTTTGACAGGTATTATAATGCAGTAAAAGATTTTTACAATAATGATTTAGTCGCCCGGGGCTTTAATGGAGGCATACTCGTGGCCAAAAAAGGGCGTGTCATTTTTGAAGCCTACCATGGTTATTTTAACCTCAGGAAAAAAGATTCGCTGACGCCTCATAGTGCGTTCCATCTCGCATCTATTTCAAAAACGTTTACGGCCATGGCCACTTTAAAACTTATTGAAATGGGCAAGATGACTCTCGATGATGATGTTAAAAAATTTATACCGGGTTTCCCATACGATAATATCACTATAAAATTATTATTAAGTCACCGAAGCGGGCTGCCCAACTATCTTTATTTTATGGAACAGCTCAGGTGGAACCGCAAACAATATTGCAGCAACGAGGACATGCTATCTTATCTTATTAAGTTCAAACCAAACCCAACGAGTAAGCCGGATACGCATTTTGAATATTGCAATACCAATTATGCTTTACTGGGATTAATCATCGAAAAAGCATCGGGAAAAAGCTATGCGAATTTTCTGCAAACCGTTTTTTTTACACCGTTCCATATGGATGATACATATGTTTTTAATATGACCGATAGCATAACTGCGATGCCTTCATTTGACTGGCGGGGCCGGCAGGAAGCATTAAACTTTTTGGATACAGGATTTGGCGATAAAAATATTTATAGCACTCCCGAAGATCTATTGAAATGGGACCAGGCCTTGTACACTAACGAGGTTTTTAGTAATAAAACGCTGGAAGAGGCTTATACACCCTACAGTAATGAAAAACCCGGTATTAGAAATTATGGATATGGATGGAGAATGAATGTATATCCCAATGGACGAAAAATTATCTATCATAACGGTTGGTGGCATGGTAACAACACCGTTTTTATAAGAATGATCCAGGATTCTGTTACCATAATAGTGTTGGGGAATAAATATAATCCCTTAATATACCAATCAAAAAAAATAACCGAAATCTTTGAACCGTCTTCCGTAATGGATGACGACGAGAAGACTACGAATATAAAATAAGCATATACATGCAATTTCTTGCGGATATTTGCGGATATTTTTAGAAAATTAATACAGATATTGCGGTATTAGTCATTTTTTAGCTTAGTTTCGATTAACAAAAAATTAACTAAATGCTAAAAATGGAGCGGTACGCTTTTATTCTGCAGCAAGTCAATTTGCACAATAAGGTATTGTCGACTGGCCTGAGTGACCAGATGAAAGTATCAGATGATACGATCCGAAGAGACCTGCAGCATCTTGCGGAAGCTGGTAAAATTATAAAGGTTCATGGTGGTGCCGTTTCTCCTTCATTTCACAATGGACATCATGCTTCAAAAGAAGTTTACGCTTATACTCAAAAGAAAATAATTGCCCGGAAAGCTGCGTCGCTTATCAAAAATGGAATGTTTGTTTTAACAGGTGGCGGTACCACTATAATTGAATTGGCCAGGACACTACCTCCTGATCTGTATGCCACATTTATTTCCGGAAGCATCCCGGTGCTTTTTGAATACACCAATCATCCCAATATTGAAGTAATTGCCATTGGCGACAAAGTCTCGAAAAACTCAAAAATTACAGTGGGCCAGGAAGCCATTTCAAAAATCAGGGAACTAAAAGTTGACCTGTGCTTTTTAGGTGTTAATGCCATCAATGTAGAAAATGGAGTTTCTGATAATGACTGGGAAATAGTTCAGATTAAAAAAGCGATGATACAATCAACCCGCAGGCTGGTTTGCCTGACTATTTCAGAAAAGATTAATTCGCAACAACCTTTACAGGTTTGCGATATTGGGAAGATTGACACTTTAATTACGGAATTGCCGGCAGAGGATTCGCTACTGCAACCTTACAGGAGAGCAGGGATAACAATTATTTAGAAATAAAAAATTAAAAAGATCCACAGTATTCCTAATGAACAGCAATCTTGTTGAAAAGACAATTTTTTAAACCATACAGTTCTTACTTATGATCAGCCATGTCAATGTTTCATTAAAAGTCAAGAACTCATTTCAACCTCATTCGAATAAACACCATTCATTCACAACTCAAAAGAAAGCTAATGACTATTAAAAAAATTGCTCCAATGATTATGAGCCTGTTTTTATTTGCATCTTCTTATGGCCAGGAGAAAACAATTACAGGATCGGTATCTGCAAGTGATGAAAGTGGATTACTTGCCGGAGTTACCGTAACCGTTTCAGAAACTAAAAATTCCACGATAACTAATTCATCGGGTAATTTTTCGATTTCTGCAATGGAAGGCCAGACACTTATATTTTCTTATGTGGGCTATGAAAACAAAGCAGTGAAAGTGGGGACGGCAAATTCAATTTCCATGGTACTGGACAGAAGTAAACCCAGCACCCTGCAGGATGTGGTAATAGTAGGATATGGTACACAGAAAAGAGAAAACCTTACCGGGGCTGTAAGCACTGTGGATATAGATAAAGTATTAGGTTCGCGGCCGATAACAGATGTTGCACGCGGATTGCAGGGCGCTGTTCCCGGACTAACTGTTACAACGCCCACCGGCGAAATTGGAACAAATCCCACGATCAGGTTAAGAGGTGTTACAGGATCCCTAAATGCACCAGGAGGCGCACAGCCACTTATTTTGGTAGATAACGTTGAATTACCGGATCTGAATTTAATTAATCCGCAGGACATAGAATCCATCTCTGTTTTGAAGGATGCTGCTTCCACTTCAATTTATGGCTCACGGGCGGCATGGGGCGTAGTACTTATTACCACTAAAAAAGGTAAGATCGGTATTGAAAGAAATAGTATTTCTTATTCAAATAACTTTTCATTTAGCAAACCAACCTATACGCCAAAAATTGCAGACGCGGCCGCAGGTGCGGAAATGGCTTTCAAAGCCCTGCAAAGAACAAATCCCAACACTACCCAGTTTGGCGTAGTGGGTATGTACTTCGATTCTTTAGGAATTGAAAAGATCAAACAATGGGAGTCTACCTATGGAGGGCAGAATCTGGGGCCTGAAATGGTGATGGGGAGGGATTTTGAAATAAGAGATAATAAATTATTTTTTTACAGGCCCTGGAACGTTGATGATTTATTTTTACGAAACAGTACGCCCATGCAAACGCACAATCTTACCTTTAGCGGAAGCACGGCCAAGACTGCGTATAACCTTAACCTGGGTTATCTAAACCAGGGAGGTGTATTAAAAGTAAACCCGGATAAATTTGAGAGGTTTAATGTGAACCTGGGTGTAACAAGTAATGTTACCAAATGGCTAACAGTCCGTTCAAAAATAATTTTATCAAAAGGTACCAAAACAAGACCTTTCTACTATTCAAGCGAGACCTATGATCCCTGGTATTATTTATACAGATGGCAAAAAATATATCCTTACGGCACATACGAAGGCCATCCTTTCAGGAGTGCTGTAACAGAAGTACAACAGGCAAAAATGAATACTTATGAAAATAACCTCGCAAGAATATCTGTTGGCGGCACCTTCAAATTAATGAAAGGCCTCACGATTGATGCAGATTATACATATACTTCCAATAATGATCATGATCACCAGACGGGAGGGTCAGTTTCAGCAATTAACTTCTGGGCTGGCGGTGGCAACTTAGATTATGGGTCTTACACCAGCGCATCTTACGACAGGGCCATATATGAATCATTATGGAACAATAGAAGTACTGCAAAAGCTTATGCAACTTATAATACGAGACTTGGCCAAAATCATGACTTTAAAGCCATATTAGGGACAGATGTTGAGTTATACCAATATTGGTCTCAATCCACGCAAAGAAGAGGGTTATTAGATCCAAATTTTGGAGAACCGAATCTTGCTACGGGCGACCAATTTGCAGATAATAGCAGGGGACATTGGTCCACACTTGGATATTTTGGCCGGTTGAATTATAGTTTTATGAATAAGTTCCTTTTGGAAGTCAATGGTCGTTTTGATGGTTCTTCCAAATTTCCACAGGATTCTCATTGGGGTTTCTTCCCGTCTATGTCGGCGGGTTATGTCTTAACCAAAGAGTCTTTTATGGATTTTGCAGAGCCCTTTTTATCGTTTTTCAAAATAAGGGGTTCATGGGGCTCTGTGGGAAATGAGAATATAGGATCCTATAGATTTTTAAGCACGATGCCGGCAACAACGTCCGGCTGGTATATCAATGGTACGAACCAACCTACTGTAGCTACTCCAGGTTTAGTTTCACCATCACTCACGTGGGAAACCGTAACCACTCTTGATTTCGGTGTAGATTCCCGTTTCTTCGGTAATGCCCTGGGCGTAAGTTTTGATTGGTATAAACGTACCACATCAGAAATGCTTACATCCGGCGTTACCGTGCCAAGTTCCCTTGGAACAGGAGCTCCTGTAATTAATTATGGCGCCATGGCAACTACGGGATGGGAATTATCAGCAGATTACACGCATACTTTCAGTAATGGATTGAATTTAGGATTGGCTGCTAATCTTTCTGACTTTACTGAAAAGATCACCAAATTCGCAAATGAAACAAAAGGTATTTATACCAATTACGCAGGAAAAACGTTTGGAGATATTTGGGGTTATCAAACAGACAGGTTTTTCAGTAAAGCCGATTTCCAACAGGATGCTAACGGAAACCTCGTACTGGTAGGCGGCAAACCTGTAATGAACAAAGGTGTGGCCAACCAGGGAAATTGGGAAAGCGGATGGTTTTATTATGGGCCGGGTGATGTAAAATATAAAGACCTGAATGGAAATGATACGGTAGATTTTGGATCTAATACATTGGACGATCACGGAGACCTCACGGTTATTGGAAACACTACACCACGTTATCAATATGGGTTCAGGGTGAACGCCAGTTTCAAAGGTTTTGATCTTTCCTTCTTCATACAAGGTGTAGGCAAACGCAATTTTAATCCTAACACGCCGATTGTTGTTGCAGGATATCGTCCGGGAGAAGCATGGTATCAACATCAGCTTGATTACTGGACTCCTGAAAATCCGAATGCTTTTTATCCACGGCCTACCGATCAAAGCCAGTCTAATAACACAAGAAATTTTTTACCCCAAACAAAATACTTATTAAATATGGCCTATACAAGGCTGAAAAATCTGACTTTCGGATATTCTCTTTCTGAAAACCTTATGAATAAATTTCACCTTCAAAAGGCAAGAATTTATGTGAGTGGTGAAAATCTTTTTGAGATTACCAAGTTGAAAGTGCCTGTAGATCCTGAAACAGATTATACCGTTTCCGGCCTGAATGATCCCAATACATTCGGAAGGGTATATCCATACAGCCGCAATTATTCATTCGGATTGCAGGTAACATTTTAAAACATCAAAAAATAATTATTATGCGTATTAAAATATTATCTTTTTTTCTTGTGGTAACAATCCTTTTGGGATGCAAGAAAGACTTTCTTCAGCGTTTGCCACAGGATGTCCTTACTGATGACACCTATTGGTCAAATGAAAATAATGTAAGGACTTTTGCTTATGGTTTTTATCCTGCTTATTTTGTTGGGTATGGCTCCGGCTATACATGGGGGCAATATTTTTCGGGCCAGAGCCTGAATGATGATTTCGCTCCCTCTCAACCTAGCCAGTTTACGAAAAACGTACCCGCATCCGGCGGCGGATGGAGTTTTGCCTGGGTCCGCAAAGCCAATATTTTTATAAACAGGATTCAGACGGTTCCAATGGAGCAGGAAGCTATTAATCATTGGACAGGGGTGGCCCGCTTCTTTCGTGCTTTAGAATATTTTGATCTTGTAAGATCATTTGGAGATGTGCCCTGGTTTGGGAATGAGTTGGATGCCAGTTCTGAAGAATTGTATAAGCCGCGCGATGCACGTACGCTTGTTATGGATAGCGTGTTGGCAGATTTTCAATTTGCAGCCGCCAATGTGAGGATAATCGACGGCGTGAAAGGATTGAGCGTAAATAAATATGTGGTATTGGCTTATATGTCAAGAGTATTCCTGTATGAAGGAACATGGGAAAAATATCATAATGCCCCTTCTTCCAATTCAGATAAATATCTCCAGGCGGCAAAAGCGGCGGCAGATTCGGTAATCAGTTCCGGCAAATATTCTGTTGCGCCGGATTACAGGAAAATGTTTAACTCTTTATCACTTGCCGGAAACCCTGAAGTAATGCTCTTCCGCGAATATGACGAGGGATTGATAACCCACAGTTTAAACAGTTACGTAAATCTTGAGCCACAATCAGGAACTTCCAAGGATGCAATTGAAACCTATTTATCCAAAGATGGTTTACCGATTTCTCTATCGCCATTATACCAGGGAGATAAAACCATTGGCGCGGTAATGACTGATAGGGATCCGAGATTGTATAAAACAATTGTGCCCCAATTGCGTCTTAACGGTGAGGTGCCCAATTATTCCACTTCTGGTTATTCAGTACTTAAGTTTCTAAACGATGATATTGCTAACCAGTCAATAGGGAGCAGTAATTTAAACCCGACAGATGCACCCATCATCCGTTATGGGGAAGTTTTAATGAATTATGCTGAGGCAACGGAAGAACTTGGAATATTGACGCAGGAGGATTTAGATAAGTCTATCAATACACTACGTGACAGGGCAGATGTCAAGATGCCTCATTTAGAGATTATAAGTGGTAAGCCTGCAGTAAACGGAACCGTTTATGATGATCCCCAAAGGGATCCTGATGTTTCATCAATGACTTGGGAAATTCGCCGCGAGCGCAGGATCGAATTAATGATGGAAGGTTTTAGGTTGAATGACCTTGAAAGATGGAAGAAATTAGAATATACTGATACCCAGGGAAACCCTGATATTGATAAGGGTGCATGGATCGTAAAGGCCGATCATCCAAATATGAAAGATATTAAAATTGAGAATGATGCTCCGGAAGGTTATATTATACCGGCATGGAAACCGGAAACGCAAAGAATTTTTTCTGATCCAAAAGTTTATTTAGATCCGCTTCCAATAGATCAAATAAAATTGTATAGTGATCACGGCGCTACGTTAACTCAAAACCCAGGTTGGTAAAGACAATTTCGTAAATAGTAAAAACAGGAAGTCCGCTTCCTGTTTTTTATTTTATCTGTGCCGGTATAAATTACTGACAATGATGAAAAAATTTTTCTTTTCATTTATTTTATTTATATCA
>JBDTOV010000016.1:0-54651 GCA_039933035.1 Ginsengibacter sp. | reverse complement strand
TTATCTAATAAATGAGTAGCAAAACTATGGCGAAGCATGTGCATACTGCCATCCTGCATGATTCCCGCTTTTCTTTTTGCTTTCTCAAGTACCTGCTGTATGCTTCTCTCTGCCAGGTGCTTGTTTTCAAACTGACCTTCAAATAAATAATCTTTTGGGTGGTACAGTTTATAATATTCACGCAACATGATCAGCATATTGGGGCTAAGGCTCAAAACCCGGTCTTTTTTGCCTTTTGCTTTTTCAATAAAAATCGTCTTTCTTTCTCCGTCTATGTGTTTTATTCTCAGGGATACTACTTCGCTTACTCTTAGGCCGCATGCATAAGTAAGCATGATAATAGTTTTGTGCTTTGCATTCTCAATGGAATTTATCAGGTTTGCAATTTTCTCTTTGCTTATCACTTTTGGCAGCAGCAACGGTTTCTTTGGCCTGGGTATCTCCCAAAAAAACTTTTCCTTTTTCAAAACTTGTTCATAATAAAATTTTAATGCATTAATTTTTGAGTGCAAGGTGTTCTCGCTCAACTTCAATTTTTCAAAACAATATTGCATATAATCTTTTATGCGTGCAGTAGTAAATTCATGGGCAGGTACTTTGCCTATTGTTTGCAAAAACTGCATAAACTCATTGGTGTATGTTTTTATGGTGGAAGAGCTGTAGCTCTTCAAAACCAATTGCTGCTTAAATTTCTGAAGCGCTTCATTATTTTCTGTACTTAGTTTAAAAGCGATATTTGCCTGCAATGGTTTTACCTTTTTCGTAACAACCGCTTTATTTTGCGGTTGTACAGGGGGTAAATTTTGAGGTAATGATGCCGCACCATGGTTGTTAAGCTTCTTTTCTAAAAGATATTTTTTAAATTCTGCCACTTCAAGCACTGCCTTACCTGCAAGCGCCCTGGCAAGTTGTTCATAATGCTTTTCAGTACAGGGCAGGTACCAGCACTTATTGCCCTGGCTCCATTTGGCTCCGGCCTTTTCAAAGTAGTAATTGAATCTGAAAACAAGCGGGCTGTAAATGCCAATGCACTCCACGGACCCATGCATCAAAGGTTTTAATTCTACGGTATGCATATTTACAATTTAAAAATTTATGGGACGCCAACCTAAAATATAAAAGATTGAGATAAATACAAAGCAATTTGATAATGTGCATTTCAAAATGTCGCTTTGGGTACGAGGTTGCCAATCCTGGAGATAGGTGCTTTCAATCTACCAACAAACTTATTATAGGTTGGCAATCTTGCGACAATTGTATGTATAACCATTTGATACATATTTTATATTATCCGGCGGCGACATCTTTTTAAAAAGGTTTCTCCTCATTCAATTTTCACTGTAAACAACTTCAATGAACTCATTCACATGTAAAATGAGCACATGTTTAGCAGCGCTTGTTGATTACTTTACATCCAATTCATTTACGCAGGTAATACACTAATCTCAATATTAATCTGCAATGGCTTCACATACAAACAAGAAGGCTTATACTTCCACAGTTAGTTTCTTCAATTTTGAGTATCCAAATCTATACAACAGCTTTTAAAACAGAAAAGAAGACCTCATTCTTTTTTTATAAGATCACACCATTTGCCCCGCATATTGTCAATATGATTTCCTGCTGATACCTCCTGGCCGGTATCGCCGTTTGTTGCCGGTTTGTTTTTCATTCTTCTGCCATCATGCGCGGGAGCCACCCGGGAATATTAGTATGTAAGCTTTAGGCCGTTCCTGTGTTTTATTGTCAATTGCCTATCCTTATTGTTCTTACATAATCAATCACGGCCTGGTTAATGGTTCCATTCATGTTTTCAATAGCGGGCTCAAAGGCTATGCTAATGGTATGCTTCCCTTTTCCAAGATAAACATGAACCGAATTACTATAGCCCCAAATGTTCCAGTCATCTTTACCACGTTGGGGAAATACAAAAGTGCCTTTCTGTATGTTATCAATTTCAAACGTTCTGATGGCACATTTATTTTCGGTATTGATGGGTCCGTTCCCATTGGCATATCGCACATCAATGCTGTATAAGCCGGCTTCTCGTATGTTTACAGGAATTTGAACCATTCGGTTAACCGTTTTGCTTATTTCAACAAAGCCTTTTCCCGAAACTCCCCTGTAATTATACATCGCTTTTGGAACGAAGGATTCTGCCTCATACAACTGCACACTCTTTTCCGGAAACACAGCAACAGGCTCACTGGCGAAAGACTGCAGACCATTTTTGTCCACGGCAATTACCTCGTATTCCGCATAATTATTTTTTGAAATAGTCATTCCTGTTTTAGCAGTTTTTAAAATCTCCTTTCCATTTTTCAGCAGGATATACTCCGCAACATCTTTTACATTTTGCCAGCTAAGTCTGTTGGTTAAAACTGTTACCAAAGGTGTTTCGGGTGAAACATAATTCCCTGTCTTATTTATTTTTTTGTCATCTTCGATATTATTGGCAAGAACAATTTTGATAGCATGTACGCCTGTAAGCGATGCAGGAATTTCAGCAACAGCAAGGTGTTTATTATCTAAGGAAAAAGATTTTATTTTATCACCATATCCTTCCATATCGATATTCAAAATTGCCAGCCTGTATTTAAAATTTTTGAGTGAACGCTGCCCTTGCAAAGCTGTCGGAACAAAGGGATGAAACAGGAGTTTGTTGGCTTTAAATTCTATTCCGAAAATAATTTTATGGATGATACATATATTGCCGGAAAGGCTCCAGGGCATGTTACTTGAATTGATCTGTGTGCCCCCATAATCTCCATTATCGGCAACAAAATTTTCTTTATTGGTCAAAAATAATGCAGCGGCGCCCTGTCAATAGCGCTGATAGCAGTTATCACCGATCGCTCGTTATGCACTTTCGCTGAGGCCAGCGCCCAGTAAGCTTCCACAAATGGCCACACTGCATTGTTATGATAGGGAGGAATGCCTGGAATTTGCGGATAGATACACGAAATACCAAAGGCGGTAACGGGCGTCTTCTCTATGATAGATTGTTGTTGCGATGCATCTGCAATATTAAATAACACACAGAGCGCTTCTCCCAAAGCTTCTGACCTGGGTGAAATAATTTTGTAATTTCTTCCATATAAATATTGAGCATAATAGCCTTTATCCTTCATCCAGAAATATTGGTTAATTCCTTTTTTTATCTGTTTTGCAATTGTTGCGTATTTGAGAGATGCCTGTTCATCTTTCAGCAAATGTGCCATACTGCTTGCTACCACATTTGCTTCATAGTGCACTGCATTGGTTCCTAAATTTTCTGATTCATAAATGTCAGCGGGTTGCATCCATTTCGGATAAGTTTGTTCACGCCAGTCGAGGAAAGAAGACTCCCCGTGAACAAGTCCCGTTTCCCGGTCACAGGCATTCGATATATCATCATCAATCGAATTTTTAATAATTACATACACCTTCTTTAGCCAGGGTGTATCTCCCGTTGCCTCATATACCTTCCATGCAGCAACGGCCCATATCATCCGGTCGGTAGAACACGGATACGCTCCACCTGTTCCCGTATCCTGTATAATTTTTCCGCCTTTATTCACTTTTTTCAACAAGCTGTTCATAGCTACTTTCGGTTGCAGGTAGGCCATGGATAAAATAATACTGTAGCTGATATCTCTTGTCCACACACCTGACCATAATTTACCGGTACGGAATGTACTGTCAGGTTCTACCGCATTGATCATTTCTTCCAGCGATAAATTATAAATCGTATTGGTTATAGTATAACCCGAGTGGTATTGTGGAAACGCATCAATTTTTTTTGAAAGCTGCCAGTGTACAGCAGTATTATCTGCTTCGTTTTGTGGATACATGCTCGTGTAGTCCGAAACCATCTCCGTGGAAGAAATTGCTTTAGCAGTAAATTTATTTTGCACCACGCTATCTGCAAATACGCTGTAAGCTTTCGATTGATACATTGCAACGGAATTGCTTTGTGCAAAACATAAATTTAAAGGAACGATACATAATCCAATGATTATTTTTTTTAAAAAAGAATTCATTTGCTTTAAAATTTAAATAAAATTATGCTCTAAATCATTAAATCAGTAGAATAAAGATTACTGTATTAAAAAGAACCAATACTTTTATCGTTATGAATACAGTATCAAGATTTATAGGTCTCCTATTGTTTTTTGCAGGTATCAGCTTCCACCTGGAAGCGCAGAAGCCGGACAAAAAATTAGAAAAACAAATTCTCGAATTGCTGAAAGATTTTCATGGCGACGCGGGCGTGTATGTGCATAATCTAAAAAATAACAGAACAGTGGCCATCAATGCTGACTCGGTTTTTCCTACCGCCAGCATGGTAAAAATTCCGATTGTTATTGGCATCATGGACAAAATGAATAAGGGCGAATTGCAGTACCACCAGGAATTAATCTATAAAGATTCGCTGTTATATGCAGGCGAGGATATTTTGGGTTCATTTAAAAATAATGAAAAGGTTGAAATGAGCAAGGTGATGATGCTGATGCTTACGATGAGTGATAACACTGCCAGCCTTTGGCTGCAAAGCCTTGCCGGTGGCGGAACACGCATCAACGAGTTAATGGACAGCCTGGGAATGAAAACCACAAGAGTGAACAGCAGGACAACCGGCAGGGAAGCGAACAGGACTCAATACGGATGGGGACAAACAACACCTTATGAAATGGCCACTTTAATGGAGAAAATTGTAAAGGGAGGCGTGATCAACAAAAAGGTAAGCGCTAAAATATTACGTTTGCTCGGAAGAAATTATTGGGACGAAGAAGCCATATCACAAATTCCTTCGGATGTGTTTGTGGCAAGCAAAAGCGGCGCTGTGGATGCCAGTAGAAGTGAAGTGCTTTTTGTAAATGGAAAACATTGCCCGTATATTTTTTGCATTTGCACCAATAATAACACAGACCAGGGCTGGAATGAAAATAATGAAGCATGGGAGCTAACAAGAAAATTATCAAGGCTTTTATGGGAAAGGTATCATTAGCGTTTGATAGGGTCCATATTTTTTCGGTCACGGATAGTGCCGTCAATTTTTATCACGTCCCGGTATATGGGATGCACTGAATATATCACCTACATCGTGATGGAATCCCATCTCCCACTGCATTTCAGTTATATTGATTTAAATAAAAGGCATTAAAAAGAATGATCGCTAAAGCTGCTTCAATAATTTATTCCCAAAATTTTCGTAGTCGGCATTTTTCGCTTCCTTGGCAAGTTGAATAGTTTCGAGGGCGCTTGCCCTGGCACCTGCTTTGTTGCCCATAGCTTTCTGAATTCTTGCTTTTTGTAAAAACATATAATAAGCTTTCGGGTTTTCAGCGGTGGCACTATTGATATATTCCAAAGCCTTTGCATAATTTTTATCGAATTCATAATAAAAATTAGCAGCCTGGTAATATGGCTTTTTATCGCCTTGCATCGCGGCTTCTAACTGTGCGCGTATACGATCTTTAATATTAGTTGTTATGGGAACAGACACATCCGTATTTCCCCATCTAAAATGCAATTCACAACTTTCATTTTTCACGTCGGCAAACTGCATCGTAAAGGTTTCAATTTTTTCCTTAATGGCGGTGACAGGCGCTTTATAATGCAGTACATCATCACTTTCCTTAAATCCATCGGAGCCCGGGTAGGCAGTTCCTTTGCTGAACACAACATCCCATTGGGTTTTGGAGGGAATCGTATAAATAACATACGTTCCTGAATCAAGCGCAGTACCGCCTATAGACACCTCATCACTGAAATGAATTTTCGTAGCGGCATTGGCGCCGGTTCGCCAGGGTTTGCCCAAAGGAACCAGTTCACTATTCACACCAAATACCTGGCGGCCCTTAATACCGGGCCTGCTATAAGTTAGCTCCATTTTGCCCAAGCCGAAATCCTGGATAATACTTTGAGTTGGGCTTGGAGCAGGCATGTTTACCTGTGCACCAGCCGAACCATATAAAAGCAGGGAGGTAACCGCAGCGGTCATAAAATTTTTCATATCAATAATTTATGCAAACGTAACAAAAGTAAAAGTAAATCCTTGCCAAATATTGCGAAAGAATTAAACCAGGCACATTTAGTACCGCTTTTACCAGGATGTAGCCATAATCCGGACATTTCAGCGAAATATAAGTTGCGGCTATGTATTACTGTTAGTAAGCAGGCTCTGTTTCCTGGAATGGGATTACAGAAATGTTTTCTAAATTTGAGAGAGGGAACAGGTATAAGTTGACAACGTATACGAAATTATTGAATGATGCGGTACTATATTTTTTGAGGTGTATGCTTTTCATATTCTCCAGGAAAAATAAAATTGATAGCACTTATGGCTTACAATGAAAAATTAACCAACAGGCTTAGGGCCGCATTGGCGCATTTACCTTGGGTGGAAGAAAAGAAAATGTTTGGTGGAATTTTATTTATGGTAGAGGGCAAAATGTGCATCACTGTGGGTGACAATGAAATCATGTGTCGCATTGATCCTTCCCTTCACGAAGTATCCATCAAAAGAAACGGTTGCCGCGCGGTAATCATGAAACAACGCGAATATAAAGGGTTTGTATACGTCAGCGAAGAAGGAATACAAGAAAAAAAAGATTTTAATTACTGGATCGGGCTTGCTCTTGACTTTAATAAAAAAGCAAAAGCCTCACCGAAAAAAAAGAAATGATTTCCCCTTCAAAGTATTTACCGGTATATAAAATAAGCAATACAAGTTCAATTGTTCAAACACAAACCGGGTGCATTTTACAAAAAATCTCCAAGGGCAACCCGGTTGCAGAATCGCTTACCTTTATACAATATGCCTGGAAATAATAATAATACTACTCCCTCGGATACTGTTGGTAACGGATACACCATCAGGCAGGAAATTGTGCATAGTATGATACATGCTTTTGGTATCCTTTTTGGCATTATCAGTATTCCGATACTCACTGCACTGGCTGCAAAAAATGCCAATGTGCCCGCGATCATAGGCGCCGGTATTTATGGATTTACTTTTTTAATGTTGTTTACCTTTTCCACCCTGTATCATGGTTTTCGGCAACCACAGGTGAAAAGAGTATTGGAGATATTTGATCACATTAGTATTTACTTCCTGATTGCGGGTACGTACACACCCTTCCTGGTCATCTACCTGAGAAATTCTTTTGGTATCACGTTGTTGATCATATTATGGAGCCTCACCTTGCTGGGAATCTTTTTCAAAATATTTTTTACGGGCAGGTTTGAAATCGTATCGGTTATCATTTATATTGCTATGGGATGGATCCTTATAAGCGGCGGCAAAAGATTTTTTAACGCGGTTCCCGCAGATGTGCTCACCTTTATAATAATTGGTGGCGTTTTGTACAGCATTGGTATTATTTTTTACTTATGGAAAGGCTTTGGATGGCATCATGCCGTGTGGCATTTTATGGTACTTGCCGCCGCCGTTTGCCACTACGTTGCGGTTTTACTGTCTATTTAATAAGCTACCAAAAGCCGGGCTCAAATCAAAAGGGAGCAGTAACTACTTTACTTTAATGCGCGGTTTTTTACATGAACATTATTTCTTATACGACCAAATATTCTACCCGCTTCTTAAGTAGCTTCTAATTGATTTATATTTGATCATCGCACTACGAAAACCGGACGACCTGTAGTTACCCACCCCAGGACGAGCCTCACCCCATTAAAAAATCTTTGACAATGCCCCCAAATAATTTCAACATACAAGGTCTCACCCCCGACCAGGTCATGCTTGCACGGAAAAAGTACGGGCAAAATAAATTAGCATTTAAAAAACAAAATGGATCTATAGACGCCCTAAAAAGGCTTGCCAAAGAACCGATGGTTGTTTTGCTGTTGGCAGCGTCCGTCATTTACTTTATCAGTGGAAAAACAGGTGATGGAATTTTCCTTTCATCAGCCATTATTTTAGTTTCCGTTATATCGTTATACCAGGATTCCAGGAGCCGCAATGCCCTGGCGAAATTAAAAAGCTTTACCCAACCCGGTAGTAAGGTAATACGGGATGGTGAAACAGTGGAAATAAAAAGCGAAGAACTGGTAGTTGGCGACAGCCTGGTGGTGGAAGAAGGCACTTCCATTGCTGCAGATGGCATCATCGCGCATTCAAATGACTTTTCGGTAAATGAATCTATTCTTACAGGCGAATCATTTTCCGTTTTGAAAGATAAAACAAAAGAGGACAATTTAATTTACGCGGGCACTACAGTTTCCGGGGGCCTGGCCATTGCAACCATCACAGCTATAGGTAATGAGACCAGGCTGGGTAAAATAGGTAAAAGTATAGAAAGCATACAGGAAGAAAAAACCCCGTTGGAATTGCAGATAAACAATTTTGTAAAAAAAATGGTTATTGCCGGAGCCATTGTTTTTTTGATTGTTTGGGCAATCAACTATTTTCATTCTTATAATGTTTTAGATAGCTTATTAAAAGCGCTCACCCTGGCAATGAGTATTTTACCCGAAGAAATACCGGTTGCTTTTACCACCTTTATGGCGCTGGGTGCCTGGCGTTTAATGAAGATGGGGATTATTGTAAAGCAAATGAAAACAGTTGAAACACTGGGCAGCGCTACGGTTATCTGCGTAGACAAAACCGGGACCATCACCGAAAACAAAATGAGCCTGGCAAAAATATTTCTGCTGGATACTCAAAAAATTTCAGGGCCGGATAAAGATATAACGCCGGGCGAAAAGGAACTCATTAAATTAGCTATGTGGGCCAGTGAACCTATCCCGTTTGATCCCATGGAAGTAGCATTGCACCAAACATACCATGACCTGGTTGAAAAAGATGAAAGGCCTGATTTTAAACTCGTTCATGAGTATCCCCTGGGTGGTAAACCACCTATGATGACGCACATATTTGAAGACAATACAGGCACACGTATTATAGCAGCAAAGGGAGCGCCGGAAGCTTTGATAAAGGTATCCAACCTGGGTGGCAACGAAAAAAAACAAGTAAATGAAGCCGTTGAAACATTGGCAAATGGTGGCTACCGGGTATTAGGAGTTGGCGTATCAAATTTTACAGGCAATAATTTCCCCGCGCATCAACAGGAATTTCCATTTACATTTAAAGGCATTGTTGCTTTTTATGACCCACCCAAGAAAAATATCCGGCAGGTTTTTAAAAATTTCTATACAGCCGGAATTGTTGTGAAAATAATTACAGGTGATAATACAGAAACAACTACTGCTATTGCTAAACAAATTGGATGTATCGGGTACGAAAAAAGTATCTCGGGAGACGAATTGACGAAGTTGCCCGATGCAGCTTTGCAAAACTGCGTAATGGAAACCAATGTTTTTACCAGGATGTTCCCGGAAGCCAAGCTGAAAATTATTAACGCCTTAAAAGCGCAAGACCAGGTGGTGGCTATGACAGGCGATGGCGTTAATGACGGGCCAGCCTTAAAAGCCGCAAGTATCGGCATTGCCATGGGTAAAAAAGGAACTGAGATTGCCAAACAGGCAGCTTCTTTAATTTTGCTGGAAGATGATTTATCTAAAATGGTTGACGCAGTAGCTATGGGCAGAAGAATTTACGCCAACCTGAAAAAAGCCATCCAATACATCATCTCTATTCATATCCCTATTGTGCTAACAGTATTCATTCCTTTGGCATTGGGATGGGTATACCCAAATATTTTTTCACCTGTGCACATTATCTTTTTAGAATTAATAATGGGACCCACCTGTTCGATTATTTATGAAAATGAACCCATGGAGAAAAATACGATGCTCCAAAAACCGAAGCCGTTTACGACGACGTTTTTCAATTGGAAAGAATTATCCGTAAGTATTATCCAGGGACTGTTAATTACTGTTGGAACTTTATTCGCCTACCAGTATTCGGTAAGCAAGGGATACGATGAAGCACTTACGAGGACCATGACCTTTACTGTATTGATAGTAGCTAATATATTCCTGACCCTAATCAACCGCTCATTTTATTATTCCATTCTTACCACAATGAGGTATAAAAACAATTTGGTTTTACTCATTATTCTTATCACCATTGCTATTATAGCGGGTTTGATTTTCATAAAGCCATTGGCAGGCTTTTTCGGGTTCGAAGCATTAAATTTTTACCAGGTATTGATTTGCGTTGTTTCAGGATTCGTGTCGGTAATTTGGTATGAGCTTATAAAATTCCGGAAAAGAGCAAAAAAGAATGATCAAATTTAGATACGACGGGCCTTTAAAAATTCTCCATATACTTTATTTAGATATAATATAGATATACCTGTATTTGCGTCTTAGTACCATCCCTTTTGGTAAGCCTTTTTGTTTAATTCTGATAGCCCGTTAAAAAAAATTCAGAATTTTCTATACTGTTCCCAATTTTTTTATTATTTTTATCTTAATTATTAAGATAGTTAAAAATTAAGATAATTATATTCAAAATTTATGGCAACAGAAAAAAATACAAATACCAGGGTGTATGAGCTTATGACGGCTACCCGGAAGCTAACCCGCTCCTCGCTGATGTTTCAATATGCCGTCGCGGAAAAAATGAACCTTAACCCGACTGATGCCGAGTGCATCGACTTTCTTATGGAAATGGGTCCGTGCACCGCCGGGGACCTGGCAAAAGTAACCCGGCTCACAACCGGTGCCATCACCAGCGTCATAGACCGTCTTGAAAAGGCAGGTTTCGTAAAAAGGGAAAGTGATCCCGATGACAGGAGAAAGGTTATCATACGTTTCATCCCCAAAAAACATGAAAAAGCAAAACAGCATTATGCGGGCATGGCAAGCGATGCTTACCAACTTTTCTCAGGCTATAATGAATCGAAACTAAAATTATTGCTTCAGCATTCAGCCGCTTTAACAGCCATCTTTCAAAAGCATGCAGAAAAAATATTCAGTACATAAACCCTTTATCAAAAAGAAAATATTATGAAACTATTAAAAGTTATTTTACAGCTATCGATAATCCACGCATTACTAATGAGTAACAGCTACGCACAAACGCAAAAAGATTCTGCCATTATTTCGATGCCGGGACCATTGCTGGGCGTGGCATGGGGCTTTACATACGGATACGATATTAAACCCGTAATCTTTTTACCACAATTGAAAAAAATGGGCGTTAGCCTCACAAAGCTGTATGTATTCTGGCAACAACTGGAACCTGCTAAAGGGCAATATCAATGGAATGCCGTTGATACATTTCTTAAACAACTTACTCCCAACGACGAGGCGCTGATCTCCGTATTCTCTTCCTCTATGTGGGCCACAAGAGTCCCGTCAACGGTGCTTCCGCCTTCCATGGCCAAATCACCCGACGAGTACTACCATTTCATTTATGATTTGGTAAAACACTGCAAAGGGAAAATAAAGCTCTGGCAAAATGATTGTGAACCTAATAACCCGGTGTATTGGAATGGCACAGTTGATGACTTTACCAATCAATTTAAAGTTTTTTCCCGTGCCGTTAAAGATGCGGATCCGACAGCTAAGGTGGTATTAGGCGGATACGACGGGCTTTTTAATCCGCCCGGGATGGGCGAAATCCCTGGTCAGCGAAATGGCCTGGCTTTTTTTAAGAAAGCCATTAAAGAAACAGCAGATTATTTCGACATATTTGACCTACGCCTTTATGCTAACCCCTACACCATTCCAGCCAGGATTGAGTTCTTTCACAAACAACTTATGGATTCAGCACAAGGCCAACCCATAATCTGTACTGAATATAACGGTCCGGGCTTTTTTGGTTTCCCGGTCAACTTTAAATATATCGGCCAGGTAGTAGCGTGGCAAAGCGCAGTTGCGACAGGGGACACAGCAGCGTATTTAAATATGAAAAATCCTCTCGCGGCTATGTATGACAGCATCAATTCCCTCGCACCGCAAACACAAATGTTTATGATGGGTTGCTCAAAGGAACTAAACGATAAATATAACCGCCTCCAGGGCCGTGACATTGTTATGCGGAATATGCTTGCCCTTTCGGCCGGAGTACAAAAGACGATGTACTGGAATCTCTGGGACAACACGGACAATAAATATGACCTGATGACACTCATGTTCGGGAAAAATAAATTGGTAGAGTATGCTAACGGAAAACTGGCCAAAGAATACCCCGAAGCTGATGTGTTTAAACGGATGACCGGATATCTTGACCAAGTTAAAACAATAAAAAAGATCGATATACCTGGTAAAGAATTGCTATACCTTTTCGAGATAAAAAGAATGGACAAAAGTGTTGTGTATGTTGCCTGGGAAAAACGGGATACGTTTTCGGGAGAAGATCAACCGGCAACAAATTACATTCTGCCATGGACAGCAAACAATGCTAAAGCAACCGACACCTTTGGTAACAAGGTTGCAACAACTGTATCAAAGAACACAGTAGCGATTGACGTTTCTGTAACACCGGTTTTTATCGAAGAACATAAATAATTCTCTACAATTTCCGGATGTCGGAACAATAAGACATGAAGGTTATTACATCTTTTTAATAGCCGCCAGTATCGATCCTATTTGTCCAAAGTGGTAATAATCATGTTCCACAATTCCGCTAATGAGATATATGAATGAGTAACTTCTCCCGGGAACTGTTGAATGCCACTGATCAACAGGGAAGTTTTTGATCGCAGCCAACAGGTTGTTATGACCCGTTTCAAATTCTACCGAAAGCGCACGCCAGTCAGTCGGTTCAAGCCAGTCGGAAAGAGAATTATCCTTAATATCAAAATTGCCATTGCCAGTGAGTTTTTGAACAACAAAATTTCTCCACGCCCGTATATGTGCAACCTGTTGCGCAATTGAATGACTGTGTCCTAAAACTTTTTTGAAGGCAATATCCGGGCCCAGAGAAAACACTTTATCGATAAGATTATCGGTTACCCATGGATCGCCCTTGTAAAAATCACTCAGTTGCTTTATAATGCCCTCCGTCAAAACCTGCATGGCCGCATTGTCCATATTTATATTTCTATTATTTAGAATTAAAACCTGTTCTGATCACTGTTTCTTATGTATTCTCACCTTCACTGCAACAGACTTTGAGGCCGGCTGGTTACTCACATCGGCAACGCTTTTTATCGGCACTAAAACATTTGCTTCAGGAAAATAAGTGGCTATGCATTTTTCGGGTATGTTATATTCTATTACGATGAATTGATGCGCTACGCGCTCTACTCCGTCAGAGGTATTATACAAATCAACGACATCACCCGCTTGTAAACCAGCTCCGGAAATATCCTTTCTATTCATGAATACTACCCGTCGCTCATTGTAAACCCCGCGGTACCTGTCATCCAGTCCATAAATAGTTGTATTAAACTGGTCATGACTCCGGATGGTCATCATCAACAATTCATCCTCAGCTATAACCGGTACAGAGAGGCTTGTCACAGAAAAAACAGCTTTCTTATTTTTAGTGGCAAATTCGCGTGTACGCGCACCGTTAGGTAAGTAAAATCCACCTTTCTTCCGCACCTGTTCGTTATAATTATCAAATCCTTGAATAACTTTTTCAATATCATCCCGGATATGATCATAATTTTTTTCGTATTGATCCCAGCCAACAACAGACCGGTTCTCCAACGTGGCTTTTGCGAGCCTGCATACAATAACCGGTTCGCTCAGCAGATCATCCGATACCGGCTTTAGTACACCCTTTGACATTTGCACGACACCTGTTGAATTTTCACACGATACAAATTGCGTAATACCATCATGTTCATCCTTATCAGAACGCCCGAGACAGGGCAATATTAAGGCCTCTTTGCCGTGAACAAAATGGCTGCGGTTGAGTTTGGTAGAAACATGAACCGTAAGGTCGCATTTCCTCATGGCTTCTGCCGTATAGTCGGTGTCAGGCGTAGCCGACAAAAAATTGCCCCCCATGGCAAAAAATATTTTCGCTTTTCCCTCATGCATAGCATAAATAGATTTTACTACATCATGACCATTTTCGCGTGGCGGTTCAAAACCATATACTTCCTTGATTTTGTCGAGTAACTCCTCTTTGGGTTTATCCCATATACCCACCGTGCGATCGCCCTGTACATTGCTGTGCCCCCGAACAGGGCAGGTGCCCGCACCGGGCTTACCAATGCTACCTTTCAGCAACAACAGGTTTACAATTTCTTTTATGGTATCCACTGCATTTTTGTGCTGGGTAATACCCATGGCCCAGCAAATAATGATCTTACTTTTATGTCTCAATATTTCCACAACTTCTTTCACCTGCTCCAGGGAAACCCCGGCAATTTTTAACAGGTCATCCACTTCGTTTAGCCTTACCTGTGAGATATAGTTTTCGTAACCGGAAGTGTGTTCACTGATAAATTCATGATCAAAAACCTGGCCCGGATTTTTTTCTTCTTCTTCCAATAATAAACAGGTAATGGCTTTAAGCAATGCCTGGTCGCCACTTAGCTTTACCTGCAAAAAAATATCAGTAAGCTTCGTATTGATGCCCAATACGCCTTTCAGCTTTTGCGGGTTACTGAAACCAAGCAGTCCCGTTTCGCGCAATGGATTTATCGAAATAATGGTAGCGCCGTTGTTTCTTCCTTTTTGCAATGCGGTAAGCATCCGGGGATGATTGGTCCCGGGGTTTTGCCCGATGATCATAATCACTTCGGCCTCATAAAAATCATCCAGTTTTACCGACCCCTTGCCAATACCCAGCACTTCAGCTAATGCTGAACTGGTAGATTCGTGGCACATATTGGAACAATCCGGTAAATTATTCGTACCAAATTCCCGCGCAAAGAGCTGGTACAAAAAAGCGGCTTCATTACTCGTACGGCCCGATGTATAAAACACCGCTTCATTCGGGCTGGAAAGATTGGCTAAACGGGAACCTATTAATGAGAAAGCATCATCCCAGCTTATGGGCTGGTAGTGCGTAGCCTTTTCCGGGAGATACATGGGCTGTGCTACACGACCATTTTTACCAATATGGTAATCATCCAGCGCTGATAATTCCCGCACAGAATGGCTCGCGAAAAAATCAGGGCCAAGGCTTTTGGTCGTGGCTTCGTCTGCAACGGCTTTTGCCCCATTCTCACAATATTCAGCAATGGAAGAGCGGTCATCGTCAGGGTCGGGCCAAGCACAGGAAGGGCAATCAAAACCGAGTTTTTGATTCAGGTTTAACAGCGCCTTCATTCCACGCCCTACATTCATTTCACCAAATACCTGTTTGGCGCTATGATAAACAGCTTCAACCCCGGCAGCAACTTTCTCAGGCTCCCTGACCCTGATGTCGCCTGTAAATTCCTCCGGGTTTTCTGCATGCGTGTTCTCGATTTCTTTGTCCATATTTAACAGGATTTGGATGGGTTTTCAAAATAATCAGATTGATCTTTTGCGTCTATTGCTTCGATGCATTTAAAATCTTTTTCCAGCAAAATATATACATCATTACCATCTTTAACAGGCATAGTATCATCAAGCCCGACGAGGTCAGTAGAAGCCCATTGCTGCAGCAAACGTTCGGGAACAAACAGGGTAATAATACCATTCATAAAATCAGCAGACATTTTTGCAGCGTCTGTACTGGTGACAACATACCCGAACGTGCCGCTTTCAAACGCTGCTTTTTCCTCCACATAACCTTTTTCAGCAAATAAGGCTACTTCCGGTTTGGATAACCTGAAACGGACCTCATTACCCTTGATACGAATTTTCATAAATTGTTTTGATTCTATGTGCGCCTGAATAAATATTGAATGTTCTATTTCTTAAAAAGCCAACAAGTGTCATCCCAAAATCACCTGCCATTTTCACCGCCAGGCTTGATGGCGCCCCTACAGCCGCAACCATTTTTATACCTGCCATCCACGCTTTTTGAATCAGTTCAAAACTGGCTCTGCCGCTTAATAATACAATGTATGGATCCAGGGGAAACATAGACTGATGTAGCGCAGCACCGATCAGTTTGTCTAATGCATTGTGCCTGCCAACGTCTTCCCTGGAGAGTAACAGCTTGCCGGATGCATCAAAAAGACCACAGGCATGTAAGCCCCCGGTACAATCAAAAACATCCTGGCTGCTTCTTAAAATAGCGGGCAAAGCGTATAGTATTTCTGAGGAAAATAGAAGGGTTTCCTCATTCGTAGCAGGCAGGCGGCATACCGATTTTATTGCTTCGATGGATGATTTTCCACAAACGCCACAACTGCTGGTAGTATAGAAATTTCTTTGCAGCCGGTCCAACTCAACGGGCACATCATCTTTCAATTCTACCTGTACCACGTTTTCATGAAATCCGTTGCAATGTTTTATCAATTGTATGTCTTCGGTGCCGCTGATAATTCCTTCGGTAAATAAAAAACCGGCGGCGAGTTCAAAATCGTTTCCCGGCGTACGCATGGTTACGGAAATACTTTTCTGGGACCTTTGCAATGCAGAACCAAAACCGATGCGGATCTCCAGTGGCTCCTCAGTAGCAAGGATATCATCTGTATGGCGGGCGCCGGTTTCATTCACTTTAATGATTCCGGTTGAAAATGAAGAAGAACTGTTCATGATTTTCGAATTAAGAAAAATTCATGCCTAAAAATAGACATACTTTATAAAGCTTACAATGTGCTGGCAAAATTTTTATTGAAGTAGTCTTCCATATTCATGCAAAACATAACACGGAAAACAGCCCATATGTTTAGTGATGGACAATAAAATAATGAACAACAGATGACTTGTGGCCACCGATTCTTACCGAAAATTTTATCCCCACAAATGGTGGTTGGAAGCGATTGCCCCGGGGAACCTTTATGAAAGAATCGTACAACTACATTATTTATTCGGGTTCGTTGTGATAGCCCCGGCGCCATAATCATTTTTTTTATACGAATTGTACATTTGTGAACTTCCGCCTAATCTTGTATCCCGGTACATTGGTTGCTTCCGGGGTTGAGTTTCTATTGTTTCCTGTGGTTGCTTTTTATAAGTAAAATTGTTGGTAGGTTTGGTTTTACTTGTAATGATATTTGTCATTTGTGCGGTGCTACTATCATCCATATTATTTGCTACCGCGTTTTGACGGGGGAAATAAGCTTCCATCTTAGGATGAGTTGAATGCGCGTTTGTTTGAGATGAGGCCGAAAATGATAGTAAAACACCAGAAATGATTAACGGCATTATCTTATTTTTCATGATTAATATTTTTTATTCTTCTTGTTATTATACTATAAAATATAATGCCTGTAAAAACGTTTAAAAAAAATTACAAAATTATTAGCTGTTATATGGCAATACTATTACAAAGCAGTAAGATGAATGGTGATATTAATAGGGACCCATTATTTTGAAGTATTGCCTGGCTTACAAAAAATGCCATACCGGGGAATATTGTAATCGAATCTGTGTCGAATTTATCACAGTACTTCGTTGTAGCTTCGTTCTCCGCACCGGCATAACGGGGCAATGTTTAGCAACCCGGGGGTTTTATTCTCACCAGTTTACCCATCGGCAGAGCGCTGAAAGTATTTTTTGAAAATAGAGGGAGACGACTTCTGTTCCATCTTACCAGGTACTGCGGTATTTGCACTTGTTTAAAAGTCGTATTTTATACAATTCATAAAGGCATTAACAGGACATTTGCCTACCCAATTAATTTTCCTTCCTCTTCCTGGCTGGCATATTCTTCCTGCGGATCAGTTAATACTTTCACCGTGGCATTTTGTAATGAAATAACAGATGAAGCAGAATACAACCCGATGCCATTACCTGAGTAGGTATAATCCATCAGGGTAAGCTTTACCTGCCCGTCAATTGAGAGCTCGATGTAATTACCATAACGAATAAGCCTGAAATAAAAAGACTTGTGTCCATTGGTGTCAAAAACTCCCGACTGGATATCATTAAAAATAAAGTTATGGCGGATGTTCAGGGGGTTAAAACCCCAGGATCTTATCTGCAACAGGCCATTAGCAACATCGAAAGAAATAAAATAGCCGTTCCCTTCCTGGTCAATATCTGAAACCAGCCCAAATTTTCCCATACCCTCTACCGTTAGTAATCCCTCCCATATAAACCCGGCTGATGGTTTCTGCACACTAAATATTTCATAACCGCTTCTTGTTCCGCACGTCCATTTGTCCGGCTCAATAGTGGAGAACGCAGTAGGGTTAGAAAGCAAATGCGCTGGTTCTCCCAAATCAAGCTGGGATATTGTTTTTGTTACCATCTGGTCCCAGCGGTAGTAGCTTTTTAATACCAGCCTTCCCTGGTCATCTGCATCCAGTTCCTTAGGCGGAGGTAATACACGCAACGCATCAATTTTCCCATAAGCATAGAAAAAATTATATACCAGTAAATGCCCGCCGTCCTGCACAATGCGGGCGGCATAATTTCCCTGGGGAAGCAATACATCCGCATGGAAAGAATGATATTCAGCAAAAAAATCAGGGGCAAACCAATACCGCACTTTGATGTCTTCTCTTATGGAGCCCAGCACATAGTAGCGGCCACACAATTCAAACACGCAGGGACATTCAATATCATCATACATCATAGGGTATAATAGTGGCGGCATGAGTTCCACAATATCATTAGTAATTTTAACTATGCCTACGCAACCCCTGCGGGATACCGGTCCCGTAATGCTCCTGGCGCAGAGCAGCAGGTACACTTCGCCCTTGTATTCGTACCGGAAGGGGTCACGAAAACTCAACCATTTTCTTGGATTGGTATTTTTTGTTTCATAATAAATACCCTTTGGCTCAAGGGGGAAAATTTTTTTCCGGCTTTTTTTCCAGTCTACGAGGTTTGCTGATTCTGCAAGGCCTATTCTTGATATAACACCACGATCTCTTCTCTGCAGGCCGGTATAATACATTTCAAATTTGTCACTTGCCTGGCATACATCCATCGTCCAAAGCATGTCGTCGTCCCATTCGCCCGGGTTGCCAACAAATAAAGCATTGTTCACCCGTTTCCACGAAATGCCATCGAGGGATGTGGCATGAGCTATATAATCGTGGTTAGGAATAATAAGATGAAATAAGTGATAAACACCTTCGTGTACGAGTACCGTTATATCGCCAATTTCCCAGTCGCTGAATCCTGATCCTGAATACATATTCTTATTTTAACTCTTTAATCAAAAATAGCTAATTAATGTTTTGAGAGACTGTTAATACAGAACTAAATACCTTTTAACCCTATAATAAATTCAAATCCTTAACATGGGGCCAACTCAAAAGCCCCCCTTAAGAAAAAACCTACGGATAATCCATGTCATTGCGTTTGTTTACATTTGCACTTCTCTGAAAACGTGAAATAAGAAATAATGGACGGATATTATATTCAATTATTCAGCCCGCACGGGCTTATACGATTTAAAGATCCGGAAATAGGCAGGGATAAAGATACTGGTGGCCAGGTGAAGTACGTCCTTGAATTTTTAGAAAATCTTGCACAACATCCCAAAGTACGAAAGGTGGATTTGTTTACCCGCAGAATTGTCGATAAAAGGGTGTCATCTTCCTATGAAAAAGAAATAGATACCGTAAGTGATAAAGCCCGCATTATAAGGGTCACCTGCGGGGGTAATTCTTACCGGCAAAAAGAAGCACTATGGGATCACCTGGATGAGTTTATAGATAAAACAATTCGGTTTATTGAAAAAGAGGATGACTTCCCCGATGTGGTGCATGGGCATTATGCTGATGGCAACTACATTGCCGGGCAGGTAAGCGAAGTATTTGGTATTCCCTTTATAGCAACCGGTCATTCACTTGGCAGAAACAAAAAAAAGATTTTATTACAGCAAGGGTTATCGCCGGAAAAGATCAATGAAAAGTTCAACATGGACCAGCGCATTGCCGTAGAGGAAAATTTTTTGCAAACTGCTGATGTAATTATTGTAAGCACGCAACATGAAATAGATACGCAATACGATCTGTATCAAAATAACAAAACAGGCAGGTTTGAGGTGATTGCTCCCGGGGTGAACACTGACCTGTTTTATCCTTTTTACCGCTTCGACATGCCTTCGTTTCAAATGACTATTGAACAGGAACAGGCATTATACAGGGTTAACTCGGACATAGAACGTTTTTTATTCAACCCCGCAAAACCATTGATTCTTTCCATTGGCCGCGCAGACAAAAGAAAAAATTTTGAAAGGATCATCCAATCTTATGGGCAGGATAAAGAACTCCAGGCCATGGCCAACCTTGCCATCTACGCAGGCGTAAGAAAGGATATTACCCAAATGCCCGCAGACGAACAGGATATACTTACGAACCTGTTGCTGCTGCTGGATAAATATGACCTGTACGGAAAAATGGCCATACCCAAAAAGAACGATCCAACGCTGGAAGTGCCGGAAATATATCGCCTGGCTGCCCGCAAAAAAGGCGTGTTTGTAAATGCTACACCCGGCGAAAATTTCGGACTAACCATTGTAGAAGCTGCCGCCTGTGGGTTACCGGTAGTGGCTTCCCCGAGCGGCGGGCCAAAAGAGATACTGGAACATTGTGATAATGGACTACTGGTAGATGTGGAAGACCCTGCCGCCATCGCAGATGCCCTGAAAAAAATCATTGCAGACCAGGCGTTGTGGGAAAAATATTCCGCCAATGGCATAGTAGCGGGCAGTCAACTGTATGCATGGTCTGCACATGTAAATAAATACATGGATATCATTGATTCGCTATTCAGGCGAAAAGATACGGATGCGCTTACCTTCGTGAATAAAACGGCCTATGGAAGAAAACTGGTCAAAGCAGATTTGTACATTATCTCCGACCTGGATGGCACCCTGGTAGATGGAAAAAAATCAGGTGGGCTGCATGAACTGAAGCAATGGATTGTTGATAAGAAAGATAAAGTGGTGTTTGGCGTGGCCAGCGGCAGAAACAAAGAAATTACGGAGCAGGCTTTTGCCGATTACGATCTGCCAAACCCGGATATATTAATATGCTCTGCGGGTTCAGAGATCTATTATACGAAAAAATTTATCGCTGATAACGGGTATGAAAGTTATATAGATTATCAGTGGAGAAGAAGTGACCTGCAAAATGGATTGGCAAAGTTTCCGGGTATTCATTTGCAGGAACCAGCTGCCCAGTGGCGTTTCAAACTAAGTTATTTTGTAGACGCTGATTTTAATAAGGATGATATGGCAGATTTGTATAAATTCCTGGATGACCGGAAACTACGGGCCAAAATATTACTGACAGAGAACAAATACCTGGACCTCCTTCCCTTCCGCGCCAGCAAAGGAAGCGCAGTCCGTTACCTGAGTTACAAATGGAAAGTACCACTAACCCATTTCATTACTGCCGGTAATAGCGGCAACGATAAAGATATGCTTAAAGGAAAAGCCAGGGGAATAGTGGTAGCCAATTATAGCCCGGAACTGGAAGAATTAAAGAAAAGCAAGTCGATCTATTTTAGTGAATATCCCTTGGCTACAGGTGTACTGGATGGAATCAGGCATCATATTTCATCTGATGCAATTCTTAAAGAATGTATAACTTAATGAGTCATCTATTTAGCGGACCGGTGAAGGAAATGTTTGTTGGTGGCGTGCAGGTCTTTCGCTACCGTTTATCAGCCGCAATTTGAATAATGCACTTACCCATCTCCGTTAGTCACAGGATTTATCAAATTTTTACAGCTTCTTTACTCATTTCATTATTCAATGTCCTCCAAATCTCCGAAGGATTTGCATTTTTTAATTCATCGGGCAATAAGGAATCAGGCCAGTTTTGAAATGACATAGGCCGGGCAAAACGCTTAATACCATCTGCACCCACAGAAGTAAATCTGGAATCTGTTGTAGCGGGGTATGGGCCACCATGTTGCATACTGAGACAAACTTCCACCCCGGTGGGCACACCATTTATAATCAATCGCCCGCAAATATTTTTTACAGCTTCTACCAATTCGTCACTATTCCGGATATCATTTTCAGTCGCCATTAAAGTTGACGTTAACTGGCCTTCACAATGCTTCGCTACTGCTATCATTTCCTCCATGTCTTTACAACGGATAATAATTGAGTATGGGCCAAAGACTTCTTTATGAAGAACAGGGTTTTTTAAAAAAGCCTCTCCACTTGCAGAAGCAATCGTAGCGGCACCCTGGTTTTCAGCAGCGTCCATCATGGATATTGAAACCGTTTCCACATCTTCCTGGGCCAGCGCATTTGCCCTTTTCTCCACGTAACTTTTATATATGCCCGGGTGAAGCATAAGGGATGGAGGAATCGGCTTTATTTCCTTTCCAAGCGCCTCAATAAAAGTATTGAGGCTGTCGCCATCCAGGCCAATAAGTAAACCCGGATTGGTACAAAACTGGCCGACACTTAGCGTAATGGAACCCGCATACATTTTGGCCACTTCCGCCGCTGATTGATTTAATTTTTCCGGCAATAAAAACACGGGATTGATGCTACCCATTTCGGCAAATACAGGTATAGGTTCCTGTCTTGTATTAGCGAGATCAAACAGGGCTTTTCCTCCCACCCATGAGCCGGTAAAGCCAACCGCTTTCGTATAGCTGTGCATAACAAGCGCCTGCCCGGTCTTAAAAGAATTTCCATGAATGTGGGCAAAGATTCCCTTGGGTAAATCCAGTGCATCAGCGGCTTTTAAGATGGCACCGGCAACGATTTCACTCGTCTGTGCATGGGCAGGATGCGCCTTTACGATGACGGGGCAACCTGCCGCAAACGCACAGGCAGTATCGCCACCCGCGGTAGAATATGCAAAAGGAAAATTGCTGGCGCCGAATACAACCACTGGGCCGAGCGGTATCAACATTTTTCTTATATCGGGTTTGGGCGGATTGCGATCCGGAAGGGCGGTATCAATTCTAGCTTCCAGCCACTCCCCTTTTTCGCAGGCATTGGCATAGCTGTTCAACTGGAAAATAGTTCTTGCCCGCTCATTCTTCAATCTTGCTTCGGGAAGGTTTGTTTCCTGCATGGCTGTATGAATAAGGTCATCTCCGCACGCCTCTAATTCAATGGCGATTGCTTTCATAAAATCAGCACGCTTTTTCAAACTGAATTTTCGATATACATGAAAAGCATTCCATGCCATTTGCATGATGTCTTCAATTTCCGGGGTGGTTGCATCTGTAAAGTTCATAAATAATTTATTTTTTCTTTTGCACTTACGCTATATAATATTTGTAAGGAATTTGTTCAATATAGCAAAAATCCTGTAATCCATATTTCATTCCAAAAAAATTATCACTATTGTCCGACTAAAATATTGGGGACCCCATGTCAGCATTTGAATTACATCACCCCAACCTTCCGAAAGATCGGGATAGGCTCTCACCAAAGTTTAGGGGTTAAAACCCTTAACCAAAAAGAGTGTCAACTAACCAAAATAATTATACCCGGACAATAAATGAAAAAATTTTATAATTATTTATATAATTGCTGGTTGGATTAATAAACGAATTCGATTCTTAATATTCCGAATGGCAAGCCATATCACCAAACTTAGCCAGTCAACCCGACAAAGGGTCTTTTACCAGGCAGCATTATAGGAAACATCAAGGAAAAATGATAAACCCTTTACCAAAAAAATTTCCTCCACCAACTGTACCTGGTTCCATTGCCGAAAATAGGGTAAAAAAATGCCATATACATTTTGGCCGCCGAATAAATTTATGTAGAAGTTCCATAATATGGCCAGGTCAGCTATAGGACGCGCATGTAAACTGGGAGATGTGCTCAACCGCCTCGTTTCAATTTTTAGAATGCTCATTTCAAAAAATTTCTTACATTCATATTACTTTTAGAAAATCTACGTATTCTTCTTATTTCTTCACTTCAAAATTTTGTAAAATGAAAAAAAATTATTTTAAACAAATTGCGGGTATTGGTTTCCTGGGTATTCTCTTTTTATCTTTTCAATCATTTGTCTTTAAAAATGGTGACAGCAAAACAGTGACAGGGGAAATCCTGGATATGAAATGTTATATGGCTTCAGGGGCACATGGTGATGGTCATAAAGAATGTGCTGCCACTTGTATTAAGGGAGGATCTCCTATGGGAATCCTTACCGACGATGGCAAGGTTTACCTGTTAATTGAGGATGATAAGAACACTGATGCGTATGATGATGCCAAAAAGCATGCGGGCGATAAGGTAACATTAACGGGAACGGTATCAGAAAAGGGTGGCGTAGAGGCCTTAATTGTTACCGAGGTAAAAGCGAAGGTCTAAGTAGCATTTCGTCTATTATTTTGCGATTGCCTGCAGCAAAGCAACCGGCCGTCAATCTTTTCCCTTGTTGGTTTCTGCGAATATAAAAATGCAATAGATATTTACAACTCCTGTTTAATAAGCAGAACATAAAGTAATATGTTTTCTATGTAAGAAGCTTATTCCGGAGATAAAGGTATCAGTGACGCCTATGCGTAAATTCAAGAATTGAACCGGGGGAAATTAGCGGCAATATTGGCTTTTAAAGGTAAAGTTGTGAAGCACGTTTTGATAAGTGAAATTATCATTCACAAAGATGGATGGTACTAGTGGATTGTGTGCTGAACTGTATTTTATCTACTTTAGCATCTTTATTGTAATAAAGGATCAATATACCATAAGCAGTTTGAAAAGCGTCCCAGGTCACGTCTTTTATCTGGGGTGTTCCCAGCCATTTAAATAAACCGTCCCTTGGTGCACCCATCAGCGGAATGCTCATCGTACCTTTAAACGCAGGGCCTATTTCTATATAATCACGGGTCGTATAAAAATATACATCCTTGTCTTTATAAAAAACACCGGCACCGCATTTGGCTGTGGTACCTTCTTCTTCAAAACTGGTATAGCAAGGCAAATTAAGTTTGATCTGCCCAACCGTGGAACCTGGCAGTAAGTTTTTATTTATAATCCCATCCAATATATCAACATTTACTTCCGGGCACTTAGTGGTTATTTTTAATTGGGCAGACGCAACAGCATATAAAAAGAAAGTAGAAAGAAATATAATAATTGTTTTCATATTAATAGTTCTATTTAAACGGATTCACCAAAAAGGTCCTTATGGCTTTATCAGGCAAATTCCTTGCTAAACTTTTCATTGGCAATCCAGTTCATAGTTTTTACAACTTAGCTGAAAAGACTTTTGCAATAGTACCCTTTCTTACTTAACCAGGAATACGTTTAACAACCAATTTAACACATTTCTGTAAAACGCCCCCTGAAAAATTTATGGGGACCGCTCACAGGAGTTCTGTACCTACGGTTATTAAATCTGCCATCACAATTTCTCAAACAAAAAATCTATGACAGATGTTCTATGACAGTTTGTTATGTAAACATTCCTGGCTCAACTAGAGCTTTTGTATCTTTTTAATCTGATAAGCTTTTTGTCAAACAACGAAATGGTACTCAATATACGCTTCGGTAACCGCAAGAACCACCTTGCAAAAAACATATTGAATGCCTGTGAGCCATAAGTGATGAATCAGAACCATCGATGAAAAGAATACTTCACCTGGCAACTTAAAAAGCAGGTAAGCTTACCTGTTAGATGCCTATAGCCGCCGTACGGTCTGCCGGCTTTTCAAAACGACTTACTGTTTTTCCCATATCCTAAAAATGAACTAATGTGACCGAAATAAGAATGGAATCCCGGCCTGTATTTAATTACTGCGCAATAAACATTATCTCCAAAGTTCATCTTATGAAAATTATAATAGTAAAAATAATTCGTATTATTGTTAACTGATATGAACGCCATTCTAACATACGATGCTATTATAGTTGGTGGAGGCCCTGCGGGGAGTACCTGCGCTTCCATTTTAGTACAATCCGGCGTTCATACCCTGTTACTGGATAGGGCTGATTTTCCGCGTGTAAAACTTTGCGCCGGATGGCTCTCTCCTCCTATCTGGGATATTCTCGCAATAGCACCCGGCGAATATACCGGTGGGCTTTGGGAATGGAAGCATGTTCATATCCACTTTCGGGGAAGGAAATTCAAGGTAAAATCAAATGGATATTTTGTGCGCCGCTATGAATTCGATGATTTTTTATTGAAGCGCAGTAAGGTAGAGACTATTGAGGGGCACAATGTAAGGCAAATAGAAAAAGACAGCGAAGGGTATTGGGTAATCGACAATCAATACCGGGCAAAATACCTTGTTGGCGCCGGCGGTACTCATTGTCCGGTGGCCAGGACTTTGTTTCCGGGAAAAGAGAATGCGCAGTGCGGAACCCAGGAGAGAGAATTCGAAGGAAGCCTGGATGAAATTGCGGCTACCCGTGCCGGTGAGGATGGAGAACCGGAGATATTGCTTCATGATGATATGAAGGGCTATTCGTGGAACGTGCCCAAGGGGCGGTGGCTGAATATAGGTACGGGCACCAAAGCAGCGAGAGAAGTAGTGCCAGCCTGGCACAAGGCAAGGGCTTTCTTTGAGGGCAATGGAAAGCCAGGCACCGTACCACTTTCAAGCCGCCCCATGCTGGATAAGATGAAGGGTCACGGGTATGTGACTTTCGAAACAAATCATCTTGCATTTTGCCAGGCTGACAATATTTTCCTCGTAGGTGATGCACTGGGCCTCGCCCAGCCAATGACCGGTGAGGGAATCCTGCCCTCTGTACTTTCAGGTAAACTCTGTGGAACAGCCATAGCAGGAGGAAAACCGGAAACATACGGAGAACGACTTCGAACGCACCCTGTTATAAGTGATTACAGGCTGCAGTACGCAATACAGGCACGGGCAAAAAAAATCTTTAAAGAAAAAGGGAGTGATCACTACCGCCAATCGGCGTTTCGCGACAAACTCATTGTAAAAGTTTTCGCCATGTTATTTTCTGGTAAACGAATTCCGGGCGGCCGACTCATCGCGAGGTTGAGGAAATAAAAAATTCATGATCCTTACCAACATATATTTACCGCCCTTACTTGTATCATTACAACGAACTAAAATAAACTATTGAATTGCTAACGAACCCTCAACCCTACTTCGATGTTAGCCGAAGTACAAATTAACTTGTGAAACATTTACAATTTTTGTACATCGCTTTTTTTATTTTCAACTCCGCGCATGGTCAACCATCCATGATTGATACCGCGATTGCTTCGGTTAATTTACGATCGTCTGCAGAGAAAATGGGACAACTTTTTATCGAAAAAAATTATACTCTTTATATAAAGTATATTCATCCGGACATTCTGAAAATGGCTGGTGGTGGGGCTAAAATGACGGAATTGCTAAAAAAGTCTTTAAATGAAATAGAAGCTGAGGGGCTAACTTTTGACAATGTGTCCATAGGATCACCTTCTACAATAATAATTACCAAATCGGGTTTGCAATCAGTAGTGCCCCAGATACTTGAACTTAAAACAAAAGACGGCCGATTGAAAGCAACGTCTTACCTGGTGGGCATTTCCGGCGATAAAGGCAAGACATGGTATTTTATGGATACGAGTGGAAAAACATTGGTACAAATGCAGGTAGTATTTCCCTTTTTAAGTAATGACCTGGTTATTCCTGAAAAGAAACCACCCGTATTCCTGAACGACTAAAAAGGCTTGTGTTGCCGGTTGGCATTTTTTTATTAACTTTCATTTTGTAATTCAACAATCCTCCCGGAAAAGAAAGGCCCCTAATTTATTTCTTTTGGTTTCTCCAAAGAAATGTATCCTGTGTCCCTTAATGAATATAAAATTGATCAGTTAATAATCATTTAAAAATGATTGCAGGCAAATCCCCATCACAAAAAGCAGTACCTACTGCTACCTATCTCCTCATATCTGCGGTGAGTCTTATTGCCGCCGTGGGTATTGGCTATTATTATTTTCATTATATGAAACAGGGTGGTACCGAAAAAATGGATGACCGGATTTTTTACCTGGTACTGGTGCTCTTCGGTATGGCAGCCAGTGCTCTTATATTCGGTATCATGAATTCGTATGCCAGCCTTAAGGGTATCCAGGCAAATGTTACTTACAAATTTACCGGGCCGGTTGTAGGCGTTATACTGACTGTTTTGGGAGGATTCATGCTGCCTAAGGGTACAACAGACCAGTTTCTTTCTATCAGGCTGTTTGACCAGGATCGGAATGCTCTTACAAGAGGTAAGGTCACCTTATCTTTTCCACATTACCAGCGGGAAGCATCGGTAAATGAAAAGGGGCTGGTAATATTCCCTGATATACCGTATGACCAGCTACGAAATAAAATCATTATTACGGTGGTAAGCGATGGTTACGCCAGTAAAACGTTGGATACCCTGCTTGGTAATTTTGATCCAATTGATCTTATATTAAACCAATCGAGAATTATACGAATTTCCGGTAAGGTAGAAGATGCTGCAGATCGCCCGATCAAAGACGTCACGGTATCAGTGGACGGCACACCTTATGCTACCACAACAATCAATGATGGCAGCTTCAACATACCGATACCTGGCTATCATTTTGGTGACCGAATTACCCTGGTTACTTCTCACCCGGCATACGAGGATAAAATAAAAGAATTCGATATTGAATCGGGTGAAATAAATAAGATAGAATTTGTACTGAACCCAATCCCCGTTGATAACACTAAACACAAAAACTAATGAGAATTTCCATTCTTTTCGCAGTCATATATTTATTTTTTATCCCTAAAGCGGAGGCACAGGAAGTTATAATTAAAGGCACACTGCGCTGTTTAAATAGTGGTATCGCCACTTCCACGAAGGGCGCTGTTAATATCGTTATCATCCCCTCTTTTAACCCGGCTGCGGCTGTAGCCACTACAACAACCCCGGAAGGTTTTTTCCAGATCCATACCGGCTGGAGCGCGAAAGATCTGCGAGATAAAGATGTATCATTGTACATCATTACCAGGTGCAGCAGTTGCAAAAGGGTGCAACGTATATTCATTTCGGAAGACCTCGACAAACGAAATACCGATCCAACCAGGATGTATGTGACTGTAAAAGGGTGGAAGTTACTGGAGAATTGCCAACAGGCAGAATTGCCCGATATCCTTTCTGAGAAACTTCTCGACTCGGCCCATTTGCTGCCTCCCCAGGATATTAGCGGGAAGGCGCCCGGCAGTCCGGCCATGGCACCTGTTTCTTTTATTAATTTATTTCAGAAACTCGTTACCGCTGCGGCTACCCCTAATGTCGGATTGTTCAAAGTCATCAATATTCAACCAGGAAAAATCAAGTATGGAGAATTTCTGCATTCTTCACCGATGACCAATACTGATAATACCGGGTTTAACTTTGCCCCTTCCCGCAATCTTTCAGAGGCCGTTTTCTGGAATCCGGCGGCAATTGCATTTAGCAGTAAACCTTACCATGTAAGCTTGTTGGCAAATTTTAAGAATAACATAAAGCTATCCGGCTATCAGCAGATCACCAGCCAGCTTTTTCTCGGCGTAGGTGGCATCTATACGAAACAGGATCAAACCAGGCAAATAGATGTTATCGGGATAGACCAGAATAATAACGGGAATGTCGTTACCGGGGTAAATCACCAGGAGAAATTAGAAGAGTTTGCGGCATTTATAGCCCCGGTATATAAAATAAATAACCGGGCGAGCATAGGGGTCACGGTTAAATCAGTATGGCAAAAATTTAATAATCCAGGACTCATTTCAATGGAGGCGGATGGAAGTGATTTTACTCCATATAATTTCTTCAGGGATGACAGCATAAAAAAACAAAATATTGATGCGGATATATCATTCAGCTATAAATTGAATAGCTTTCTGCAGGCAGGCATTACTGTTATGAATGTTGCAGGCTCAACATTGTATGCAGATGAGTTTGTAAAGGATTCCAACAATCAAAAGTATACGAACCAACGGGCCTATGGCGCCGGGCTGTGCTATAAAATAGGCAGACTTAATGTGGGGGCTGATGCCTTATTCACTGATAAGGAATTCTACGACGCTTCCATTGGGGTAAATTATGTTCCTTTTAACAACGGCCTAATAGCGGCCGGGTATGCTTTTAAACAACAGAGTTTTTCGGTTTCGTTTAAATTACAACATTTTAAAATTGCCTATATCTATGATAACAACCTCGTAATAAATGATGTGAAAGTGGCAAAAAGTAACATCTTTGACGGAAAATTATATACGGGTTTTGTATTTGATTTTTAACACGGTTTTTTTGGCAGTGGTCTGCATGGAACATTGGAACTATTCAGTTCTATCCCTGGTACATCCCGCTCTGCAGTTCAAGTTTCTTTTCTTTTATATTTCTTACAAGCCCCGAAAGTTTTTCAGGAGTATTTTTGCCCATTAGAACAAAAACACCAACTGTTGGCGGGCCTTCTTTTGCCGTTGTTTCCACCAGTTTCGTAAAAAAATTTACAGCTTCAGGTGTCTGATCCCTTGTCTCAATTTTTTTGAAACCTCCTGCTGTCAATAACCAGTCCAATTCATTTACCGTCATTAAAAAACTCAAAGATTTATCCATAGCCCACGGCACGGGAAAATGTACAGGCTCATGATTTTTACTGAAAATGTCATAATATATAAACCTGCCTCCTTTCTTCAATACTCTCTTTATTTCTGAGTAGAAAGTATGTTTATCCTCAATATTCATTTGCACATGCTGTGTCCATACTACGTCAAAACTTTCTTTTTCAAATGGCAAATGCAAGGCATTGCCGCAGATGAAAGTAGTAAGATCCTCCAGCCCGGTTTCCTTTGACAACAATTTTGCCGTCCTGATAAATTCTTCCGTCACATCAATACCCGTCACCTTACATCCATACTTTGCGGCCAGCATCCTGCAGGGGCCGCCCAGGCCACAACCAACATCCAATACCAATGTATCTTTATCAAAGCCAACTTCTGCAGCGAGTTCCAGCGACACAGCGGCGCCGCGTACATGAAATTCGTCTACCACTTCTATATCTTCCCGGGCAATTTTGTCTTTGCCCGATGCTCTCAGTAATTGCACAATGTGCTCAAAAATGCCCTCCTGGTAATAATGTGCTTCTACCGGCGAATTAAATTGCTTCATAATATTTCATTTAATAAAAATACTTTGGGTTGACAATACAAGTCGAATGGAATAATGAAGTTCGCAAAAAACAAAATGAAGTTATTCGCCCTGGCTTTCTTATAACAAAAAATTTACACATCGGAAAATCGTTACCTGTTCATCCATTCCTTCACCCGGCCAATCGGAACCGTGGCAATTTTATTAGATTTGAATGAACGAACTATTATGAGCGGCAAAGAGCCCAATGATTTTTACTAGATTTGAATTCGGGTAACCGGGCATAAACAACGTCATAGATTTCGATGAACCCCGGGCAATAATGATGGCCCTGTCCTGGTACACAACCACAATCAAGAGTGACAAAGAATACTTTTCCCATTTATACTAAATAGCGGCTAATCTTAACCGTTAGTTCTCATTGCCGGCGGTCTTAAGAGTAGCTTTGGAAAAAACAGTTCAATTGCCCGATCTTGACACGGGATGGATATGGCTGGTGCAGGCAGATGTGAAATCCGTGTACCTCGCTGCATCCTACAATTTACCGCCCGTCCTCAGCAACCACCCGGAGCGCCTTTCTGGCTGGTGCTATTGTATAGAAAAATATTTATCCAACGACATAGCCAAAGCCAGGAATATCAGCGAGATAGACTGCAGCCGTCTCAAAAATATCAAATCAGGCACCCGCGACTTAAAGTTTCATGCAACCATTCCTATTACCACCAACGGACGAAAAACAGGACTCATTAATTAGTAAATAAAGAAACGCAGCAACTGAAAGAACAACAATTGTCATTGCTCAACACCATCGCCGAACTCATCAGTATTTCTATTCAACGGACAAGAGTACAGGATGCTTACCATATAAAACCACCGCCGGGTGAAGGCGCTTTCGATGAAATAATAGAGCGTGTGCTCCAAAATAGGATAACCGAAATTGCAACCAACCTTCAACGGGCCAATTCGTTATTGGAGCAAAAAAAAATACCCGATGCGCAAAAAATTATTCAACAAACGCTGGAGCATGTTAAAGCATTACAACAACAATTATTTCTTATTGACCGCGAAAGAGGGGAAAACAGGCAGGATACAGTAAAGGCTAAACGCTTTCACTACCCCACATCCCCTTTAACAAACAGGGAACTGGAAGTACTGACATTATATAGACATGGCTTATAAGGAAGCGATACAAGCCGGGTATCATTGGCACCAGTTTGGAGATTTACATTTGATAATGCCCTGAGCGGATGCTATAACCAGCATTTTTGAACAAGGGCAGAAGCCACCCTTTAGATGGCTGCTGCCTTAAACAATTTTTTATTCAACAATTATTTTACCCGTTGATAAAACAGCCTTATCATCTTTAATAGTATAAAAATAAACGCCGGCATTATCCAGTCCGGGGTTTATGCTTTGAACTCCATTGGCCACTTTCCTGTTCACTATCTTCCTGCCGAGTGCGTCAGTAATAGATAATGTACCTTTTATGCCACTAAAGCTTACCCACACACCAGACCCTTTATTAATAACTGTTGGATAAACTCTCGTAATAAGCTGGTTATCGTTTTGTAACACGATGATATTTGTGTAAACGATATCGCCCGTATTTTCTGTAATTTTTATACGATAATAATTTTTCCCCGGGAAGGGAGCAGCATCTTTAAATGTAAATGGCAGCAGGCAACCGTTTTGTGCAATCGTACTCAATGTACCGATGCTGTTGAAATTTGTTCCATCGTTACTTCTTTCTACAGCAAACGTTGCAGAATTATTTGTGCAGTTTACTTTCCAGTTTAAGATATTGACGGTACCCTCGGTATTACCGCGAAAATATTCTACACTTATTGGCAAAATGGTTGCATTGGTTTGAATAATGAAGCCGCTGAATCCTGTTACATTAAAGCTTATTTCCCAACGACTGGCTTCTGCATTCCAAACAATATCCGCATCGGCAGGGTCTATTATAGATGGAGTACCGCTGTAAGTTCCCGGCAAGCCGCTATTGTTATTACTGGTTCCCGGGTATTTGGCAACACGCAGATTTGATTTGCCCGCTACATCAGCAGGTCCGGTGGGCAAATCCAAAATGCTCCCGGGATCGCTGTTAAATGCTGTAAACTCTGCCTGCTTACAGTACAACGTAACTCTGGCCGTAGTATTGGTACCCGTAGCGGGTGTAATCTCGTAATGCCTTTGCACAAATGGACTGCCTCCAACGTGAGGTACAGAACCTTCTATCCAAACCTTTCCTGTTACACTGCCGGTGACAGGATTCAAACCATTGGGAACCAGTTGTGCTATAAGCTGGCAGTTGGAATTGATAAACTGGTTGGTACTATTAATATTTCTTATATCAGTTGAATTTACCGTAGCAATGTTTCCGGGTAATTGTCCATTGGTATAGACAACAGAACGAATTTTGAAATTATTGGAAGAGCCTGACCAGACTGCTCCATTATTAGCTGACAGCACCGAGCGGTTATAAAGAAAAATGTTTTCAGCCCGGATAGACCATGATGCAAGACTGGCAGGATTTCTGTAGATAACAACAAAATAATCTGTACCGCTGGTTACAGAAACATTTAAACTACTTATATCAATATAATTCCATGAAAATTTTTGCAGCAGGCTGTCCTTAACATTTAAAGTACCTAGCAACGTACCCGGTACACCAGCATTATTTGCCCTGATTTCAAATACCAAATCCGTTGCAAGTCCCGATGTCTGGTAATAAACGCCTCCCAATTTTCCAGTGATGTCTGGTGTGAATCTTACTCCTATTCTTTGTGTGGTTACCGAAAAACCTATTTCCAGACCGCTCCGCGTAGAGGAATCATACTTATATGTTTTCCTGTCTGACGGTCCGCAATTAAACAGGGCAGAAGCAGCCTTAAATACGTCCAGTTTGCCATGTCCCCACGTAGTGTTGGGAGTAGGGCCATTCAATTCTGTCATAACATCTTTAGAAGCATTGGCAGTTAGTAAACTTTTTAATTGACTGGCAGTAGCGCTGGCATTGGCTTGTAGCAGCAGCGCTGTGGCTCCCGTAACACCCGGCGTAGCCATGCTCGTTCCCTGCTCAAGAAAATAAAGCCCCTTTTCAATAACATAGGCAGAGTCAGGATTAACTTCGTCTGACGACAAACATGAAATCGCCGCCTGTCCCACGGCGGAAATGTCCGGCTTTATAATATTGTCTCTTCTTGGGCCCCTTGCACTAAAATCGGAAATACTATCCTGCCTTGCATTAGTGTAGGAATAGCCTTGGCCAAAAGCAGTGTACCATGAATTTCTCCCAACGTAAGATCCTACTGTGATTGCCGAAGCGGCATTGCCTGGAGAACTTACCAGGTAATTGTTGTCACCATTCACAAGAGCCGTATTCTGAAAGTCAGTACTTACATTATACAGCCATCCATCCAGGGTAAGTGCTGTGGAAGTATTATTAGTCAGCGTTAATGTCCACGTGCCTGCAGGACTCGTCATATTTGATCCGTTTCTTTGTAAAGAAACATCTACATACCGGTTGTTATCATTTATATCTATACTATTGGTCAAAAAAACAGTGAAATCACTACCTAAAACATTTCCGTTTACAGACTGACCGGCATTGGCAGTTACCGGGTTAGTTCCAAGAGGATTATTAACAGTAGCAGTGATGCTGCCGCTAGTATTTGAGTAAATTCTGTAAGAAAAAACATCAGTGCCCAAAGTGCCGTCTGGCACGGTAAAAGAGACAGTGCCTGCACCATTACCCGTTAAGTTTACACGATTATGTTTGTTACTCCCTCCGTCATTACCTGCAGCAACAGCTACTACTCTTCCCGCCGCCGAGGCGCTGAAGTTGTCAATAGCAATCTCCATTGGCCTGGTACCGTCATGGGGTCCAAACAAATTGCCTAAACTCAGGTTAACTACAACAGGTTTTGCTAAAGTGGTTGATAAATTTTTCAGGTAAGTCAGTGCATCAATAATTCTTGTATCAGTAAAAGTACCATCGCCGCCTTTGATAACGATTATATCTGATTCCGGTGCCATGCCCGTGTATTTTCCTGATAGGGAAGATTGCCCGTTACCTGCAGCGGTACCGGCTACATGTGTTCCATGCCCTTCAATATCTTTCTCTCTTACGAAATGAGCCGGGGAGCCATCAATTTCATTGTTAATCTGGTTTTGAGTATATTCAACACCATAGCTAAACCCTGTCGGAGGCGCTTCGCCAAAACCTGCTATAAGTGTTTGGTCCCATATTCTAAGTATCCTGCTCTTGGTAGTATCACCCGGATTTCTAAAATCAAGGTGTTTCCAATCAATGCCTGAATCAAAAATGGCGACAAGTACATTCTTTCCTTTGTATACTGTGTTATTTAATCTTCCGTGGTGCAACAACGAAGCACCCGAACTACCAACCGCAATATCATTTAACTTGTGAAGAACCTGCGGCGCTTCAACATAGCGAACCTCGGGCATTGCCGCCAACTTATCAATATCTTCTAAAGAAACCCATGCTGTTGCAAACGCAGGCAGGATGGAACTCACAAAATATCCACTGTCACGTAATGCCTTTGCATTTTTAGTATATACAATACATTCATATTTTTCTTCTTCGGCAGCACCGGTTGAAGCAAAGCCCTTGGTGGGCAAAATCTTTTTTGCAGATTCGGGTAAATTAACAGCCGTATGATTGGCTGTATTTTTAGCTGCAATAATATACCTGAACACCGGGTCTATTTTACCGGCGTTACTATTATCCTGGGCAAAAGCGGGCAGTTGAACAAAAAGTACCCATAGCAGGTAAAGAATTCCTTTTTTTAGCGCACTACGCAGGTGATTGTTTTTACAAACAAAAAAATTGAAAATGAAATGGTTTGCATTTCGGTTTTGGTGTGTACATCTGGACATGCTTTCAGTTTTGGTAGTAATATATTAAATGAATCATAATCAACCAGCATCAAAAATATTTAAAGAGCATTTATCTTAGAGTTTTGGCGTATTAATTTTTGGAGCTTCAATGTACGTTACTTCCGGCATAGATGCCATTTGCACTATCTGCTTCAATGTAGCCAAGGCCGTCACAAAAGTAGGTAATGTGCTGTTCACAATTATACCTTTATCCCGCAGGAGCCCCGCATTTTTTGTATATACTATGCATTCGTATTTTTCCGCCGCCCGGAAATTTTTTGATGTTCCGCAATGAGTTGTTTTTGCTGTGGTACGAGAAGCGCAATATTCAGAATCAGTGTCGATTTTTATTTTTTGCTTCGTAATAAGCGACGTGAACGCAGGGTCAATCTTATCTTCCATTTTTACATTTTGAGAGAAACAGGATACACAGAAAAACAGGGTAACAAACAGAATAACCTTTGCTTTTCTCATATAAGTTCAATTTGCATTTTCTACTCATTTGTGTCAACATGAATCTATACCTAATGACGCCTGTTACCAGGGTTAAATATTTATTGAAAGATACGTCTAAATGGAGAAAACGAATGGGGGTAACCAGAAATTATTAGAAAATTACACGTCCCTCCAGTGGGCAATCAAAAAATGTTCTACCCTTGTGAAACTGGTGCAACGTATCGGCACCTGCAGATAGTATCATTGAACTTTTTATTGTTTTTCGACAGACCTTCTTATGGTTATTTTATGAATGATAGAAGGTCAATCCGGTAAAACATATCTTAGTGAGCAATTATATATTATATCAATATTTCAGTTTTTTAAGATAATTCATATTAAAAGCAAGGCAATCAAATGCAGTGCCGGTGTACTCTTCCTGCTCTACGAAGAAATTTTTCATGCCGGCTTTGTTCGCATGCTGAAACATCTTCTTCATCTCCAACGCTCCCTTGCCGAATTCAACACTATGCTTTTCTTTGAGGTCCATATCTTTTAAATGCCATACTGGAAACCGGCCTGGGTATTTTGCAAAATAATCCAATGGATTGTTGCCTGTAACGATTACCCATCCCAAATCCATTTCCATTTTTACCAGATCAGGATCGGTATTTTCCAGCAGAACATCATACAAAACTTTCCCATTATCTTTTTCAAATTCAGCGTCATGGTTGTGGTAACCGAAAATAATATTTGACTTCCTGCAGGCTTCCCCGGCTTTATTAAATGTTTCAGCTACACTTTTGTAATTATCCACTGTCTGACCTTTTGCAGGCAGCACAGAAACAATCAAATATTCCTGGCCCGATTCAACAGCGTCATCAATTGTCTGTTGCCATTTATCATCGTAATGCACATGCCCGCTTCGCAAAGTCATTCCAAGATCGTTGCAAATTTTCTTCATCTCTGCCGGTTTAAACCCATAGTAAGACCCTTTTTCACTCGCTGCCGATTCTATTTCTTTATAACCAAGGCTGGCTATTTTCTTTAATGTGCCCACATTGTCCTGCAACATTTCATTGCGAACGGTGTATAACTGCAATCCTACATCTTTTACAGATTTTCGATCTCCAGCTTTTGCAACATCAGGGATTAAGAAAGATCCTACAGCAAGTGCACCGGTAGCCTTGAGAAAATTACGCCTTGAATTCATGCATTTAATTTTAAATGATAAGTGATAAAAGTATTTATTTTTCGACGAAAATATCTTTTTAAGTTAGCGCAAACAAGCAAGGTTTATTATGGGTTCTGTCATAAGAAAATCTCAAAAAATATTCCCGGTTTTTCGTCAGGCTCATCATCTAAAATGATTTTGTAAGAACATAAAATTCCAATTAATTAAAAAAATCATCATCAAATGATCAAAAGTAATTTATTAAAGTAAGAAGTAATTTTTAGTCCTACCTGGTTCTTAAAACTTTCTTTTTAAAGAATAGCGGGAATTTTGAAATCTAAACTTTTCATATTCCGAATATTTTTTTGCTACATCAGTTGTACATCAAAGGCTTCCTTTCAGCGTTAACTTCAGGTTATTAGTACATCATAACTACATTACCTGGTAATGGTAATGTCGCTTTATTTTACAGGTTCTGAATTGCTGACAAAAGCGAGATGCCTGCTGTCCGGAGACCATGAAGGAGTATTCAAAGTACCTTGGCCGCCATATAAATAAGCGACTACTTTTGGCGCGCCCGGCTCAGTTAACGGCATAATTCTTAGCATAACCTCTTTGTAGGCCGGATGCGCACCTGGGTCGATATCGTAGGGGAACGAAATCATCACCAGCCATTTGCCATCGGGTGAAATATGCGGAAACCAATTGTTATATTGATCAAAAGTAAGTTGCTTTCTGCCTGAACCATCGGGTTTCATTCGCCAAATCTGCATCGTGCCAGAGGCATTAGCATTGTAAAAAATATATTTCCCGTCTGGAGAATATTCCGGGCCGTCCACATGACCTTCAGTATTGGAAGTTAATGGCGTTTCCTTTCTATCCGATAAGGAAACCTTGTACAGGTTGTATATATCACTCCCGTTTCGCCTGGCTACTATGGCAACTTCTTTTCCGTTGGGATTCCATCCATGAAGGTAGGATGGTGTGCTATCAGTAATTAACCGCGGTTCACCACCGGTTAATGGAACCGTGTAAACCGTAGAACCGCCACCAGGCAAGCCTTCTCTACTGCTGCTAATACCCAGCATCTTTCCATTAAAAGCTATCACATGATCGTTATTATTCCTTGTTATGGAGCCTGTGCTAAACTTTTCGGGAGTTCCTCCTTCTATCGGAATTGTGTATAATAAACCACCTTCGTTAAACAATAATTTTTCCCCGCCAGGCATCCAGTTAGGTGCTTCGAAACGATCCGCAGCTTCATATATAACTTTACGGCTCCCATCAGTGATATCAAGAATTTCAAGCCTGCTTCCAAATACATCTTTCACCGGCGGAATTACTGCATGCGGGTTGGAAGTGTATTCATGAGTAACCGGTTTATCAATACGAACATTCCAGACTTTAGCATGAGCGACGGTATTAGCATCATGAGAACAGATATACAACCCTACTAAGACTTCTTTATCCAATACATCGGTTTCATAGGAACCCACGAACTGCAACGGTTCGCCGGGATGGGCGATTTTCATCGTGATTGTTTTTCCTCTCCGATCCAGTTGAATTGTCTGCCCACCCTGTTTTGGATAGAATCTTTCCTCCTCAGGGTCACGCATGAACATCCCTTTGTACGGCCGCCATTGAAGTACAACCAGACCATCAATATGTTCACATGCATTTGCACTTGCCGCACCTTCATCCGTAGATTCCCGTATCATCCAGCCCATCTTGCGATGACCAGGAACGCCGGCTGTATCACCGGTAAAAGCAAAATCTGCGGTGAGAATAAAATCGCCTGTTATTTTTTTATATAGAAAATGAAATTCATCGCGATTGAACCAGATATTATCTCCGGCCCCTGCTAAAGAATAAGTTTGAATGGCGTCATCGTAACTGGCGGCTCCGGCCAATTTCGGGTTACCAATATCTACATTACCTTCAAAAATTCCAACGGGCTGTTGGGCAAAGTCGTTATTAAATGCCAGGATACCCATAAAAAGAAAGAAAAATTTTGAATACCCTGCTAAAATTTTACGCGAATTGGGAGACAGGTACCGGTTCATATACTTTGGTTTTAAAAAAATGAACATTTATCGAATGAGTTCCATAGTTTTTGTTTTGATGTTCCATCCTTCCAGTCTCAGCTCTGTTGCTGAATTACCAAGTTCTTTCAAAGGGCAACTAACCGTTGCCGTTAGAGACTGGCCCGCAGGAACCGAAAAATAATTGTCAGTCCAATAACTGGGTAATACTTCTTCGCCATTTTTAATTACCTGCGGATTAAGAAAGAATGCCAGTGTTGATGAACTATTATAGAACCGGATGGTCCAACTCGCATATCCATTTTTCTTTTCTGATTTGATTATTTTCATATCCGGTACCGCGGTTCGCATCGCTCTCAGATCCGTAAAATGATGACCGGGTGACATCCAATACACATTGTGAGAAAGTGGCTTGCCCTGGTTATCCTTCAGGTGAAGCAGCACAAATGAGATACCACTGATGCTTCGCAACGTTTCACCCAGGTTTACTACCTGCTTTGTTTGCGTTGTGTCCAGGTCCACCTTTCCTTCTTTCCTGAATAGCACCGATCCGTTTATGCCAATTATTTCAGCTTCGTATTTCAGCTCATGTTGTTTGATATACGTTCTGTTGATAAGGGCAACAGAAGAATCATCAAGGTTAAGCTGAATATGAACAGGCTCACAGGCTCTTTGCATAAAATAATAACCTGCATTTGGTTCCAGGTACCAATCATAGATTTGCCAGATCACGCTTGGAAAAGCAGCATTCAATTTCCAGAGCATGACGCCCCCCGTTTCATTAAGCTTATGGCCGACGGCTTCGAAGATCGACCGATATCCACCTGCATTCAATAATTGCATTTTATCGGAAAAATCTTTCAAACTCGTTGGACTGCCATAACGATCCACCATTGCATCAAAATAAATATTATACTTACCATTGCCGGAACATGCATCATGATAGCCCCAGCTATTATTAAAGGGATAAGGCAGGCTGCTGTCTGGTATAAGATCAGGAATAATTTTAGCAAGCGTATTATAAGGAGGTTGCGAAGGTATTCCCGTTTCATCCTTAAAAACCCAATCCTTTCCGTCGTCAACCAGTTTGTAATACTGTGCATCATCCTGCCAGGAATAAGGGCCACCGCTGTAAACACCTGAAGGATTATCATCAGGCCACGAAGCTTTCCAGTCGGCAGGTGTTTTCGAAAATCCCGATGAACATGGAATAAAGGGTCTTGTGCCATCCAATTGGGCAACGTTATCCCTCATGGCATTATATAATTCTTCGCGTGCGTGGCCCTCATTACCACCAGTCCACACCAATAGGCTCGCATGGTTGCGGATGCGAAGAATGGTGCTTTTGACATTATCAATAAATACAGATGATTCAAGGGGCCAGTCTGCAGAACCTTTGAAACCACCGTTAGTATCTCCTGTTATCCAGAAGTCCTGCCATACAAGTAAACCATTTCGGTCAGCCAGTTCATAAAAATCATCCGTTTCGGCGAGACCGCCACCCCATATCCGGACAAGGTTAACATTAGCATTTCGGCACAAGCGCAGTTCATAGTCGTACCGTTGATAATCACGGTTGAGCATCATATCCGGCACCCATGCTCCACCGACAAGATGTACCCTTTTCCCATTGACATAAAAATCACGGCGAACCCAACTATTCACCATCACAGTAGAAGAACTTACAGTTCGAATCCCAAATACAACGGACGTATCATCGTACAATTGATTGCCAACGATATATTGTATTCGCATCCGGTATAAATCGGGTTGTCCATAACCGTTAGGCCACCAAAGGTGTGGATGTTTCATATTAAAAGCGGGCGTATTTGCGGCTGATAAATTAATCTTATTTGAATTGGAACCCCCGATGGAAACTTCTTTTATAAAACTAAACGGAGAACCCCGGAAATTTTCAGGGCTAATGGTAATCTTAAGTTTACCATGTTGAATAATGCCACTATAATTTGAAAGAACAAGATTTAAAGAGAGTTTAGCTTTAGTCGTGTCAGGCAGAAAAGGGAGATCGGTTATGATCTGCGGATCGCTGATAACAACCTGACCGGAAGTACGCAGGTAAACAGGTTGCCATATTCCCATATTGCGATCACGCACCGCGGGAATCCAATCCCAGCCAACGGAACTGAGCATCGTTACATTTTTACCGATATCACCAGTCGGGCCTCCATTTTCGTAAAAGTCGCCCAATGCATCTAACTGGGGATGGGCGGGCAATCCCGGGTAACCCAGGGGAAATATTTTTACGGCCAGCACATTTTCCTGGCCGGCAAGTATAGTGCTGCTTACATCAAGATAATATTGGGCAAACATGCCAACCATCTGTGATGAGTCTGCAATCTTTTTTCCATTCAGCCATACTTCTGCCCTGTAATTAATTCCTTTAAATATGAGTTGAAAATGCCGCCCTTTGTCTGAAGACGGCACTGAAAAAGTTGTGCGGTACCAATATGGTTTTTTCCATGGATTGAGCACATTGGGAATATGACTGTATTGCCCGAGATGATATTGATTGTTGAATGAATCGGAAGCATCCGGTATGAACATATTATTCATCCCAATATAAGGATCCGGATACACTTTGTTTTGCACCAAGCCGGTAAGCACTGTTGATGGCACTGTAACCGGGAACCAATAATTTTTAGAAGTATAGGATGCGCCGGAAAGTTCTTCTCCTGATGAAGATATTACTTCCGACGATTGAAGTAAAAAAGTATGTAAACGAACCTGTTTTACAGGATTGTTCTGCGCCAATATAAATCCGGGTAGAAAACAGTAAGCGATAATAAACGAGCAAAGAAGTTTCATATTTAGTATTATTGAGTTACAAAATTCTTTTCAAAACTAATATTTGAATAGCTCTCACGGGGAAAGAAATATTAAAATCAACATTATACCTGCATTACAAACCTTTTCAACCGGCATTTCCGGAAACCAATAATACATAAAATTACGTTCGCAATCACAGGGTATGAATTTTACCTGGTCCCCACCACCTGGCTTCATGGGCTATATCTGCATCAAGCCCGAACGAACTGAATTGAAATTTATTTTCCGTCACGTATTTATCCCGAAATCCTGCTCCAGGATTTTACATCATCTCCTTCAATTTTTCCACCACCACATCCACTTCGTCTTTTGTGTTGTATTTGCTGAAAGAAAACCGTATCGTAATTTGATTGGGGTTGTTGTTGATTGACCTTATTACATGACTTCCTGTATCAGCACCGGAAGTACAGGCGCTGCCGCCACTTGCGCAGATATTATGGATGTCGAGATTGAAAAGAAGCATCTCAGATTTTTCTGATTTGGGAAAGGCGACACTTAGAACAGTGTATAGACTATGGCCGTCAAAATCGCCATTGAAATATACGGCAGGAATATTTTCCCGCAGCTTTTTCATCATATAATTCTTTATGCCGCTTATATATTCCTTATCCGTTTCATGATTGGCAGTTGCCAGTTCCAGCGCTTTTGCAAAACCAACAATGCCATAAATATTTTCAGTACCGGCCCGCATATTACGTTCCTGGCTTCCTCCGAGGATGAAGGGATTAATTTTTATATTTTCATTGATGTATAAAATACCAACCCCTTTTGGTCCGTGAAATTTATGCCCGGCGCCAGTGATAAAGTGAACAGGAAGTTTTCTTAAATCAAAATGATAATGGCCTACTGTTTGAACCGTATCTGAATGAAAGATGGCATTGAATTTTTTACAGAGATTTCCAACAGCTTCGATGCCCGTTATATTACCAACTTCATTGTTGGCATGCATCAGGGTAACAAGACATTTTTTATCATTTTCATTCAGCAACCTTTCAAGATCATTCATATCAATATGCCCATTGGGTAATACTTTCACAAAGGCAACTTCTGCTTCATCTTTTTTGCCAAGATATTCTACGCAATGTAAGGTGGCGTGGTGTTCAATGGGGGAAGTAATAATTCTTTTGCAACCTAAATCAAATACGGCGGCATTGATGGCAGTGTTGCTGCTCTCAGTTCCGCCACTGGTAAAAAATATTTCTGCAGGATGTGCATTTAATAATTTAGCAACAGACTTTCTTGCACTTTCAATCGCCATTCTTGTTTCGCGGCCATAAGAATATATGGAAGAAGGATTGCCAAACTTTTCGGTAAGGTAAGGCATCATAGATTCCAGTACACCCGGATCCAATGAGGTAGTTGCCGCATTATCGAAATAAATTCTATGCATTTATTTAATGGTTAATTAGTTGAATAATTAACTGGCCTTTATAATCTTCGTCCCTCACCTTCTGAAAGAAATTGGGGTGAGGTCAATTACATCGCCTCCCTGATATCGTTCATAATCTTCTTGGCGATATTTTCGGCGGTGGTCTCAAAGTTGCTTTCTGAGTAAATTCTTATGATGGGCTCTGTATTGCTGGTTCTGAGATGAACCCAGTCGTTATCGAATTCAATCTTTAATCCATCTTCCGTATTGATGGGATTGTTTTTGTATTTATCTTTTATTTTTTCAAAGACTTCTTTTACATCCACATTTCTCTCCAGCGCAATTTTATTTTTTGAAATGAAATAATCGGGATATATGCCCCTTAACTGGTTGATGGATTTATGCGAATGTGCCAGGTGGGTAAGAAACAAACCGATACCAATCAAAGCGTCGCGTCCATAATGAAAATCAGGAACGATAATGCCGCCGTTACCTTCACCGCCTATTACCGCATTTACCTGTTTCATTTTATTTACCACATTTACTTCGCCAACGGCTGATGGAAAATATTCTCCGCCATGCTTCTCAGTAATTTCTTTCAGCGCTTTGGTAGATGACATATTACTTACTGTATTCCCCTTCCTGTGGCTCAATATATAATCAGCCACAGCCACCAGCGTATATTCTTCGCCAAACATACTACCGTCTTCACATACAAAGCAAAGCCTGTCTACATCAGGATCAACAGCGATTCCCAGGCTGGCATTCTGCTTTTTTACTTCATTGCTAAGATTGCTTAAATGGGAAGGAACCGGTTCAGGATTGTGGGCAAATTTGCCATTGATTTCATCGTTAAGGATGCTGATTTCCTTTACCCCCAGCGCTTTCAATAAGGCGGGAATATATATAGCACCAGAACTGTTTATGGCATCAACAACAACTTTATATTTTGCTTTTTTAATAGCGGCTACATCCACGAGACTATAATTCACCACAGCATCAATGTGTTTTTGCAGGTAAGAATCATCGCGGGTATATTTGCCTGTTTTATCAACCAGGGCAAAAGTGAAATTTTCCTTTTCTGCTATTTCCAGCAGTTGGGCACCTTGTTCTGCATTGATAAATTCACCGTGTTTATTAAGTAATTTTAAAGCGTTCCACTCTTTGGGATTGTGACTCGCGGTTAAAATAATTCCACCAGCTGCATTTTCAGATTTTACCGCGATTTCCACGGTCGGTGTAGTAGTAATTCCAAGATCAATCACATCAAAACCACAGGCGATAAGGGTATTGGCGCACAGATTGCTTACCATTTCACCGCTCATCCTGCCGTCTCTTCCAATTATTATTTTTTTATTGCCTTCCGGTGTGTGAACCAAACTGGCAAACGCCGCGGTAAATTTTACGATATCAGGTGGGGTAAGGTTTTCGCCGGGTTTGCCTCCGATAGTTCCCCTGATGCCGGAGATGCTTTTTATGAGTGCCACTTCTTCATTTGTTTAAGGCAGCAAAGATAGGGCTAATTCGATAATGTAATTATTTGCCCATTACCTATTGGGATTACCCCCTTCTCACGGCTGTCGCGGTACCGGTTGCTACATTGCCTATTGACTTATTATTTACATTTGCGTTATGACAGAGACTACTCCCTGGTTTAAAGATTGGTTCAATTCGCCATATTATCACCAGTTATATTTTAAGAGGGATGAAGCAGAAGCGGCAAAATTTATCGATAAATTAATTGATTACCTGGACCCTTCACCAGGTTCGTTAATGATGGATATAGCTTGTGGCAGGGGCCGTCATTCAAGGTTGCTTGCAGCAAAAGGATTTGATGTTACCGGTATTGATCTTTCCCCGGATAGCATAAAAGAAGCGAAAAAATTTGAATCAGAAAACCTGGCATTTTTTGTACATGATATGCGGCTGCCTTTCTGGATAAATTATTTTAATTATGCCTTTAATTTTTTTACCAGCTTCGGATATTTTAATACCAGGAGAGAGCATGAGAACTCTATCAGGACGATAGCGCAATCCGTAAAACCCGGTGGCATTTTTGTTGTAGATTACCTGAACGTACATTATGCGGAAGATCACCTGGTACATACATCTGAAATACAGGTGGATGATGTTAATTATTTTATTACCAAGTGGTTCGATGAGACCCATTTTTACAAAAAAATAACTGTGGAAGATGAAGCACTTGAAAAACCGGTCACGCACCAGGAAAAAGTGGCCAAATTTTCGTTAGGTGATTTTACCGAGATGTTTGCCTACCATGACTTACAACTGCAGGAAGTGTTTGGAGATTATAATTTCAATGGCTATCATGTAAAAAACTCACCCCGAATGATGATGATAGCAAAAAAAGTAGTTCGCCCTTGAACGGAATTAATTGTATTACAAATAGTAATACGCTTCTTCATAAGTGCAACATATTTGTACTTGCTGACTCACTTTTTATTATTCACCAACATCCACTTGGCGGTTTCATATAAGGCGGAAGTGAGTTCAGAAAGATGGCTTTTTACAGAATCGATTTGGGCAGGTGTAAGAGATAACACGTCTGACTGTATGGGTAATAGCTCTTCTTTTTTTATCCTCAGGTTTTTTACATAATAATAGTCATTGGTTACCACACCTATATTTCCCTCATCATGGTGAATTATAAAAGCCGCATCGATCTTATTTTTAGCATGTAGCACATCTCTTCCCAGCGTTGTGTTGGTATATGACATGTGCAGCATGCCGGCGAGTGTAGGTAAAATATCAATTTGAGAAACCACTTCAGTCCTCTTTTGTGGTGTTATTAACTCAGGCGCATAAAATAACAAAGGCACATGTTCATCGCTGAGTCGGCCCGACGTCCATGCATCCGGATACATCGCGGAAGCTTCTCCTTCTACCCCGTGATCACCTACAAAAACAAAAATGGTATTATTGAACCAGCTCTGTTTTCTTCCTTTTTCTATTAATTTTTTAAAACAATAATCCGTATAGCAAAATGACTGAAACTCCTTTAGAGATTCAAAGCCATACTTCATGAGGGTGTCTTCGTTTACTATTTTTCTTTCAAAATCGGAATCTTCTGGTGGAATGCTGTAAGGACGATGGTTATCGGCCGTCTGCACAATTGCAAAAAAGGGTTTCTTTTGCTTCGAAAAAACATCTTCAGCTTCCATAAAGAGATTCTTATCGCTGATACCCCAAACATTTAATGAGGGTGATTTATAGGAACCTTCCTGGTAAAGATGAAGACTATCAATATTTTTTACAAGGCCCTCAAAGTTGTTGAAATCACTGCTGCCTCCAATAAAATAATATTTGCTGTAAGCATCAAAGTCGTTAATAACAGTATGCTGGTTGATCGCTGCGGGATTGCGCGTGGAAAATTCAGAAAGTTGAACATCGGGTATACCGGTTATTATGCCAAAAACGCCCCGCGCCGTTCCAAAAGTAGGCGTGAAACAATGGTTGAAAAATAACCCGCTGTCGCACATTTTTTTAAAGTACGGCGTTGCATTCAACGGGTTGCCACTCATGCTGCTTTTGTACATGCTAAAGCTTTCACAGATTACTAAAACCACGTTGGGCCTACTTTCCAACGCCTTACTATCGGGCAGGAATTGTCTCGTATAGTCTTTATCACCTATATTTTTAGCATCGAGCTGTAGAAAATCGGCAACGACAGGAAAATACAATTTCGCTTTTGCATCGTCAAAGGAGGGCCTCCTGAATTGCAAGGTGGTAAAAAAATTCTGCAGTGGATTCAGCGCCAGGTATGATTTGAAATTATCATTCAATTGAAATGCATCCCTCCATTTCAAAGGCTTAAAAGAAAAAACACCATACAGGCACCACGATAAAAAAAGTATGGCCGCCGCATGCCATCTTTTTTTATAAATGACATTTCCCTTCAGATTTCGCTTCAGCGTTTGCACATGTGTCTTTTTAAAAACCATGGCCAGCAATAAAACGGTGATCGCCAGGGCAGACATCAGCCAAATCATAGGGTAACTTTGCCACAGCATTCTGACAGATATCACAGGATCTTCTGCAAAATTGAGCGCGCTTGCATTGATACGGGTATGATTGTAACTGAAGTTTCCAAAATCGGCTCCGAAGAAAAATAAAACGATGAACGTGGCGACAGCCAGGTAATAAGACCACAAACGTTTATTTCTTTCAGAAAAAAATGGCGAAAATTTCGGATAAACTGCGAGTAACGCAATAGGTAACAGGATCATTGAAATCCATTTGGCGTCGAAACGGAAGCCGAGCAGGAAAGAGGGCAATAGTGACGAAAAAGGAATACTGGCTGGACGGAATAAAAAAACCGTGATTCCCCTGAACAATGTAAAAATAAAAACATAAATAACCCATAGTATCATCAGCCACTGAATAGTCAAAGGAATCGTTGTTGGTAATTTTGCTTTTATGATCATGTATAGAGAGTAAATATACTACTTCTTTAATCGCTCTTTTTACCGGGCATTTCTTTTTAAATTATTTAGCATCATATACCGGGCGGTTTCATAATAAGCCTGTGTTAACTCTTTAATAGCTGTACGATCTTCATCTATCGCGGGCGCCATGGGTAATGGCTCATTGTTCCTCGCTGACCGGAAATCTTCTGTGCCACTGATAAGATTGTGAACATAACAATATTCATCCGTTACCATTCCGATTTGCTTCAGATTGGGATCAAATAAAAACGCTGCATTTTTAAACCGGTTTGAGTTAACCCGGATCGTATCAAATAAATTTTTTCCAAGTGTTGTGTTGATATAGCTTACATGTGCCAGTGCGGACACAGAAGGAAACAGATCAAGTTGTGAACAAGTCCGGTCAATGCGTTGCGGAGCAAATAAGAACGGAGCATAAAAAAGTAATGGCACATGTTGTGTAGTTAATCCATCTACAGACCATGCCCTGGGAAACATATTCCCCACATCGCCCCTTATGCCGTGATCGCCAACAAATACAAAAATGGTATTTTTAAAATATTTTTCCTTTTTTGCCGCTTCGATAAATGTTTCAAAACTATAGTCCGTATAGCGAAAAGCATTTAGTTCGTCATTACTTTGAAACCCAAATTTTTTTAAAGAGTCAGAAGCGTATTTTTTCAATTGAAAAGTTCCTTTATCTTCATCAGGAATTGTATAAGGCCTGTGGTTATCTGCCGTTTGTATGATTGAAACAAAAGGATGTGCCTGCTTCCTGAATACATCGTTGGCTGCCAGGAAAAGCCTTTTGTCACTGATGCCCCAAACATCAATCGTTTTTACCTTATAGTCATCTGCTTCATACATGTGAAGACCGGAAATATTATTGGTAAGTAATCCCCTGATGTTAGCCCAGCTCAAACTTCCCCCGATGAAATAAAATTTGTCATAACCGTTGTAGTCATTAATGATAGTATGCTCATCAACCGCTGATGGATTTCGGCTCGCAGTATTGGGATATTCTACGTCGGGGATGCCGGTTACCACCGCCCATACACCCCGTGCCGTGCCATAAGCAGGTGTAAAACAACGGTCAAAAAAAATACCCTGCCGGCACATTTCATTGAAATAGGGCGTTGTATTCAATGGGTTTCCCCACATACTGCTTTTGTAAGCGCTAAAGCTTTCACATATAACTACTACCACATTTGCGGTATCGGAAGCAGGTTGCGGGGTAAAAATTCTTTTATAGTTTAAGGAAGTACTGTCAGGAGTTGTAACGCCAAGGTATGCAGCCATTACAGGATAATTCTTTTTAACCTTCTTTATGTCGAAAGTGGATCCCATAAATTGTAACGTGCTCAAAAAGCTCTGAACCGGGTTTAAAGCGAGATTGGCTTTAAAATCATCGTCAAATGAAAAGGCATCACTCCAGCGCAATGGATATTGATTCAGCCTTCCGAAAATACCGATCCCCAACATAAGTGTAAATGCAACGCCGATTAAAAATTTAGAAGCCGGCCGGTAATATCCTACCGGCAAAATTTTTTTAAACCACCTGGCTATTAATCCATACAACAAAATAATACTGATAATAACCAGGATGAACAAAGTAACAACAGGATAAGATTCCCAAACCATGTTCATAGATGTTTTTGCATCTCCGAGATAGTTAAGCACGCTGGCATTGAGTCTTTGGTGCAGGTAATCGTAATGTTCAAAATCAACCGCGTAGAGGAGCACCAGTACAACCGTTATGATAAAAAAATAAATTTTAAAAATTTTGCGGGAAATAGCATTCTCGAAAGGATCACAATTTTTTGTAACCAGGAGCCACACGAGAATTGCCGCAAATAATATACTTATATAGATCAGGGACGAACCAGGAACATGTCCTTTCTTCATAAAAATAATCAGTAGCACCATGACTACAATGGTGATCACCAATTGTGCGATACTTCCAAATGTAAGGCGTTTTTTTCCAGAGTACTTTATATGAAGATTGCCAATAAGAAATGGGAAAAGCACAATGCCACATACCATTCGGGTATCAAAATTTAGGCCCAGCAAAAAAGCAGCAAAGCAGTTGTGATATGAATAGGGCGCAAACCTGAAATGGTAGAAAAAAACAAACCGCATGATGGTCATAAAGATCAAAAATGCGATTGCAGTTAAAAACATCCATTTGACCAGGCGCGGGAAAGTTGCAAACTTCATGAAGATATTTGAATTTGACAGAATAATTAAAGACCCAAGAGAAGAAATCAAACCAAAAGGCAAATGTAAATATTTACTAACTTATTTTATGCAATAGCTATTTTTGCAACCAATGAACTTATTAGAAATCCGGTTAGGAATGTATATCCCCGAAAGAATAAAGCAACTGGACTATTTTTTATTTTCCAAAATGAATGGCCAATGGCACAACTCTTTTTTTGACTGGAGTATTCCATTTATCCGTGAATCCTACCTGTGGATTCCTTTTTATTTTTTTCTTATTTTATTTACAACTATTAATTTTAAAATTAAAGGATGGTATTGGGTTTTATTTTTCTTACTGAATGTAATAATCAGCGATACGGTCAGCAGCAGGTTGATAAAAAATTACTTTACGCGGCTACGCCCCTGTCGTGAACCCTCTATGGCAGCAACTATCAGATTCCTGGTAAGCTACTGCCCCGAAAGTTCCAGTTTTACATCATCCCATGCTGTCAATCATTTCGCAGCCGCTATGTTTATATTTACTACATTTAAGAAAACCATTAGCCCTAAATGGGCCTTTCTGTTTTTGTGGGCATTTTTTATTTCTTATGCACAGGTATATGTTGGTGTTCATTTTCCCTTTGATGTATGCTGCGGGGCAATTGTTGGTTTAATTCTTGGATACATACCCGCAAAAATATTTAACAAAATAATTGGGCTGGAGAAGCCGGAACTGAAAAAATATTTATGATTGAACTGGCTATTTTATTTTTACTTATCCTACTTAATGCCTTGTTTGTAATGAGCGAGATGGCCCTGGTATCTGCTAAAAAAAACCGGCTGGAAGCCAGTGCTATCAAGGGTGATATCCGGTCCAAAACAGCAATCGCCCTGAAAGATAATCCTGATATATTTTTATCCACTACGCAAATCTATATTACACTGATTTCAATTTTAACCGGTGTATATTCCGGGCAAAAATTTGAAAGATATTTAAGCCCTTATCTTGAGCAAATCGATTTCCTGAAACCTTACGCCGCTACAATTACCACCGTGATTATTGTAATATTGGTTACCTTCCTGTCCATTCTTTTCGGGGAATTGGTTCCTAAAAGAATCGCCATTATGCGGCCTGAAAAAATCGCTAAGAGAGTAGCCAGGCCTATAAAAATTTTAAGTACTTTCTCCTACCCGCTTGTTTGGTTACTGAGTTCCTTAAACTCCGGCATTTTCACATTATTGAAAATTAAGCCACATAAAGACAACCAGGTAACGGAAGACGAGATCAAAGCTATGATTAATGAAGGTAGTGAACTCGGCGCTATTGAAGAAGAAGAGAAAGATATTATTGAAAGAGTATTTCATCTTGGCGACAGGAATATTACTTCGCTGATGACACACCGTACCGATATCATATGGTTCGAAATAAGTGAGGATCTTTCATCCGTAAAGGAAAAGATAAAGGAATTTCAGCATTCCGTTTACCCCCTTTGTAAAGAAACCATTGATGATATTGAGGGGGTGGTATATGTAAAAGATATGTACCTGCAACCTGATGCACCGCTTTCAACCTTAGTAAGGAAAGCTTTGTTTGTACCGGAAAATAATTCAGCGTACCAGGTTCTTGAAAAAATAAAAGTCACCAAAATTCATTATGCTTTTATAGTAGATGAATATGGAAGCCTGCAGGGAATGATAACGGTAAAAGATATTTTAAAAGCCATTGTGGGTGAAATGCCGGAAGAGGAAGATGATGATTATACCATCGTGGAACGAAAGGACGGAAGTTTTATCATAGACGCCCAGATTCAATTTTATGATTTTCTTACGCGCTTTGATAAAACCATTTGGATAAATGAAGGTGAAAATGAATTTGACACACTGGCCGGGTTCATTTTACATGAACTCAAACGCATCCCCTCTACCGGGGATACTTTCGATTGGCGTGGTTTTACTTTTGAAATAATAGATATGGACGGCCAGCGTATAGATAAGGTACTGGTACAAATTTCTAATGAAATAAGAGAGGAAATGGATTGATGCGCCTGTTAGTTAATTGGCTTGTTACTTAATTGTTTAGGTGGCACAGGTATTTACCAATAAAATCAACTATTGTAACTCAACTTTTGAATCAGTTCCCCGGGCAACTTAGGTATTTTTTTTCTTTCAATTAAAAAGGTTGATAGCCCTGCGATGTCCTTAAAAATATAATGATGATCGAGCGCTCCTCCCAGGTATCCACGTCCGCTGGTGTTGCCTGTTCCCGTGCGCATGCCTATCATACGACGCACCATATCAAGATGTTTATGTCGCCAGTTCGCCAGTTGATGATCAATTTCTACCAATGCATTCAAGACCTGGTAAGAAGTTTGAAAAACAGGAAAATCGCGGTACAGCATTATAAATAACGCTGCCCGCATGGCTCCTGCGGAAAGTAAAGGCGTTCCGATTACTTCTTCTTCAGCCCAATTATTTTCTATAAATAAAAAATCAAAATCTTCAATCTTACCGGCTTCTTTTTCATTCAGGCTCATTGCATATATATTCCTGTAATCGCTCCAGAAGGGATGAAGGTCATTAGTAGCAGGAAATTGATTTTGATAATTTATCCATAAACCATTTTCAAAAAATGGCATTCGTTCCAGCCAGTTATTAATGAGTGATAAAAGGTTGGCAGCGCTTTCGGTTTCATTTATTTTATTAAAATCGGGTGTGTTAAATCCACCTTCATTGGTTCGCTTGTAATAATTTGTATTAAAACGATGCCCCATTTGTAAGCCAAGCCTGCCCTCAATCAGCCTGAATTGCACACTTTGAAAGCCGGATGCGGGAATGAGTAAGTTACGGAATTCAAGAAAATCTAAAGGCGTCATCGTATCCAATAGCGTTATTTGCTGCGTAAGCAATTCCAGTATTTTTATAATGCGGTTCAGGCGGTGGCGAACAAGATTCACATCTTCTGAATTATCATCAATTTTTAACTTTTTAAAAACATTCATAATGAAATCCAGCTCAAATAATATTTGCTTAAACCACAATTCATATGCCTGGTGTATGATAATGAAAAGCATCTCATCATGAGCAGGTTCATTGCCCTCCTTGAAACTTTCGGGATGCTGTGCCTCCAGCAGTGTATCAAGTTGCAGGTAATCGTTGTAATACATTGATTTTTTTTCTTTCATGGATTCCCAATTAATATTTCAAAATTAGTCCGAATAATTTTGGGACTATTCCTTTATCTAAAATGAGTACATTTATTCGTTTATTGGTTTTACTAATGTTATTTCAACCCGGGAGAATTATGAAAAAAAATACTACAACTGCCTTGCGTTTCTTTTATTTTATAGCATTTATTATTGCGTGTATTTCCGGATTACATGCACAAAATAACAGCGCTCCCCATATAAAAAATAGTCACCCCGCGTGGAGTGAACAAAGTAATATTTACGAAGTGAACCTCAGGCAATATACTGCTTCCTCTTCTATAAAAGATTTTGAAAAAAGCCTTCCGCGATTAAAGAAAATGGGCGTGGAGATACTTTGGTTTATGCCCATAAATCCTATCGGCATTGAAGGAAGAAAGATGACCGGCAATGATTTGGGCAGCTACTATTCCGTACGGGATTATAAGGCTGTAAATGCGGAATTTGGTTCAATGAACGACTGGAAGCAGTTAGTAAAACTGGCACATAGTATGGGATTTAAGGTAATTATAGACTGGGTTCCCAATCACACGTCTCCTGATAATCCCTGGATAAAAAACCACCCCGGCTTTTATAAAAGAGACAGCCTCGGTAATACGGAATATGATAATGATTATACCGATACGAGAAACCTGGATTATGAAAACAGGGAATTGCGTGACAGTATGATTGATGCTATGAAATTCTGGATAAAAGAAACCGGCATTGATGGTTACCGGTGCGATCATGTTGATCCGATTCCGATAGAATTCTGGAAGCAATGTATTGATTCATTGAAAAAACTAAAAAATGTGTTTATGCTTGCCGAAAGTGAGAACCCCGAACTGCATAATGCGGGATTTGATGAAACGTATGGCTGGAGCGTGATGTGGGCAACTGTTGCTGTTGCTCAGGGTAAAAAAACGTTACCCTATTTAGATTCCATCGTAAATCATAACATGTCCATTTATCCTAAAAATGCTTACCGGCTATATTTCACCACCAATCATGATGAGAACAGTTGGAATGGAACAGAATTTGAAAAATATGGTGATGCCTATAAAGCTTTTGCGGTATTTACCCAAACAATGTATCAAAGTGTTCCATTAATGTACAGCGGACAGGAGATAC
>JBDTOV010000015.1:0-55020 GCA_039933035.1 Ginsengibacter sp. | reverse complement strand
TTTTGGGTAAACCTTGTGTGCTGCAATGCCACGTATATCCCGGTTTGTTTTGCAGGTGATTCGTCATTTGCGGGACAGGGTAAACTGCTCGTTTACATTTCTGCACGTTGCAGAATACCGGGAAGGGTAGGCAGCAAGATTGTTGCAGTAATGCAACAGCCAGATAAATGGTAACCGCCCGGTAACATCGGGAACAGAATCCGGCTTACAGGTTTGCAGTAAATTAATTGAAAGGGCATCCATTTGGGCGCTCTTTTCGTTTAGTCTTTATTCAGCCTGGAATAATAATCATAGAAAACGAATCAATTTCGAAATTCACGGTATTCGTACTAAAATATTGGAAAACTTCAATCATAAATATAACGTACCTAATTTGATAACATAGTTTAGATACGTTATTCAACAAGCTGTTCTATGAAAATTTGTATACACCTCATTTTTACTTTTTTTTTATTATTGGCATCCCTGGAAACTGTTGCCCAAAAACTTGCCGCCATTCCTTACGTTTCAGGAATAAATTCACCTATTGATTTGAAAAATTGCGGCGACGACAGGTTATTTGTTGCCGACAGGGCGGGTAGAATACGCGTGATAAATGCAGATGGTACGTTACGACCTGCTCCTTTTTTGAACATTACTTCAAAAATATCTTCCAATAATAGTGAAGAAGGATTCCTGGGAATTGCCTTCAGTACGGGTTATAAAATCAGTGGGAAATTTTATGTGTATTATACTTCCAGGATTGCAGGACAATTGGAAACGGTTGTAGAAGAATATACAGTGAGTACAGCGGATTCAAATGTTGCTGACTTGACTTCCGCATTAACCATCCTCACCCAAGTGCAGCCTTTTAGTAATCATAATGGAGGCAATTTGATGTTTGGGAAAGATGGATATTTATATATTAACCTGGGAGATGGCGGAAGTGGTGGTGATCCTTTTAAAAATGGCCAGAATAAAAATACTTTTCTTGCAAAAATATTGCGGATTGATGTGAGCAATGCTTCCATTACGAAACCTTATGTTGTTCCTGCTTCCAATCCTTTTTATAACGACCCTACTCCTGGTATAAAAAAGGAAATATGGGCTTATGGAGTCCGCAATCCATTTAAAAGCAGTATTGACAAGCTTACCGGCGATCTTTGGATTGCCGATGTAGGACAAGGTGCTGTTGAAGAAATAGACTACCAGCCGGCAGATGCCCCCGGGGGAAGAAATTATGGATGGAATATAATGGAAGGAAAGTCATGCTATAGTCCGTCCACAGGATGTAATAGCACAGGGTTAACCTTGCCAATTTATGATTATCCACATCCTGTTGGTTTTTCAATAATCGGTGGGTATAATTATCGCAGTGCACAATCTAAATCTCTTTTTGGAATGTACATTTTTGCAGATTACGTTTCAAAATGGGTTGATGGCATTAGGCAAACCGGTGGCGTTCTTTCCGGGAACGTGACTCACCTGGTTACGGCGGCACAGGCAAGGGGAAACCCGGTTTCTTTTGGGGAAGACAGGTATGGAGACCAATACATTGTATTCAATGGCAATTCTACTATTTATAAACTTGAGGATACAAGTTACCTGCGCCGGCCAAAAGCCTATTTTACGCCGGTAGAAAAGGGAACGGGATTATTTTTATTGCAAGCGCTCCAGGGGAAAAATCTTATGTACCAGTGGCTGAAAAATGATACCATTATACCGGGCGCTACCGCTCCCGGTTATGTCACCGGTGTTACAGGAAGCTATACTTTGGAAGTAACCAACACATTAGGTTTCAAAGACACGTCCGATATTTTTCTACTTGGATCCTCTCTTAATTTGCTTTCTTTTACTGCCCAAAAAATTTCGGATGGCAACATCGAATTGCAATGGGAAACTGGCTCAGAGCTAAACATAACAGGATACACCCTTCAACGAAGGAAGCAGAACGAAACCGTTTTTTCAGATCTTGGTTTTATTGCAAGCAAATCGGCAAATGGTTTTTCAAACAATATTCTTGCGTATGCATTTACCGATTCCTTAGGGTTCAGCTATACAACATTATTTTACAGGTTGCGGGTTGAACACACCGATGGAACATTTATTTATTCTGATGCTCGTTTGATTACGACAGATAACACGATAAATGGCTATATTCTTTTCCCCAATCCAGCCAAAGGCCAGGTGCAAATTTATATGTATGTTTTTACGCAAAATGCAGTCATGGTGTTATTTGATATCAGTGGAAAAAAAATAAAAGAACAGGCACTCAGTCAGCAAAACACAATTGTTACACTTCCCGCATCAAAAGAAATTTATATAATGCAGGTGAGTGATAAAGACGGCAATAATAAAGTTAGAAAAAAATTAGTTGTTCAATAGCTACCGTAAGGGATAGAAAGATGAATCCTGGCATGGTTATAAATTTATTATTGAGGCAACTTCACAATGGAGAACTTTCACTTGGCATATTATCACATTCGTATATCTTTGCCGCCTCTAAAAAGTTCTTTATAAAATGCTAAGCAGAAGAAATATACGGGTCAAAGTGATGCAGGCTCTTTATAGTTTGGAATCGATGAACAATGAAACCCGGCCCGGCGAGCCATTGCAGATATTAAAAAAAAATATCGAACATGCGCAGTACCTGTTTACCTACCTTGCTTATTTCATAATCGAAGTAGCACGGTTTGCAGAAAAAGACGCGGCACAAAAAGCACAAAAACATCTACCATCTGTATATGACCTGAATATTAATACAAAAATTGCCGGAAATGAAATTGTTTGGGCCATAATTGAAAATGTTTCTTTTCAGAAATCTGTTGAGCAGTTCAAAATTAAATATTCAATAGATGATGAATTGGTTAGGAAAGCTTATCTGGCATTGGTTTTATCGGATGAATATGAAGAATATACTTCACTGAAATCCCGGGACAAAAAATCTGAAAAGAAAATCCTTGAGTATATTTTTAGCGAACTTATGCTGGAAGAAGAAAATTTTATAAGCGATGTAGAAGAAAAATTTATCCATTGGGATGATGATGCAGAAACGATGATACTCCTTATGAACGGGTTCTTACAAAAGCCTTCTTCATTCAATTTCGGCGAAATGGTCAGCAAGGAAAAAATGGACTTCGCGGTTGACCTGTTGGAATGTGTTATTGATAAAAAGGAATATTGCCTGGAATTAATTAAACCCAAACTAAAGAACTGGGATGCTGAAAGAATCGCTTCACTGGATATGATATTGATGCAGATGGGCGTATGCGAGTTCATGTATTTTGAAACCATCCCGCCAAAAGTCACCATCAATGAATACATTGATCTTGCCAAAGAATACAGTACAGAACAAAGTGGCCATTTCGTAAATGGAATTCTTGATAATATTCATAAAGAGCTGTTAACGCACAATAAAATTCATAAGAAGAATTTTAAAAACAGTACTTTATAATACCTTTGCAAAAAATAAATAAATAGATGAACAAATTTACCGCAGGCCTTTTTCTTACCTGCCTGTTTTTTTCCTGTAATATAAGAAACACGAAGAATAATGCAGATGTGCAGGCAACAGATACGGGTGCACGCTTTGCAGATTCTACTACCGTAGAGATGATTGATTCAGTGTATAACTTTGGGAGTGTTGCGGATGGAGAAAAGGTGGAATACAGTTATCGCTTCAGGAATACTGGGGAAAATCCATTAATTGTTGCATCAGCGGTTGCGAGTTGCGGATGTACCGTTCCTGAAAAGCCTGAAGAGCCTGTCAAACCTGGTGAAACCGGGTTTTTAAAAGTGGTTTTCAACAGTAAAGGAAGGGTAGGAGAAGTGCATAAGGAAATCACGGTTACTTCAAACGCATATCCAAAATTCCCAGTGCTTGAGTTAACAGGCCAGGTAGTGTCAGCACAAAAATAATTTTTTAAACAAACTCTACAACAGGGTATTAAAACAAAACAAATAATATGAATGTAGCAACGGTTTTTTTAATGTTAGGGCAGGGCGGTTCTGGTGGCGGTGGTTTCCAGTTTGTATTTTTAGGCCTCATGATCCTGGTTTTCTGGATGTTTATGATACGGCCCCAGGCAAAAAAAGCAAAGCAACAAAAACTGTTTCTCACTAATTTGCAAAAAGGAGATAAAATTGTAACAATTGCCGGGATACATGGCACTGTAAATAAAGTGAATGATGATGGAACTATGATGTTGGAAATCAATCCCGGCAGTTACATCAAAATTGAAAAAAGTGCCATAAGTATGGAGTGGACCGCGAATATCAATAAGCTCCCGGCTCCTATTAAATAATTTTTTATGTAAGAAGTGAGATGTGCAACGTAATGGCCGGTTTGCCTGGTATGTATATCAGACCTCGACGTATATTGTATTACATCACATTTCGCACATGATAATTCCTAATGTTTAAAATTGGCCTTACAGGGGGTATCGGAAGTGGTAAAAGCACCGTAGCATGTATTTTTGAGGTGCTGGGGATTCCTGTTTATTATGCTGACGATGCAGCAAAAAAGCTGATGATGGTAAACGGGGAATTGAAGGCTTCTATCATCGGGGCATTTGGAAAGGAAGCATATACAGATGGAAATCTTAATCGCGGATATATCGCCGCCGCAGTTTTTAATGATACCGAAAAATTACAGCTCCTAAATACCCTCGTGCATCCCGCCACGATAAAAGATGCTTCGGAATGGTTTCAAAAACAAACGGCTCCCTATGTAATAAAAGAAGCGGCATTAATTTTTGAAAGTGGCGCCAACAAAGAGCTTGATTACGTAATTGGGGTAAAATCACCACTTGACCTCAGGGTGCAAAGAGCTATGGAACGCGATAATATATCCGCCGATGAAGTTAAAGCCAGGATAGATAAACAGATGGATGAAGAATCAAAACTACGGCTATGCGATTACGTTATAGTAAATAATGAAGAGCAAATGCTTATTCCGCAAGTGCTTGCCATACACAAAAAGTTTTTAAAATCCGTAAAAGAAAAATGACGGTTGCTATGGAAAAATAAGATTGCTCCGGTCGCGTAAAGGACATATCCCGGTCTTAAAAATATTAAAGATCATCAGTAGCACGATTCAACTGCTCAACAATTTCAGTTGTAACAATTATTGCAATTCATCAGCACAAAACGTTTCATTAGCTAATTGCTTCCAGCCCTTTCTTAATTCTTTTAAGACCCTCTTCAATATTTTTCATATTGTTCGCAAATGAAATCCTGATGCAGGCGGGCTCTCCAAAAGCATCTCCACTTACGGTTGATACATGAGCCGTGTTTAAAAGGTACATACAAAGATCACTGGCATTTTTAATCACTTCATCCCCGGCTTTTTTCCCAAAATAACTTTTTACTTCCGGGAATATATAAAAGGCGCCGTCAGGTTCTGCATACTTAATGTTAGGAATTTCTCTCAGTAATTCTATTACCCGGTGTTTACGCGCTTTGAATTCTTTTACCATTTCATAAGTACTGGTAAGTGGGGAATCCAAGGCAGTGATGGCTGCCCGCTGGGCGATGGAATTGGTACCACTCGTAAACTGTCCCTGTATTTTTTCACAGGCTTTGGCAATTTCTGCGGGCGCTGCAATGTATCCAAGTCTCCATCCCGTCATCGCAAAACCTTTACTCAACCCGTTCACTATAATTATCTGGTCTTTCAAATAGTCAAATTGAGCAATGCTTTGGTGACCGCCACCGCCATCGTTAGCATAATCAATATACTCGTAAATCTCATCGCTGATGATTAATATTTCAGTATGTTTTTGAAATAATCTGGCAAGAGCTTCCAATTCATCTTTCGTATAAACGGCACCGGTAGGGTTGCAGGGTGACGAAAAAATGAACAATTTAGTTTTCTCAGTAATAGCTCCTTCCAGTTGCTCCGGGGTTAGCTTAAAACCTGTTTCCATGGTTGTGTGCACAAAAACCACCTTACCCCTCCCAAACCTGGCAATTTCAGAATAGGAAACCCAGTAGGGTGTTGGTATAATAATTTCATCATCATCATCCAGTATGCTTAGCATTACATTGGCAATACTTTGTTTGGCGCCGGTACTCACTACAATCTGTTGTGGCGTATAGGTAAGCCCGTTATCCCGTTCCAGTTTCCTGCAAATTGCTTCCCTGAGATCAAGATAGCCGGGAACTGGTGTATAGTGGCTCCAGTTTTCATCAATAGCTTTCTTTGCAGCTTCCTTTATGTGTTCAGGCGTATTAAAGTCGGGTTCTCCTACGCTCAGGTCGATTACATCTATTCCCTGCGACCGCAATTCACGGCCCAGTTTGGCCATTTTCAATGTTTCGGGTTCATTAAATCTTGATAAGTTCGAAGAAAGTTGCATGATGTATTATTCGTTTAAAATTTTTGCAAAAATAAGAGATTGGCGTTTTGTAATACAAAAACATTATTTATCATATGTTAATTTAAATAGAGAGAGGTCTGGCAGATACCTTCTTTTTCTTTTTAACTCATGATGATAAATTGCCTGGCCCAGGTTTTTCATAAAAGGCAATCCGATAGTGTCATAATCATAAGTATCATCGTTCAATGTGCCGTTGGAATTGCAGTAAATGGTTGCGGATAAAAAGAATTCTATTTTCTTATCTAAATCTGTTACGTAAGCTATATCAATCAATTGTCCATAAGCATCACCAACTTTATTGAAAATTCTTATATTTTTTGGTAACGGCTCTTTCTGTGATCCGTACATTAAAAATTTAGCATAAGCATCAGGATATTCTGCTGAATCATAGGATGGATACATTGATTCTGAGGGAAATCCCGACATATACTTTTGCACCAATTCATAATCGCCCGGGGTGAGATTAAATCGTTGGCTGGCAGGTACACTTCCGGGAAAGAGTACACTTCTTAAAATATGATGCAGGTCTTCGAGGCTTATCCTGTTCTTCTTTGAAAAATTCATTGGGCCATTTATAAGTTCACCACTGCTGTAATAGGCTTTACCTAATGCGTCATGCCGTTCGGAATATATTTCTTTATTAAAAATCAATGGCTGGCTGTACAAAACACTATTATTGCTGTCCAAAAATTCTATCGGATTGGTATGCCTGTTTTCATCCTCCGATAAAAAAATATCCAGCCGGTGAAGAATCTGCGCATCATCATATCCTTTTTCATGAAGCTTTTTATTAATATACTCCTGGCCTAAAAATTCATATAGCCTGTTGAAAGCTTCATTGTCACTCACAAGGAAAATTCGTTTAATATAACTTTCTATCGTTGGCCTTCCATCCACGGTTTGCGGATCGTTATAAGTAGCAGCCTGTCCACCGTAACCCGCTTCCGTTATCATCGATGTGTTTTTTGTAATTCCTCTATTACTTAATTCATTAAGTTTTTGTAACGCGAGCAATGCAACAGGCAGTTTTACAGTAGAAGCCGGGTAAAAATATTTACCCGGATCTACATTGAAATAATGATCCGTAAAGTGAGGATTATTGGTTTTATCCCGGTTTATTTCCGTATAAATTATCTGCACATTCCATGCTTTCCGGTATTTTAAGATGCTATCAAAAAATTGAGGATATTCCCTTAAAATATTCACGAGAAAAGTATCCGTTTTTGAATGATCAATTTCGTGTATTGAATTAATAGCCACGGTATCTTGAATTTTTTGTGAAAGTGTATCCTTTATTTCTTTTGAAATTACAACAGGTATTTTTCCGGAAGAACTGCACTCATGCGTCAAAACGGTTACAAAGGCTATGAACAGCAATTGCTTTATTTTCATGTTCAAAAATATTATTTCAAAAGTATAGAAATCCAAATAGTAAAAAAGACATTAGATTTTTCAAAAAATTCAAGTCAATTAGTGTAAAATCATGGACGGGTTTAACTTCAAAACCTTATCTTTGCCAACTTCTAAAAATTAAGATATGAAATTGAAAGGGTTGGTGTGGTTTTTTGCCATTACGCTTATTCTGATCTCCATTTACCAGCTTTCGTTTACCTGGGTGGTAAACAGCTACGAAGCAACGATGAAGCAGAAGGCAGAAAAAATTGTAAAGATGTCTCATCCCGGCATTACTGCTGATGAAAAGGACAACCTGGTGACTGCGGAATTTCAACACCTTCTCGATAGCAGCAGGGATGCTAAAATTTATCCTGTGTTGGGAACATCTTACCTGAAATGCAAGGAGAATGAGTTGAATCTTGGGCTCGACCTGCAGGGGGGCATGAACGTCACCTTAAATGTGGACCTTGAAGGAGTTATTAAATCTTTAAGTAACAATGCAAAAGATCCGCAGCTTGTAAAGGCATTAAATACGACCGACGCACAAAAAGCACAAAGCGATCTTGATTTTATCTCCTTATTCGGACAGGTATTTAAGCAACAGAACCCCGGGGTAAACCTGGCATCATTATTCGCCGGCGCGGGAAAAACCATTAAGATTACTGATAATGACCAACAGGTATTAGACCAGTTAAGCGCTGTTTCGAAAACAGCAATTAATCAAACCTATAAGATATTATCAAAGAGAATTGACCAGTTTGGTGTTGCCCAGACTAGCATCAATATCGACGAAAATAAAGATATTATTACCGTTGAGCTTCCGGGGGTACAAGATGCGGTCAGGGTTAGAAAATTATTGCAGGCTTCTGCTCATTTGCAGTTTTGGGAGGTATATAATATTGGTGAGATCAGTAAAAATATTGAAGATGCTGATAAATCTCTGTCACAATATCAAAGTGGTACCAAAACGGATACAACCAAAAATATAAATGATACTACGGCAAACAAAGCAGATTCCTTACAAGCGTCAACCAATCAACATCCGCTTGCAGACGTTATTCATTTTATCGGGCCTCAGCAGGATAAAAGTGGTAAGCAACAGTATTTCGCAGCTATTGCCAACGTAGAACAGCGGGACACGTCAAAAGCCAATCAATACCTTAACCTGGATGTGGTAAAAAATAATTTTCCGGCTAACCTTAAATTTTTATATGGACCTGAGCAAAAAGATGATAAAACAGGCCGGCGCTATTTTGAATTATATGCAGTAAAAACGATACCCGGCTCGGACAAAGCTAAACTCGAAGGTGAAGGTGTGGAAGATGCCAGCGCGGATTATGATGAACATGGCCGTCCCGCTATTAAAATGCAAATGACGCCAACGGGCAGCCGTACGTGGGCAAGAATGACTACTGATAATGTGAATAGGCCGATAGCTATCTCACTTGATGATATTGTATATAGCGCGCCTAATGTAAACGGACCAATTGAGGGAGGTAACTCAGAGATTAGTGGAAACTTTACCGTGCAGGAAGCACAGGATCTTTCCAGCATTTTGAAAATCGGTAAAATAGATGCACCTGCAAAAATTGTCCAGGAACAAATCGTTGGGCCAACGCTTGGAGCAGATGCTGTGCATGGAGGAGCCATTGCGTTCATTCTTTCGTTCATTGTAATATTTATCCTGATGTTGCTGTATTACAATACAGCGGGATGGATCGCTAATATTGCATTAATATTAAACCTTCTTTTTACCATTGGGATATTGAGTGCATTGGGCGCATCACTTACGGCTGCCGGCATTGCCGGCCTGGTACTCACCATAGGTATGGCTGTAGATACTAACGTAATTATTTTTGAAAGGATCAAAGAAGAACTTACACGTGGTAAAAATTACCAACAGGCAGTGAACGACGGTTACCGGCGGTCCCTTGCGCCGGTTATTGATGCCCACGTTACCGTGTTTCTGACTGCTGCTATATTGTTCTATTTTGGTTTGGGACCTGTGCTCGGTTTTGCAACTACGCAAATGCTGGGTATTTCCCTCTCACTATTCTGCGGAATTTTATTGTCACGCCTGGTTACCGATGTGTGGACCAACAAGCAAAGGCATTTTAAATATTTTACAGGTTTTTCAAGAAAGATTTTTAAACATGCCAACTTTAAATTTATTGAGTATCGGAAATATGCGTACGGTGTTTCCTTTGTCGTGTTACTTCTTGGAGTTAGTTCATTTTTTCATGGGTTTGATTATGGAGTGGAATTTAAAGGCGGAAGGAGCTATACCGTTGAATTTAAACAGAATGTGAACCGGGAAGATATAGTTAACAGCCTTCACAATGCCCTGGGTGGTGATTATCCTGTGATAAAAACAGTAGGAGACAACAAACATCTTAATATTACCACTGCATATTTAGAAGGTGTTCCCAATGCAGACAGCACGGTTCAGGCTCATTTATTCCAGGGCTTACAATCAAAATTGCCTGCCGGCCTTACGCTAAGCCAGTTTGTAAAAAAGAATATCCAGAGTTCACAGGTAGTGCAGCCGGTAATTTCCAAAGAGTTGAGAAACGGTGCCATCAAGGCTACCATTTTTGCATTGATAGCCATCATTCTTTACATCTTTCTTCGCTTTCGCGACTGGAGATATTCTCTCGGAACTATCGTTGCATTGTTGCATGACGTATTCGTGGCACTCGCGGTGTTCTCGTTTTTTAAAAGTATCGTGCCTTTCCCCCTGGAAATTGACCAGCACTTTATTGCGGCCATACTAACAGTCATAGGTTTCTCCATGAACGATACCGTTATTGTATTCGACAGAATCAGGGAATATAGTGGCAACATGAAAGGAGCCGATAAACCGACCATTATCAACAGGGCTGTCAACGATACATTAAGCCGTACCATTATGACGTCTGTAACGGTATTCGTTACATTACTTATCCTTTTTATTTTTGGCGGTGAGGTTACAAGAGGATTTTCCTTTGCTATGCTAATTGGTGTAATTACCGGAACATATTCATCCATTTTTGTGGCCGCGCCAATATTGGTCGATTTTGCAAGAAACAAGCCATTGGGCGAAGCCGATCATGCTACTGAAAAACTTAAAAAAGCATCTGCAGTGAAATTAGCGAAAGCAAAATAAGTTTTATAAATACAAATTTTCAAAGCCTGTCAGTGAATGCTGACAGGCTTTTTTAGTGGCAGATCTTAACAATAAGCTCATGGTACATTGCATAAAAATCCATCACGAAAAATTTACATTTAGCTATGGCCCGGCTAAAGTATTGGAAGCGATGTCAGCATTAAATTACCTCACCCTGATCCTTCTCCAAAGGTGTGGCTAAAAAACCTTAACCACAATGAGTTCCAACCAACTCAAAGAATTTTACCCGATGGCGAACTTTTAAAGTTAATCTTAGAAAAAGGTTTTTATGCTTTGTTAACTTTGACTAAAAACCTGCAACGTCAACAAACCTCATAAACAAGCAACAGAACGCAGATAGATTATACCGTCTCTTTTTTCATGAACAACTGTATAGCATAGCCAAAAATTATCACCAGCAGCGCCCCAATCACATTCAACCATAAAAACGAGATTACATCTGCTTTATAAATAATAATGATACAGATCTCGGTAATCACGGAAGCGTAAAAAGCTGCATTAGCTTGAATAGTTTTACACCAAAAAGCCACCAGGAAAATACCCAGTATGACCCCATAAAATAATGAGCCAAGAATATTGACCGTTTCAATAAGGCTGTTGCCAAGGTTGCTGGCAAATTCGGCAACTAAAATGCTGAAAATGCCCCATGCGAATGTGTACCACTTTGACATCCGGTAATCTTCCTGCGTGGTAAGATCTTTACGTACAAATCGCTTATGGATATCCACTACAGTGCATGACGCCAATGCGTTTAACGCGGCGGCGATACTCCCCCATGCTGATAAAAAAATTACGGCAATCAACAATCCAATAAGTCCACGTGGCAAATAATCTATAACAAATCTTAGAAAAATATAGTTCGTATCGTTAACATCTTCACCCGGCAGCGCTTCAGTTAAGATTCTTTTGTATTGAGTTTTTATTTTGCTTTTGCCCAACGCATCATCCGGTGCCAATAGAGCATAGGTGCCTTCCAGCGTTATAAGCGCATCTTTGTAGGTTGTTTGTTTGGCTCTCTCAACCTGTGTTTCATTAAAATATATTGGTGCTTTATGAAACTGGTAAAATGAGAAAACCAAAACCCCGAGTAGCAGGATTAAAAATTGCATGGGAACTTTCACAATACCGTTCATTAATAATCCCATCTTACCCTGCCGGTTATTCTGTGCCGTTAGATATCGTCCCACCTGGCTCTGGTCGGTTCCAAAATAAGAAAGCGCTAAAAAAAATCCACCTATTATTCCACTCCAGATGTTGTATTTATCTTTCCAGTCGAAGCCATTGGCGTTTCTGCCAAAAGTGATAATATTCATTTTACCCTTGTCGCCACCTATATGAAGCGCCTTTAAAAATCCCACATTTTCAGGCATAAAATGTACAACCAGGTAACCTGCGATAAACATTCCTATAAACACGATTATTAATTGCAGCTTTTGGGTATGCGCCACCGCTTTTGCGCCACCGCTAACGGTGTATATTATCAACATACCTCCCATGATAATATTCGTGTAATAAATATTCCAGCCCAGTAAGGAACTCAGGATTAATGAAGGCGCATAAATACTAATGCCCGTAGAAAGGCCTCTTGATATTTGAAAAAGAAATGAAGTGAGCGTTCGGGTCTTAAGGTCAAACCGGTTTTCCAGGAATTCATAGGCGGTATATACTTTTAATTTATTAAAGACCGGGACAAAAACAATGCATATAACGATCATGGCTAATGGCAGCCCGAAATAGTATTGAACAAAACGCATTCCATCCGTGTAAGCCTGGCCGGGGGCGCTTAAAAAAGTAATGGCGCTTGCCTGGGTGCCCATGATGCTCAGCAGTACAAGGTACCACGGCATATCGCGGTTGCTTAAAAAATAGCCATCCAGGTCTTTTGACGTACGACTTTTATAAACGCCATACAAGATAATGGCTGAAAGGGTAACAATCAGAACTGTCCAGTCAATATAACTCATAAGCCAACCGTAAGGCAATTTAAGAATGATAATAAAATGCAATCACCGCGATATATTCAGCTCTTATTAAAATAAACTGAAAGAAAATAATACAAAACTATTTGAAACAAAAGGAATCCAAGTACAACCAGGTACCATTTGTTCCAGTATTTTTTTTCCTGTTCTATCATGAGCTATCTGTTTTACTATGTCAGGATCATCATTTGTTTTTTGGCAATGCAATCAAATTGGCCATCAATCTAAATGCCCCCGGAACTCCTGCGGGTAATTCACGAAAGAAGACAAGACTTGCGTACACAAAATTTCCTTCACCATATTTTGCAATCGCAAGACTTCCATTGCTTTGCTCTTCATCCGTATCATGCATGCCAAGGGGTGTTTCATAATGCGGATCTAACTGTATTGCCTGGTACGTACTTCTTTCCTGTATCCATCCATCAAAATCTTTTTGGGTTATTTTATTAGGATAATTCAATGCGGGATTACCCGGAAGTAAAAAATCTACCTGGGCATCTTCTTCTGTGATACGGGAACCTGAACTAATCTTAAAAGGGTAGGGACCAACCGTTATATTTTTATCCCCTACCTGGTTGCTTTTCATATATTGAACAATCATATTGCCGCCATTTTTTACATAGCGCATGAATACATCATTTTTATCACTGAGATATTCAGATAAATTATAAGCTCTTATACCGGTAATAACTGCATCAAATTTTTTCAAATTATCATCAGTAATATCTGCCTGGGTTAACGTGGTGACCTCGTATCCCATGGCCTCCAGTGCCTCGGGAATTTTATCGCCTGCGCCAATAATGTACCCTACTTTTTTACCAATGATTTTGATGTTAAGTTTTACAAGATTTGCCACAGCCTTTGGAAAATATGTGATGGTTGGAATATGATCGTAGGAAATTGTTTTTGTGTAACCGCCATATTTGCCGTCGGTGGTTTTTATATGAATTTGTTCAGAAGTATTGATTTCATTTGATTTTGACGTGAAAATTCCTGTTTCATCCAGATCTTTATCTTTCGAATTATAAATAAATGAAGACAAATCGCCAGACCAGTTTTTAGAATATTCCTGCACAATTTTATATTCCCGGGCGTCTGGTAAATTTGACTTAACATGCATGGTGGCATTTACAGGAACGCCATTCAATGAAATAAAATTATCTTTTGTATAATTTAATTCAATCTTTGGCAGTACGGGTATAGGCTGATAGGTGTCTCCCTTCACCGGATCAATATACCTGTATTGTACAGGCCTTTTTATCACAAAATCTTCTCCATCAATATTCACCAGGAACGAAGCTTCAAAGGGTGGATCATTTTGTGCTTTACCAATCATCGTTTGGTCTTTTACTTCAAATGTTCCTCCTTGTAGCGGGTATACGAGCCAGTAAGGCTGCGATATTTTTTTATCATCTGCAACCGGGATCGTTTTAGTAAGATTAAAGTTTTCATTAGTGGCTAACGGTACCGTAAACGCAGAGTCAAAATTTTCAACACCGATATTTTTTAATAAAGTATTAACCCCTTCTCTTTTAATTAAACTAAAATTAATACTTAAGCTGCCACCTTGTACTACCTGCGATTGCGAAGATGTAGCCTCAATAAACATTGCGCTGCATTCAATAATAATCTTTTGAACTTCATCCAATTTTTTATTTCTCCAGTTGCCACCAGGTAATGCTTTTATTGCCTGGTACAATTTTACCAAAGCAGGCACCGATAATTTTGGTTCGGCAATCTTATAGTCAGCCGTGATAGAATCAATCATGACCGCAACAGGTTCACCTCCGGGCACTCTTTTCCAGTCTGTCACAATTCCATCCATTAAATCATTATGCGTTGGTTCCTGGCCTCCTGTAGTTGTAAAATATTCATAAGATTCGCCCCGTCGTCTCGGCCTGCCTTCGCCCTGGCTCTTATGCATCGTTCTTGCTTCGCCGCCCAACTCGCCATAACTTTTTCCAATCAGGGGATTGTATCCACCAATGTCGATTTTCACCTGGTCTTCACTGGTAGTGTTGTTGCCACCAAAATTGTAAGTGTTCCATAATATTCTTTTCGCCTGCCAGGGTTTTACTCCAAATGTGAATTGCTCAGGAAATTTTGTGGGATCGGCAGCGGCAGTAAAGGCTTCCTGCGCCAAAACGGAGGATGCTGCATGATGCCCGTGTCCGGCACGTTTATCCGGGGGAAATCTTTTAATAATTACATCAGGCTGATATGTACGAATCACCCAAACAACATCGCTTAATATTTTTTCCTTATCCCATATGCGCAATGCTTCCGCAGCACTTTTACTGAAACCAAATTCATAGGCACGGGAAAAATATTGTTCAGCTCCATCTATTCTCCTGGCAGCTAATAGCTCCTGTGTGCGGATTAGTCCGAGTTCTATGCCCTGTTCATCGCCAATTAAGTTTTGTCCGCCATCACCCCGCGTTAAACTTAAATAAGCCGTCCGGTATAATTTTTCTTTTGCAAACCAGGGAAGCAGCGCATTGTTTTCATCATCAGGATGTGCACCTACATATAACACAGAAGCGAGAACATTTAGTTTTTTTATTTGTTGAAAAATTTCTGAAGATGTATAGATTTGTGGAGATTGACTATAGGTGAAAAGCGATAGGGTAAAAGCGAGGATTATCAAAAAAGCCTTTTGCATATTTAATGAAATTATTACACGAATGTATGATATTGTTGTTTTGATGAATTGCCGCTAATAAAGTTTTATTCAAGCTACTGTTTGCATAATGGCGAGTGCAGAGGTAACTCATATAGTATTAGTGTATTAAATTCAGATTTTTTTAAGCAAAAAAAACCGGAAGGTATCGATTCCGGTTTTAGCCACGTAAACTATATTTTATTTTTTTGCATCAATTGCAAATTTCAGGCGGGCAAAATAATAAGCACCATTGTATCCCATTTGTTCAACCCGCCGGCTGTATACAAAACGGCCACTGCTCATATTCCCGCTATGGTACTGCCTGTCCTGGTATACATCAAATAAATTATTCGCTCCTATAGTTACCCCAACTTCCCTGGTAAGTTGGCAGGACAATGAAAGATCCGTTACTGTTTTTGCAGAGAAAGTTTGATCTAGCGTTTCCTTTTGACCGGTAAATGCATTTACAGGAAATGCAGTGGGATTTGCGGGGTTAATGCCTGGATCAAGATAAGTAACTTTACCAAAATGAGTAAAGCGCAACAACACACCGAATTTGCTATACTTGTAATTGAACGTAAGGGCAATTTTATTTTTGGGATTGGCTACTTCAACACGACTCTGGTCCTCGCGGTTAAAATAATTACCCAATTGACCACTGTTGATTAAGACAGCAGAAGCATGAATAATTGGTTTGCCGTCTGCTCCTTTTTTCACTTCGTTATCAATAAAAGTCATCGCCAGTGTCGTACGCAAAGAATGTTTGCCGGCGAATTTCGCATTATAGGAAAGCACCGTTTCCAGTCCCTTTGCACGGGTATCAATTGCATTGGTAAAAAAATTAGCGGTGCTTGCTCCAACCGCGCTGAGTTGGGCGTTCAAAGTTGAATCGGTACCACCGGTGAAGTTATTTGTTAAGATGATCCTGTTATTGATATCTATCTGGTATGCATCTACCGTTATTTCAAAATTTGTAAAGGGTTTTGCAGTTATGCCCAGTGAATAACTGTGGCTCGTTTCTTCTTTCAGCTTAGGAATACCTAAAAGTTGTGCAGGCTTACTATCATTGGTAAACGTTCCGGCTTGTATGGGAACAAGGTTTCCGCCCTGCGAAACAAACAAGGTATTGGTTTTTGCAAAAAAGCGTTGTTGCATGGAAGGTGCCCGGAACCCGGAATTTATAGAACCTCTTAAAGCAAAAGCATCGGTTATTTTATAACGGGCCGCGAGCTTATAATTTAACGTAGAACCAAAGTCACTGTAATGTTCAAAACGCAATGCACCTTCTACTAAAAGATGTTTTGTAAAATCCTGTTCAAGGTCAATATAAGCTGCTTTTGAATTTCTTGTTTTATTATCACCCCCGAGTGTATTTATAAAACCAGGAAACACTTGTGCACCAGCGGAAGCTCCAGACTGCACATCGTAGTTTTTGTAGGACGCTTCTTCTCCGCTTCTTATTCCAAATGCGTCAATGCGGTATTCCAGTCCTGCGGCAACGTTCAGGCCGGCAAGTACATCCAGCTTTTTAGATATATCTGCATTCACCGTATTTTGCCAGAATTTTAAACGACCCGCGTCAAAACTTGTTTGCTGATTTCCTGCAACAGAGAATTCGGAATAATTGGCAGAATTGCGTACACCAAAATCAAATGTATTGATGCCATATGTATTGCTGATATCGAAATGCCAGTTGTCAAATTCAGTGCGAAATCCAACTGCTGTTGAAAAGTCTACAATGTCGGTAGCAATTTGTGGCAAAAATCCATTAGGATAGATTGCAAACACATTAGATGCGTAAATTTTTGCATTGCCGGGAATGCTGCCCGGATACCGGAATACACCGGTAGCATTTCCATTTTTTTGGCCATAACCGCCAAATGCATATAGTTCGCCATTTTTGCCGACAGGTAAGCCAAAATTATAAAAAACGTTTCCACCCTTCATTCGTGAATTACCAACACGCATGTCAAAATTATTCCTTGTGAATCCTTTTGCGCTTAAAATGGAATCGTCCCTGTTTACACCGTTTACGTTAGGATAAACGGCGCCGGTATAGGTACCGGTCCTGTTGGTTCCTTCCCTGCTGATATATTCGCCTGTTACATTTAAATATCCTTTTCCAATATTAAATCCATAACCAAGGGAAGCCTGGAAAGTTCCCCCATCGGTAACTTTTACTGAAGGGTCATCCGTTTTATTATTGATCTTAAACAATGCATAATTCTTATCATACCTGGAAATATATTCTCCGTAGCTCGCGCTTGCTTCGAGAATGCCCGTACTTTTCTTAAGAACAATATTTATAACACCTGCGATGGCATCAGAACCATACTGGGCCGCTGCACCGTCGCGCAAAATTTCAATTCTTTCAATCGCGGATGCTGGTATGGCACTAAGATCAGTGCTCACCTGTCCACGATTGATAGTTCCGTTTACATTTACCAATGCAGATTGGTGGCGGCGTTTTCCATTAATTAAAACTAAAACCTGGTCCGTTCCCAACCCCCTTAACTGGGCTGGATCTATGTGGTCAGTTCCATCAGATACCGTTTGTCGTGAGGACTGAAATGACGGTGCAATAAAATTTAATATCTGGTTGAGATCAACCTGGCCTATATCATTTATAACCTGGGCCAAGGGAATAACGTCAACAGGTACCGGGGTGGATAAATTACTCCGGCCTGTAGCAGAACGGCTGCCCAGGACAACAATTTCTTCACCAATGGATGCATTGATAAGTTTCGCGTCCGAAATAATCGTTTCATTTGCTTTGACAGTTACCTGTTTAGTGCCTACCTGGAAGCCGACATACGATATAGAAAGCGTGTGCCTTCCCGGTTTTACCGTGAGCTCGTAGGATCCTGAATTATTAGTTGTAGTTCCTGTCTTTCCTTCGGTTGAAACGGATGCCCCGGCAAGAGGGCCATTGGCATCTGTTACGGTTCCTTTAATGGTTCCGTTTTGAGCATGGAGATCCGTAACAGAAATAACCAGGATGACAATTACAATAATTGATTTAGAAAATAATGTAAATTTCTTCATAAGTCAAGTTTTAGGTAATGGTAGAATACAATTAAAGTTAGTTAAAAATTTTTTTTTCCGTTAAAGCCATAAATTTGATCAAAAAATTAATATGACCGGGAAAGCGATATTTGTATTTTTTATTTGTTTTTTTCTCATTTTGAAAAATGGGAGAACACAAACCATGAATCCTTACCATTACGATATCAATAAAAATGTTTCGTGTAAAAATGGCGCCGTGGTTTCCGCAAATGTCTTGGCAAGTGAAGTGGGTGTAGATATATTAAAGGAAGGTGGTAACGCTGTTGATGCTGCGGTAGCAACACAGCTCGCTTTGGCCGTAGTATATCCCGACGCCGGCAATATCGGGGGAGGGGGTTTTATGGTTGCGCATTTAAAAGATGGCAGAAATATCTCAATTGACTTTCGCGAGACGGCGCCGGCGGCTGCGTCACGGGATATGTATCTTGATGCTACCGGTACCCCGCAAATGCAATTATCGCAGGACGGGCGCCTGGCAGTCGGTGTTCCCGGATCGGTCGCAGGATTGTTCGCTTGTATGAAATATGCCCGGCTGACATTTAAAAAATTAATACAACCGGCAATTGACCTTGCTGAAAAAGGCTTTGGAATTTCTGAAAACCAGGCCAACGATTTTAATCGTTTTAAAGATGAGTTCATTAAATTTAATGCAACCTTACCTGTATTTGTAAAAAATGTAGCATGGAAAGCAGGTGATACCTTGATTCAAAAAGATCTTGCCAATACCTTAAAGAGAATAAGAGATTACGGGGTAAAAGGTTTTTATGAGGGTAAGACTGCTGAATTGATTGTGGCTGAAATGAAAAATGGGCATGGTATTATTACAAGGGAAGATCTAAAAAATTACCAGGCAAAAGAACGCGCCCCCGTCGTTTTTAAATATAAAGAAAATACAGTTGTCACAATGCCTTTACCGGGCAGCGGGGGAATTATTCTAGAACAGATGTTAAAAATGAGCTCTTTCGGGAATTTAAGCGATATGAAATTTGAATCAGTTCAGGCAGTACAGTTGATGACCGAAGTGGAAAGACGCGCATATGCTGATCGTGCAAAATTTTTAGGAGACCCTGACTTTGTAAAAGTACCTGGAAAAACTTTGGTGAGTGATAGCTACTTAAAACAAAGGATGAAAAATTATGAACCGGGCAAAGCCGGCAACAGCGAAGAAATAAAAGAGGGCGTTATTGATAATGAAAGTACAGAGACCACTCATTTTAATGTGCTTGATAAAGAAGGGAATGCCGTATCGGTTACTACTACTTTAAACGGGGGGTACGGGAGCAGAACGGTTGTTGCAGGTGCCGGATTTTTATTAAACAATGAAATGGATGATTTTAGTGTAAAGCCTGGCGTGCCCAATATGTATGGCGCGGTGGGTGCGGAAGCTAATGCCATTGCTCCGAACAAAAGGATGTTAAGCAGTATGACGCCCACCATCGTGTTGAAAAATAAAAAGCCATGGATCGTTGTGGGCACGCCTGGTGGTACTACCATTCCAACGAGTGTTTACCAAACTCTTGTTGATATAATTGATTTCAACCTTTCACCCAGGCAGGCAGTAGATGCTCCCAAGTTCCATCATCAATGGCTTCCCGATGAAATATTTGTTGAAGAAGGTTTCAATGAAAACGTGACATCAGCATTAGAGAAAATGGGTTATAAAATTTCTTCAAGATCGGCCATTGGCAGAACAGAAGTAATAATGGTTGCAGCCGATGGTTCTATAATTGGTGTCGGCGATAAACGGGGAGATGATGATGCCGCAGGTTATTAATAGAAATTCAATTTTTTATAACTCGTAAAAGGGATTACAAATAAATTAGTTGCCAAACTAACAGGTTGGTAATTACTTAATCTTTAACTTACTAATCATTTGGCTAAAGCAGTGGTTTGTTTATTTTTGCCACTCAATTTTCTTTCCCTGAAAAAAGTTTATAAAATATTTCTGAAAATCCTGCTGGCATTTTTCGTGCTTATTTTAGTACTATGGATTTTATTGCAGACAACTTTTTTTCAGAATTATGTTGTTAGCAGGGTTACCCATAGGTTGTCCAAGGATCTGCATACCGTGGTTTCCATTAAGCACGTGGACCTTGAGCTTTTTGATAAGATGCTTTTGGAAGGGGCTTTAGTTCTCGACCACAACCACGATACATTGTTGTATGCAGGTACGGTAAAAGTGAATATCACCGATTGGTTCTTCTTCAAAGATAATATTATATTAAAATATGTAGGCCTTGATGATGCTATCGTTAACCTGAACAGGAAAGATTCTGTATGGAATTACCAGTTTTTGGCAGATTATTTTTCAGGCCCCCCAAAGAAGAAGGATACCACTTCCGCTGCGATCGATCTCAACCTGAAAACCGTAGCACTGAACAGGATTAAGATTTGGCAGCAGGATGAATGGAAGGGACAAAACGTGCTGGTATCTTTTAACAGGCTAAACCTTACGGCGGATAGTTTCGATATAAATAATAATTACCTTAAGATAAGGTCTGTTGTAATAGACCATCCTCTTTTTACTCAATATGACTATGATGGCAACCGGCCGGAAGATACCACCACCTCTGCTGCTGTCGCGCCTGCCGCCAGTAAGGACATCCTGCAGTGGAATACAGACGGTTGGAGGGTATCGGTAAACTCAATTCAAATTAATGACGGTGGCTTTGCTATTGAGAAACAATCAGACAGGCCGCCCTTTTTTGACAGGTTTGATGATAAGCATATTGTTATGTCGAACCTTAACGCAATCTTTAAAAATTTCAGTTTTTTAAAAGATACTGTAAAAGCTACTGTACAGATTTCCACTAAGGAAAGAAGCGGGTTTATAATAAAAAAATTAACAGCCGCTGTTACGTTTACGCCACAATTAATGGAGTTCAATAAACTCGATCTTACTACCAACAAAAGCCACCTTGCGGATTATTTTGCCTTACGATATAATGCATTTAATGAGGACATGCAAAACTTTGTACATGCTGTAAAAATTGAAGGCCGATTTGTAAATAGTACATTAAACAGTGATGACCTGGCTTTTTTCGCGCCAGAGTTGGCAAGCTGGAAAGAAAATTTTTTGTTGAACGGGACTGCAAAAGGTTCCATAGATAACTTAAACGCAAAAAAAATAATTATCAATGCAGGTGATGGTAATTACCTGGATGGAGAAATAAGTTTGCGTGGTCTCCCTGATATTGATGAAACATTTATTGATTTTCGGTCCAGGGAGCTCAGGACAAATTATAATGAAATGGCAAGGCTGATCCCCGCCTTGAAAACTATTACCAATCCAAACCTAAAGGCTTTGGGTAAAATAAAATTTACCGGAAGTTATACTGGTTTTATCCGCGATTTTGTAACGTATGGCTCATTGTCAACTGATATTGGAACTTTGAAAACAGATGTTCAAATGCGGGTGCCGCTTATAGGAAAGCCAGTTTATAACGGAAAGATTTCAACGGGTAATTTTCAATTAGGCAAATTTATCAGCAACAGCCAGATAGGGGATATCGCATTTGATGGAAAAATAAACGGCAAAGGCTTTAACGCAAAAGATGTTGATATTGGCATTGATGGCAATATTAGTCGCGTATCATTTAGTGGGTATACTTATACTAACATCATTGCACATGGAAACTTCAGAAAAAAGCTTTTTTCCGGAACCGCAAGTATCGATGATCCAAATATAAAAATTGATACCCTTGTGGGTTCCATTAATTTTAGCAGGACCCATCCTGAGTTTAATGTGACCGCGGATGTGGGACGTCTCAACTTTAAAAACCTCGGATTTACCAATGACAGCATATCTTTGACCGGAAAATTCAATCTTGATTTTACAGGAAACAATATTGATAATTTCTTAGGCTCCGCTAAAATATACAATGCAATCTTGCTTGATATGGATCAGCATTTATCATTTGATTCACTCAGTATCCATTCTTCAGTTGTAAATGGGAAAAAATACCTGGCCCTGCAAACAAATGAAATGGAAGCTACCCTTAACGGACATTTCAAAATTCTTGAACTTCCCGATGCGTTTCAATTGTTTCTTTATAAATATTATCCTGCCTACATTAATAAACCCAAAGGGCAAATTGAAAACCAGGACTTTACTTTTTTGGTCAAAACAAAAAATGTAAGTGATTATATCGCCCTTATCAATAAGAAAATAAGCGGACTTGATAATTCAATTTTTATAGGGAACATTAACGTTGCACAAAACACATTGAACATCCAGGTGGATATTCCCCAGTTTAACTTTAGCAATATCAGTTTTAATAACATTCATTTTTCCGGCAGGGGAACGGAAGATACCCTTACCTTCAACGGGAACATTGATGATGTTGTAATCAACGACAGCCTCCATTCCCAGGGTACTACCATACAGGTTGTCGCCAATAACGATATTTCTGATGTTAGAATTAATACCTCGGCTAATAAAACACTAACGGCAGCCGATATTTCGGCGCGGATTCAAACCAAAAAAGATGGTTTCAAATTATTGTTTAATCCATCTTCATTTACTATTAATCAAAAAAAATGGACGATAGAAAACGGAGGTGAACTTGAACTCGCTAAAAATAAGCTAATGGCGAATAATATTAAGTTTCATGAAGATGGCCAGGAAGTTACTATATCGGCAGATTCATCAGACAATGGTTCCGGTCCTGACGTGGTAGTTGGCTTGCGAAAACTGAATATAGGGGACCTTGCTCCGTTCTTTATTAAGACACCAAAGGTCGGCGGCTTGATGAGCGGCAATATTCATATTCACGATCCCTTTGGGAAACTTGGGGTAACGTTTGACACCAGGACGGAACAGTTTCGTTTTGAGGACGATTCCATTGGCGTATTATCCACTACAGGCGAATACCTATCCGGTCCGGGAAGTGTAAACCTGCATGCCATTTCCGACAATCAACTGTATAACTTCGCAACCGATTTTATATACCTGCCCAAAGATTCTACAGGACATCAGCTTGAGGGGGCCATAGTGCTCAATAATTCAGGTATTCATATTTTAGAAAATTATCTCGGCAACATCTTTAGCAATATTTCCGGCAGGGCCACCGGAAAATTGCAAATATCGGGAACCACAACAGATACGAAGCTTACTGGAAGTGTGCGGCTTGACAGCACTTCAATGAAAGTAAATTACACCCAATGCCGTTATATTTTCGATAACAATACTACCATAACTTTTAATCCCGATGAAATTGATTTCGGAACAATAAAAATAAGAGATACCCTCAATAATACCGCTACAATAACCGGGAAATTGTACCACAGTTTTTTCAACAATTTTTTCTTTAATGAATTGCATTTAAAAACGGATCAGCATGGAAGTGGTCCGTCAAAATTTGTTTTACTCAATACTACCTCCCGTGACAATAAAGAATTTTATGGAAGCCTCGTTGGCCAGGCAGAATTATCATTGAACGGGTTTGTTACAGATATGAAAATGATCATCAGTGGTGAACCGACTGATAGTAGTCACATCTATTTACCAACCGGTGAAACTGCTGAAACCGGTTCACTGGATTATATTGAGTTTACAAAATTTGGCCGGGAAATGAAAGCCGACCAGACATCGAGGGAAAATTCAAACATAAAAGTAGATATGGCCATTACGGCAAATCCCTACGCGAAAATTGATGTCATCCTGGATGAAGCGACCGGCGATGTCATAAAAGCGCAAGGCAGTGGAAAACTAAACATATCTGCGGGAACAACCGATCCGCTTACCATACGTGGACGATATGATGTGCAACAAGGCGAGTACACATTTAATTTTCAGACCTTTTTAAAAACACCATTTACATTGCAAAAAGGTTACATAGAGTGGCAGGGTGATCCTTATCTTGCCAATCTTAATATTGACGCTATTTACAGGGCGCAGAAGGTGGACCTGAGCAATATACCCTCGAGTACGGGACGCAATGCATCTGCCAAGGGCGACGTTGATATAATTTTTAAACTCAGGGGTACCTTAAAAGAGCCGGAACCTTCATTTGAATTTCAGTTCACATTCGATAATCCTTTAAAATCAGACCCTATTGCTACTGAATATTTAAAAACTTTCCAGTCGGATCAAAATGAACTGAACAGGCAGGTAACCTCTTTGCTCCTCTTCAATACGTTTATGAGCAGCCAGCAAGGTTTGCTGAGTGGTAATAATACGGGAAACTTTGTAACGAGAAGTGTGGGTCAACTCTTGTCTGCCACGCTTTCGTCCTCACTCAACACCTGGCTGCAAAAATTACTGAATACAAATTCCGTAAATCTGTATACCAATATTAATACCTCCGATTTTAATTTTCAAAAAGGGGGTACTCAAAAAGAAATTCAGAATGTGGGAAATTTTGGCGTAAAAACCGCCTTTCTTAAAAACCGGCTGCTCGTCAATTTTGGCGGCGATGTGGACTATAAACTCCAAAGCGCGGCCAATTCTAACTCTAATTTTCTTTTTACCCCCGACGTTTCTTTTGAATATTTAATTTCACCCGATGGAAGGCTGCGGGTCATTGGCTTTAATCGCAGCGATGCAGACCTCGGCGATATCTCGGGCGTTACCCGGCGAAACCGCACAGGAATACAACTTTCTTACAGGAAAGAATTTGACACGTTTACTGAATTTTTTACCAATGAAAAAAGAAGATACCGAAAATTGATTCCTGATTCTACTTCAAAAAATTAAGCGGTTAATTTTGTTAGGTTTATAAATAAAGTTGAACAATAAATTTAGGTTAATTTCGTTTTATCTTTTTCTTCATTGGCTTCAACTTTACCGAATTAACGCTACACCTATAAAACTACTCTTGCATCGTAAACTACTTTACATTTTACATACACTTTTATTAGTGGTATTTTTTATGATCACTACTTACTTCGTTGCCACGTCACAGCCGTTAGTATTTGTGCCTGTACAGGAAGATGCTACGTTTATCAACGCTCTTTCGGCAAAATATGACGCGCAGTTCAAAGAAGAACTGGCTTCTCTTCCCAAAGAAAATAAAAAAGATTTTGAAAAAGTGTATAAAATGCGTTGGGATAACGTCACAGAGATATTTGACAAAAAAGAGATGTACACATCCGTTTCGGCCCGGCAATACCTCGATGCACTGGTAGCTGAAATAGTGAAATCAAATCCTGTGCTGCAGCAACAACATTTCAATTGTTATTTTTCACGATCTGGTGTGCCCAATGCAGGATATATTGGAGAGGGCATTATTCTGTTTAACATGGGCCTATTTAAGCGACTGGAAAATGAAAGCCAGGCTGTATTTATTCTCTGTCATGAAATTTCTCATTTCTATCTTGGGCACAGTGAAAAGAGTATTAACCAATATGTTGCTTCCATAAACTCAATGGAGACTCAAAATGAGCTCAGAAAAATAAAAGGAAATGAATATGGTAAGCGCCAACAGGTGGACAACTTGCTAAAGGGATTAACTTTTGATTTTCGGCGACACGGAAGAGACCATGAAAGCCAGGCTGATTCAATGGCAATAGAATTCATGCGCCATACCCGGTACGATATTGCTGAATCACTAACCACACTTGCCCTGCTGGATTCTATTGATACCGATACATTTGATATGACCGCGTGCCTGTCAAAAACGTTTGATGCAAAAGATTATGCTTTTCAAAAGAAATGGATTGTAAAGGAAGAAGGCTTGCTCGGTGGCCATGCGCAGTTAAAAGAAGATAAAATCTTAACAGACTCCCTTAAAACACACCCCGACTGCAAATTGAGAATACAAATTCTTGAGCCGATGGTGAGCCGGTATCAAACTCCAGGTACCGTAAAAAATGTTGTAAACAAATCAAAGTTCACAGAGTTTAAGAATACGTTCTCTTATGAGATCGTAGAATTTGCCTATTCGACAGATAATTTTACCAGGAGCCTTTTTTATACGCTCGAATTGATGGAGTCTAAGCCGGGAGATCCATACCTTATAGCCCAGGTTGGCAAAATCTTTAATGGTTTTTATGCTGCGCAGAAAGCGCATAAGCTCGGTAAACTTATTGATCTGCCATCACCATATTACCCGGCCAATTATAATCTTTTGCTACAATTCGTGCAAAACCTTTATCTCGAAAATTATGCCTCGGTCAGTTACCATTTTCTGAAACAATATTATCCCTCACTTGCTTATTATCCGCCTTTTGTTAACGCATTTGATACCAGTAAAAAAATAGCAGAATTATAATTTAAAAACCAACAACAATCATACATTAAAAACATTAAAAAGCATGACTAACAAATTTTGGATGACGATCACGTGTATGTTCATTTTCGCTTCTGCCCTACAGGCGCAAAATAAACTAAGCATAGATAAAGTATATGCTACCTACCTGCGCAATAGTGGTACTATAATGGAAAACAAACAGATTAAAGGGTATTTCTTTCTGTATCGAAGTGACAAGATTGATAAGCATACTAATGAGTATACTTTACAAATTCTTGATGAAAATCTTAATAAAGTAAAAGATATCAAATTCGAGGATTCAAAAAGGCTCAACCTGTTGGAAGCCGCTTATAACGGCAGCAGCCTGGCATTTCTTTTTAAAAATGGAGAAGACAAAACACTTGACATGAAAGTGTACGATATAGATGGTACCCTTAAATATTCATATAGCCGGGAATATGACAAGAGAACTGATGACCTGATGAAGCGGTACGAAACCATGCATACGGATGAGGGAACCAATCAGAATGTCTACGATCTTGGACAGCAAGGATATGCGTCAGTACTGCCTCTAAGAGATGGTAAGCAGCGCACCTACCAGGTTGATTACTATTCGTCTGACCAAAAAAGGCAATGGACCTATAACCCGGATGATGAAGAACACTATGCAAACGCTGAATTTTTGGGCAGTAGTGATAGCTTGATTATTCTGGAAGTAATGAAGAAAAGCAGGGCACTTAGCGGAAAGCCAAGTGCACATCTCGTAGGTATCAATTTTATCACAAAGAAAAAAGTTTTCGACATAGATAATGAGAATGATGATTATACATTTGTTTCGTCAGGTGTGGAAACGGTTAAGGGTACCAACCAGATCATGATATTCGGAAGTTATTTTAATAAAGGAGATAATATTGTGAAGGATAATAGCAAAGGACTTGCGATTTATGGCATAGATAGTAAAGGAACCGTACTTACTAAAACTTATAATTCATGGGCAGAAGATTTTGCTAAATACCTGCCTACAAACAGTAAGGGTAAAATTGATAATATTGGCTACCTGTATATTCATAAAGTTATAAAAATGGCTGATGGAAAAATGTTTATGGTTGGTGAAGGATTTAAAAGGCAAGCCAGTGCAGGCGGTATTGCGTTAAATGTTTTGGGAGCATTGGGTGGTGTGCGCACCGGCGTTGGCGTTACTAAAATCGTTACCACCGATATGGTAATGATGGAATTTAATGATAAATATAAAGTAACCTACGCGACTATATACGATAAAACAAATAACACAGCTTTGGTTTCTTCTATGAGTGATGATAACAGCGTACATGCCATAGGGATGTATCTTAAAATGACGGGAGCTTTTGATTATGAGTTTACTACGAGAGACAATGATAATACTAATTTTGTTGTATGTTACAGCGATTGGGTTAGAGATGCCGATTATAAAGGGCAAACATTTAATTCTATCCGATATAACGGCAGCAAATTCTCGACAGACAAGATTGAACTGAAATCAAAGGCCAGCAGTTTAAAAGTGTTTCCTGCGAAAGCCGGCTCTATCATGATAATGGAATACTTTAAAAAAGATAAGCGTCTTGACTTCAGGTTGGAAAAGCTTGGTTAATTTTTTTGGTTACTTCCTGTTTTCGTTTGCCCGTCGCCGTTATTGGTGCAGGTGGGCCTAATGAACCGGTCACTGCCGGCATCACCGGTAACATGTATTCTAAACCGGGTGGCCCTTAGCTTTTCTTTTGATCGCTTTTATCAAAAATGGAAAATAATTTAAGTACGGTAGGAACGCCGGCTGTTAAAGCGGCAACATAGGATATAAGCCGTGTATATGCCTCCTGTTGGGATGTTAGTAAAAAAGTGAGGATCGCAAGAATGACAATCAGTAGTGGGGTTTTTAACCTGTTCCAGTTTCCATTGTCCTGGATAGTTTTCTTAATTTTCATGGCTTCACTGCTCCCAATGGCTGTCAGTATAAAATTGCGAAAACCTTTATTGAATAATTTAGGTGTTCCATCGGGTCGTATAATTATTGCTTTAGCCAGCAACATGTTCAGGTTATGATCATCAAAAGAATTTACAAGGTTGTCCTCGGCCAGGTCATACAACAAAAATTTTTCTTGCTTGGTTAATGATTGCCATATATACATATAAAAGTAGTGCGCCGTTACCTGAAGCTTTAAGGCGAGTTCATCGGAATTATCAACTACATCCGGCGGTAAATTCTCCAGGATTTCATTGATACCATACTGCTGAATTTTACCCAGGAAGTGGGTGCGTAGCGTTTCTTTGTAAATTTCTTTATAAGCGGGTTTATTGGAATCATCCCCTGGAATGGTCCATGCCTGCAGGGGATAAATTACTATCCGGTAATGGCCCAGCAGCACATGCCATTTTTCAAGGTCCTGGCCAGTTGCGGATTTTTCATCAGGTTTCAATGATTGATTCATGACAGAATCGAGAAATCCGGTCGGGTGAATGGTTGACAGAATGATGATTTTACAAGAATTATCCAGCATAAGCTTTTGAAGAAAATGAAGTTTCATGCGGTTGGTTACTGCATCCTGTATATTGTACTCAAAATGATTTACGATGATGAGCTTATTCTTTTTATCGGAGGCATTTGCTATAAAAGCTTCCCAATTTTCTGTCGATTCCCGGTCACTACCTTCATCAGGAATATTAATAAAGTCCGCAACAAATACATTGGATGCCTGGTTATCAGTTTCGTCGTAGATAAGTGTGCCATCATCATTTTCTATCTCCTTGTTATCAATTTTCTTTTTTATGATAGACAGCTTTCCTGAACCCGGTAATCCAATAATAAATAGCAGGTTGTTTAAATGTGAGTTGGTAATTATTTTTTCATCAATTCCTTTCCATGCGGAAAGATCGGGTAATCCCAGGCAAAATAATTTGCGCGTGATTTTGTAAATAATAAAATAGAATATAATTAGCGTAGCAAACAATACAATCCAGAACAGGAAACCATTGAAAGGCGACTTACTAAAAACCGAAGGAAGCCTGTAGTTCAATCCTGATGCGCTTATAGCAAGGTATTGACCTGGTACGGCTGTTTGCTTGTAGGTGGTTGTTACACTATCGTTTTTGCAGGCGTCTTTTAATAACGGGTTGTAAAAAAATAAGTTATCGCCGGCGCTGGTTATAAAAAATTTTTCTTCATTAACAGCTTTGTCGGTAAGGTTAACACGGAACAATCCCAGGAGGCTGGCTGTGATATTTTCTTCATGCGAGTAGGGCGCAGGTGCGCTGATTTTTTTAACCTGTATATCTTTTACCCAGGCGCCATCATAGTAAAAACCCCTGGCAAAATTATTGCCCGATATTACCGGTCCGGATTGTTTATTTTGTAATAATGTGTCGGGTAATTTATTTGCATATTGTAATTGCCGGTAACGGATGCTTACATTTTGTTCGAAGTCGTAGGAACTTATGTAAAAAAACACAACCGGCAGGCCGCTGGTAATTATGAGTCGTGTCAACGCCATTAATGAAAAACTGCGGGCGTAGTTCCACTCCGAACGAAAACGTTTACCGGCATTCTCAAACATCTTCGCTAAAATAGCATTCCCCCGGGTGTAAAGTAACCATCCCATTATCACAGTTATTAATTCATATGCCAGCAATACTATCAAACCTGGCCAATCAAGTGATCGTATGGCCGCCACTTCAATAATGATGACGAATATAAATAGCCAGCGAAGTGTGGTCATCTTGAACTTATAATTATCAGCCTGGTTATTCTTTTTATAGCGCCTTGCAAAAAGACTTGTTAGGAAAATGGATATAAATGATACCGAGAATACGAGAATAAACAGGTACGTGAGGAAGGTACTTATATGAAAAAAGGAAAGCGCCAGCAGGGTAACAATCACATTGGCCAATGCAGCAAGATTGTATTCATGATGGGAAGAGATTTTTGGACCAATCCAACTTGTATCAAACGATTGCTTTTTAAAAAATGAACGTTTGGAGGAGGCTAAAAGCACAACAAAAAGCTGGAATATTAAAAACCCAAATAACAGCAGCATCATAGAAAATGTAAAACTGTAGATCTCCATATCTCTTGTTTCCTTATAGCTGCTGTCGCCAAAAATTACAATGAAATAAGGTAGATTTTCTACCGGCTTAACTGTTATATTATATTCTTTGCTGAAATACCTGGTGCTGAAAGAACCTCCCGTCCTGGCCTGCAGGCAACTGATAAGATTTTCATTCTCTGAAAATTCTGCCACCAGGTTTTCGTTCAGGTTGCGGGCTACGTCGGAATGGTATAATACTTTTCCCGAATTATCAATTATGGCAAAAAGGTAACCCTCCGGCAGCAGGGGTTTATTCACACTTCTCATGGTAAAAGACATAGCTGCTACTGCCTGTCCCGGTACTTTTGAAGGCACGGATATTACCGATGTAAAAGAGCCGCTGGTCCATGATACGATCTGGTCAAGATAAAACCTTTGATCGTTAGGCAGCATGTAACCACGGTTTTGTGTAATTTGTTTAAAGTAATCCCGATGCCGGAAATTGCCATGCGGGGAATTCATGCTGTCCGTTATCCAGTTAATCTTTTCCCTGCCATTTTCATCTAACCAGAATACCTGGTTCAGGCTAATATTTTTGGTAATGGCCTCCAATGTCTTAAGACTATCGTTGGTTGAATGGTTGCTGTTTTCAATATTATCTTTATTAAGGTTAACCAGGTCCCTGCCGAAAAGATAAGGATGCTGCTGAAGAGCGGTGTCAAATGCTTGTAATTTTTGCCATGCAGCGCCTATTTCGCTTTTAAATGCTTTTGTAATCTGAACCGCTAATGTGTCTTTGGAATCCGGGATCGTATCTGGCCTAAAACCTGTATTGTACCTGAAAAAAGTAAAAAACAATAGTGACATAAGAAGCATGGAAACCATTATGGAAAGAATTCCATCAGTAACGGTTAACCGGTCCCTGCTGCCCATTTGGTAAAGCTTTACCCATGGAAATATTACGATGATGATAAACAACACTGTAACCAGTAATAAAATACCATTCGCCGGCAATTGGGTCTTATCCTGCTGGTAACGTTTTTCAGAAAGTAACCCTGTAATCACCCACTCATTATTTTGACTAAAACTAACCGGTTGGGAAAACAATTTGTAATCCACCCCACTTATATTTAGCGTTCTGATAGCAGGGATTATCATTCCATTCTTCTTTTCGGTTAAAGAATCTTTAAGATTGCTTGTGCCCGAAGGGAACGTTTGATACACCTCTTCCCCATTACTAAAAATGATATATTCATCAAACACATTTTGCGGAAGGAGAAATCCTAAAAACTGTTCAAAACTCCATTTCATGGCCATGTCATATATCGTGGTATCATGGGCGTTAACCTTGCGTTTAACCAGGAGTAATACGATCTCCCGGTTCAGATTATTTACCGTGATGGTATAACCACTGTCATGTATATCTTTTATCGATTGTAGCGGTTGGGTACCCGGAAGCGATAGGGTAAATTGTTCTTTGGAATGTTCACTCAGGTACCTGACGTAAGGAGTATCTATCTGTCCTTTTAACAGGTTATTCATCAGCGCTACGCTGTTTTCTATTTTAGCATGTATATTCCTGTCAATATTTTGCAACGACCTGAAACGCTGCTCCTGCAGGTTTTTTTCATTGGCAGGAACATAAATAAAAAAATAAGAAGCCCCTAATACGATCACAAACAACAAGGTCATTAAAACAGCGGCATTGTTCCTGTTGAAAAAATTTTTCATTTGGGCTATTTAAATATAAATGGTTTGACCAGGCACAACCTGTTTGCATCATTTCTTAGGGCAGTGGAGGTTACCTCTCGCATTCAGCAGGAAGGAAAGAGGAGAAATTTTTAACAGGACGTGGAAATATCAAGGCTCTAAATTCTGAAATAAATGTAACACTGTCAAGTTATTTAAAAGAATAAAAATATAGAGAGAGAACGGGGATGAGATTAAGTCCCCGAAGAGTCAACGCGTTTTACGAATTATTTTATTATCAGCCTGGTCTATGTGCGTAATATATACAAGAAAAAAATAATTCTGCAATTGTATTGGAGATGCCAGGGGCGTTACGGGGTGTTTTATTTATTTTTGAAAAGAAATTTTAAATTTTATAAAGGAAAAATATGAAGGTATTATAAACAGGACCTACGATGCTTTTAATGCAAGAGATATTGACACCGTGCTTTCTGTTATGCACCAGCATGTGCCATGGCCAAATGGTTGGGAAGGTGGCTATAGGCAGGGGCATCGTGAAGTTAGAAATTATTGGACAAGGCAGTGGAAAGAATTGAATCCAATCGTAAAGCCCGTTCCCCTGGCAGAAAATGAAAACGTGCAAATTATAGTTCAGGTGGAGCCAGGAAATAAAAGATATGCAGGGAAATGTATTATATAATGGTATGGTAAAGCATGTATATGTTATTGAAAATGGATTAATAAAAAGTATGGAAATAGAAATACTGTAACAAATATTTTTATTATTTTATATTTGATGTGCAGGTAAGTTTATTAAACTTGTCAGCAGCTTGCCATAGAATGTGCATGAGAAAGAAAAATAAAATGAAAATAAATAAAATGAAAATCATGAAATGTACGGCTGGTTTAATTTTATTAATGATGATGCTTCCGGCATTTTTACAAGCGCAGGACTGGCCTAACCTCGCCCGTTACAAAGACGAAAATGCCAAGATCGGGCTCCCCATTCCAAATGAGCATCGTGTTGTGTTTATGGGAAATTCCATCACCGATGGCTGGATACAAAAGGTGCCGGAATTTTTTTCAGGAAGACCCTATATAGACCGCGGCATAAGCGGACAAACAACACCGCAAATGCTCATCAGGTTCAGGCAAGACGTAATCGCTCTGCAACCTAAAGTGGTCGTGATACTGGCTGGCACTAATGACATTGCGGGCAATACAGGCCCCTCCACCCTGGAAATGATAGAAGATAATCTTGCTTCCATGGCAGAACTTGCCAAAGCAGCTAATATTGAAGTTATTCTTTCATCGGTAATGCCAGTATATGATTATCCATGGAAGCCCGGACTACAACCTGCTGAAAAAATTATTACACTCAATAAATGGATAAAGAATTATGCACTGGAACATGATTTTTTTTATCTTGATTATTTTTCATCTTTGGTTGATGAACGAAATGGTATGAAAGCTGAGTACTCTCCTGATGGCGTACACCCAAATGTGGCAGGATATAAAGTAATGGGAGACCTGGCCGATAAAATTATTCCCATAGCTTTGCAAAAAAGTAACGCTATGTCGGCTTCGCAATCCCCGGTTATCGATCATTTCACAGTATATGTGGTTGATTTAGAAAGGAGCACAGCGTTTTATAAAAATATAATGCAACTGCAACAAATACCCGAGCCATTTAACGATGGCCGGCACAACTGGTTCAGAACAGGGCCTCACAGCCAGCTACATGTAGTAAGCGGCGCTACAACAATGGTACCCCACGATATAAATATTCACATGGCTTTTAAAGTAGCCTCGTTGCCGGATTTTATGAAACACCTGGATCAGTTGCAGGTAAAATATGGTAACTGGAATGGCGACAGTAAGTTATCGCAAAAAAGGCCGGATGGTATTAACCAGGTATACCTGCAGGATCCTGATGGCTATTGGATTGAGGTGGATGATAGTCAATTTTAAAAAGTAATTTCAACAATAAAAGATTGCAATAGATATCGTGTAAAGTTTTAAAAAAAATATTAACCTTAATATTTTTGCTATGAGCAATAATCCAACTCTTCCCCCATTACCGCTTGAAGAATGGGAACAAACAAAAATCACTTTACATCTTTTCCTGCAGATCATTGGGAAAGTACAACTGGCGTTGATGCCACGTAAAAATCACTGGTGGAACATAACAGACCTTATTTGCCCAACCGGCATCACGACACATGATATTCCATACCAAAAAGATGAAGAAACTTTCCAGGTTATCCTCAATTTTTTGTTGCACCGTGTAGAAGTGTGTACCAGCAAAAAGGAACTGGAAACTTTTTCGTTGTACGATGGTTTGAGTGTTGCCGGGTTTTATGAAAAACTCTTTCACATATTTCAAAAATTACAAATTAATGTAAAGATCATTGCCGTACCTTATGATCTTCCAGCCGTAAAAAAACCATTTCCCGAAATTGATAATTTTCATTTTTACCAGCAGGAATATGTTGAAAGATATTGGCGCATACTGATATGGGTAAGCCAGGTGTTTCATAAATTCAGCGGCAGGTTTTACGGCAAGACGTCTCCCGAGCAATTGTATTGGCACCACATGGATCTCACGGTTACCAGGTTCTGTGGTAAAAGGGCTCCTGCGCTCCCGGATGATGCAACTATTGCTAACAAAGATGCGTATTCGCATGAAGTAATTAGTTTTGGTTTTTGGGCAGGTGACGAAAAAATGCGATCCCCTGCTTTCTATTCTTATACCTATCCCTCGCCCGAAAAGCTCGACCAGCAGCCTCTTCAGCCTGTGACTGCTTCGTGGCAGGATAATAACGGAAGCCCAATGGCATTGCTCTTGTATGATGATGTACGCAATAGCGAACATCCTGAAGAAGTTTTATTGGGTTTCTTAGAAAGTGCTTATACAGCAGGTGCTACGCTTGCGGGTTGGAACATGAAAGACTTTGAAGTGCCCTCCCTGAAAGATATGTAAATAGTTCAATGATTTTTATTTTTCTAATGACAGTGACTATGTAAAAAATATTAAAGTTGATTATGGCGTAAATTATAGAGTCATTTTATTCATAAAAGAAAAAATATAAAATGATAATTGTTGAGAGGGTGGTAAAACTTTTTGGGAGTAAAAGAGCGGTTGATGATATTTCATTTGAAGTAAAAGATGGTGAGAATGTTGTATTGCTGGGCACCAGTGGTTGCGGTAAAACAACGACGCTCCGGATGATCAACAGGCTTGAGGAGGCAACTTCAGGAAACATACAAGTTGCCGGGAAAAATATTAAAAATATTTCAGAGGAAGCGTTACGAAGAAATATTGGTTATGTACTGCAGCACAACGGCCTTTTTCCTCATTATACCATAGCCGAAAATATTGCCATCGTTCCGGAATTATTGAAATGGCCAAGGCAAAAAATTATGAAAAGAACTGCAGAATTATTAGAGCAGTTACATCTTCCGCAGGATTACCTGACACTGTATCCGCAGCAACTCAGCGGTGGCCAGCAGCAAAGGGTAGGCCTGGCAAGAGCCCTTGCCGCGGATCCCCCGGTATTATTAATGGATGAGCCTTTTGGTGCGTTGGATGCGGTCACCCGTGCCGGAATTACGCATGAATTCAGCCAATTGGAAGTGTTGAAAAATAAAACAATTGTTTTAGTAACGCATGATATAAGAGAAGCATTTGAACTGGGCAATACTATTTTACTGATGGATAAAGGAAAGATTGTTCAGCAGGGGAATGCTGCAGATTTGCTTTTTAATCCTGTCAACAATTTCGTAACTACATTTTTTGAGGACCAACGTTTGCAGCTTGAGTTGCATGCTGTGCTGTTGAAAGATTTGTGGCCGTACCTGGAAACACAAAAAGCAGATGACTCAAATGGGAACGAGATTACCTTCTGCAAAAGTATTTGGGAAGCACTGGCTGTCTTATCAGGAAAAAAACAAAATCGTCTTGCCATAAAAAATTCATCAGATGGTGAAATAAAACTGGCAGGATATGATTCTTTATTTACTGCGCTGGGCGTGTTTAAACAAAGCAGGCATGAATGAATCAGGACAGTCACTTTTAAGTTTTATGTGGGAGCAGTCGGGCAAAATATTTGACCAGTTGCTGGCGCATATTGGCCTTACATTTATCTCGTTACTGATCGCAATTGCTATTGGTGTACCCGCGGGTATTTTTATTTCGAAAAGAAAAAAATTTGCAGGTGCTGTTCTTGGTTTCGTTGGCGTCCTGCAAACTATACCCAGTATTGCCTTGCTTGGCTTTATGATACCACTCCTGGGCATCGGTCCAAAGCCAGCGATAGTGGCCTTATTCTTATATGCGCTGTTGCCGATTGTAAGGAATACCTATACAGGAATCATCGGAGTAGATAGGTCTGTAACTGACGCCGCCAAAGGAATGGGTATGAACGGGAGACAGGTGCTGGCAAAAGTAGAACTGCCTTTAGCACTTCCTGTTATACTCGCAGGGGTTCGCACAGCAACTGTTATAAATGTAGGCGTAGCAACACTTGCGGCCTATATTGCCGCGGGCGGCCTCGGCGAATTTATATTCGGAGGTATAGCGCTTAACAATACGAATATGATTCTTGCAGGAGCTATTCCGGCAGCGCTGCTGGCTATTGTTCTGGATTTTATTTTATCAAAAGTACAGCGCATCAATCTTAAAAAATTGCGCACTACTTTTTGGCTGTTGCCCATATGTATTATAGTTTTTTCTTCCTTTTATTTGTTGCCGGATATGTATGGGAGTAAAATGCTGGCAGGGTTTACCCCGGAGTTTATGGGCCGGGAAGATGGATACCTCGGATTGAAAAAAGTGTATCATTTAAACATCCGGAACGTGGTGATCAGTGACGCCGTGATGTACAAAGCCGCCTATGAGAAAAAATTGGATGTAATCAGCGGTTATAGTACGGATGGCCGCCTGAAAGCATTTGACCTGGTGGTTTTAAAAGATAATAAAAATATATTTCCACCCTATTACGTCGCGCCGGTAATTCGTGAAAATATTTTGCAAAAATATCCTGGTCTTGAAAACGTACTCAATCAGTTAGCCGGCCGTATCAATGACTCTGTAATGACAGAATTAAATTACCGGGTTGATTATTTAAAACAAAGCCCTGACAAAGTTGCCAAAGATTTTTTACTGGAACAAAGTTTGTTTAAAGAACCGCAAAATGCGAATGGCGGTACCATAAGAATCGGGTCAAAAATATTTGGAGAACAGTATATACTGGTTGCTATGTACGCTATGTTAATTAGGGGAAATACAAATTTGCACATAGAAACAAAAACAGGTTTAGGCGGAACAAAAATTTGTTTTGATGCGTTAACGAATAACCAGGTTGATATGTACCCGGAGTACACGGGAACTGCATTGTTGGTAATTTTGCAAACACCTTCTCCTGTTGTTGCTGAATTCGCGGGAAATAAGGAAAAAATTTATGACTATGTGCAACAGCAGTTTACATTGAAATACAATTTGAAATGGCTTAAGCCTGTTGGCTTTAATAATTCATATGCTTTAATGATGCGCAGGCAACAATCAATGCGTTTAGGTGTTAATAGTATATCTGATTTAAAAAATTACCTGGATAAAAAATAGGCCTCACCCCAACCCCTCTCCGAAGGAGAGGGACAATACTTACAGGGCAAGCTTATAATAAATTAGAGTTTTTTAGCTGGACAATAATAATAAAAAGTAATTTATGGATTTATTAAAAAAATATATAGAAGTTAGAAATCATTCTGAAGAAATATGTGAGCCGCTTAAAACAGAAGATTACGTGGTGCAGCCTATCGTAGATGTGAGCCCACCAAAGTGGCATATCGGGCACACTACCTGGTTTTTTGAAACCTTTATTTTAAAGCCCAATATGGAGCATTATGTGGAATATGATCCACAATATAATTATGTGTTCAATAGCTATTACGAAACGGTGGGCGCAAGGGTAATCAGAACAGACCGGGGTAATTTGAGCAGGCCTTCCGTTGAAGATGTATATAAGTTTCGCAGGCATGTGGATGAAGCCATGAATGAAATTTTGAAAAAGACAATTTCAAAAGAGCTGGAAGAATTAATAACCCTCGGCCTCAATCATGAGCAGCAACACCAGGAACTTTTATCAACGGACATTAAATATATTTTAGGGAATAATCCTTTATTTCCTGCATATAAATCTGCAGCAGGCAAAAAGGAAAATTTATTACCGGCAAGGGAGGACAATTTTATAAAAATTGAAAAAGGAATATATGAAATAGGATATAAGGGCAATGAATTTTGTTTTGACAATGAATTGAGCAGGCATGAAGTATTGTTGCAGGATTTTAGCGTTATAAACAATCTTGTTACTAACGAGGGCTTTATGGAATTTATGAATGCCGGCGGTTATAAAAATTTTAATTACTGGCATGCAGAAGGTTGGGACTGGGTAAAAACTAATAACATTAACTCACCGCTTTACTGGCATTTAATTGATGGTGACTGGTACAATTATACGATGCATGGATTAGAGAAGATTCATGTAAATGAACCATTATGCCACATAAGTTTTTATGAAGCGGCCGCCTATGCATCATGGAAGGGGATGCGCCTGCCTACTGAATTTGAATGGGAAATTGCCGCACAACAATTTGACTGGGGAAAAAGATGGGAATGGACCGAAAGTTCTTACCTGCCTTATCCTGGCTTTGCAAAAGCTCCCGGTGCAATAGGTGAATACAATGGAAAATTTATGGTGAACCAAAAAGTACTTCGTGGTGCATCGGAAGTAACTCCGGCAGGTCATAGCCGTATTACCTACCGTAATTTTTTTCATCCTTATTTGCGCTGGCAGTTTACAGGTATAAGATTAGCACAATAATATTTTGTTGAAGTAAAACAAATGTGATGAAACAGTTTTTAAAAGATGTATTAGAAGGTTTACAAACGAAGCCAAAATATTTGCAATCGAAATATTTTTATGATAAAAAAGGCGATGAATTGTTTGAGCAAATAATGAATTGTGATGAATACTATCTCACCAATTGTGAGATGGAAATTTTTTCAACTCAGACTGCTGAAATCGCGGATATGGTTATTGATCAGCATCAAAATTTTGATGTGGTGGAATTAGGCCCGGGCGATGCGGTAAAGTCAATATATCTGTTAAAAGAACTGGTGAATAAGAATGCAATAGGTACTTATTTCCCGGTAGATATTTCCAATAATATAATTGACCTGCTTCATAGAAAGATCCCGGAACAATTGCCGCAACTCAATATTCACGGGCTTAACGGTGAATATCTTTCGATGCTCTCATCAGCAAAAACAATTTCCGATAAAATAAAACTGGTATTATTCCTGGGTTCTAATATTGGCAATATTCCAAAAGAGGATGTGCATGAATTTTGCAAAAAACTGCGGAGCCAACTTTCGGTGGGGGATATGATTTTAATTGGGATCGACCTCATAAAAAATCCTAAACAGGTACTGGCAGCTTATAATGACCTGGAAGGATATACCCGCCGGTTTAACCTCAACCTGTTGGGGAGAATTAATAATGAATTGTCTGCCGATTTCAATATAGATGCTTTTGAACATTATGCTACGTATGATCCATATACCGGCGCCTGCAAAAGTTACCTTGTTTCTTTAAAAGACCAGCAGGTTTCCATTGGAGAAAATCCCGTGATATGTTTTTTAAAAGATGAAACGATCTTTATGGAGATATCGCAAAAATATACTTTGGAACAAACGGATGATATCGCCCGCCAGAGTGGCTTTAGCCCGGTAAACCACTTCTTTGATAAGAACAAATGGTTTACCGATGTCATATGGAAATGTGTCTAACAGCGTTAAGTTGAAAAGGGATTTAGAGCCATTAGTAAAAACGGCGGGTTAACTTTTTCGGACACGAGCATTCACTTTCCGGTTGTCCTGTCTGAAGTGTTGGTGTTCTCGTTTTGTTTTACCAGTAGCTTCAATTGTGCGGGAAGGATTTTCGCTGATACCTTGTTAATCTTACCCAGGTACTCACCATCTACCTGGAAATGTGTTTTTCTACTGGTAGTTATCGAGGCTGTTTTAGTTTGGAAAACCTCGACCTTTTTCGGATTCAGGTGTTTGTTCCCCCGGAACATCTTAAATAGTTGCAACAAAGAAAGTTTGCGAACGATCACAATTTCGAACAAGCCATCCCCGATATTTCCTTCCGGGTTAATAACTGCGCCTGTACCATATTTACTGGCATTGGCAATTACTATCATAAAAGCTTTGGTTTCCAAATCAAGATTGTCTGCTACGATATGGGCGTTCAATAATTTTTTATACCATAGTACCTTTAATACCATTCTCGCATAGCCCCACATACCTCTCAGTGTGCTCTCATCAAAATATTTTATAAGCCGGGCATTCAATCCAAAATCACTTAAATGAAGGCAAATGTCATTGTCATTTATTTTTATTGCATCACAACTTTTTACTATTCCATTTATAATAACGTCCAATGCTTCCCCGGGCATCTCGGGTATCTGTAGTTCTTTTGCCATACCATTTGCGGAACCGGCCGGCAAAATGCCCATAATTAAATCTTTACCGAGTAGTTGTTTTGCTATTAATGTCACAGTGCCATCGCCACCCACGGCTATGATTCTTGTGATCTGTAATTTTTCTATCCAGTAATCTAATGATCCGGTATCATCTTTGCCGGTCAATAAATAAAACTCAATAGTGTGAGAAAGATTTTTAAAGTAATTCCTGATTAACGGTTCCCAGTCAACTTTTTTCTTTGTCCCTGACACGGGGTTGATAACAAATAGTATTTTGAGGCACGATGGATTTTCCATAATATCTTTCAGTATGCGATTAAAAAATTATACATAAAGAAAAGAAAATTTTTTGCTTAAAAGGATAAAACGAAGAATATTACTTTGGTTTAGGCTAAACCAACACCCCGTTATCTGGGTTTACAGAGGCTATGGAAATACAGAAAGAATAATAGCCTTTGGTCATGTGTTGAAGCTAAGCCCTGTGTTGCGTAAAAGATACCGCCAAAATTGGATCATTAATACTTTTTCAATGCTGCGCTTATTTATGGTAACGCCCTACAAAAATGCAAAACTTTCCATGGAATGGGAGGGTACTACCCTGCATACCCATTCACAAGACGATGGGTTTTTTAAATTTGAATGGGTTCCTGTAATACCAAAAAATCCGGGCTGGCACAATATTTCCGTACAGCTTGACGGGGAGACGTATAAGGGTAAAAAAATTCAGGGCCAGGGGCAAATATACATTCCGTTTGATTCTGCCTATGTTTTTGTTTCTGATATAGATGATACTTTTTTAATATCACATTCGTCGAATCTTCGCCGGAGACTATATGTATTGCTTACAAAAAATGCGCGTAGCAGAAAACCTTTTGCAGGTGTGGTAAAACATTACCAGTTACTGGCGTCTGCATTTCAGTATGAAAAAATAACCCACCCTTTTTTTTATGTATCAAGCAGCGAGTGGAATCTTTTTTATTATATAAGAGAATTTTCCAGGAAGAATGGTTTACCTAAAGGGGTATATCTTCTTAACGAATTAAAGAAATTCAGAGAAGTATGGAAAACCGGACAAAACAAACACGCAACAAAATTTTTTCGGATTGTCAGGATAATAGAAGCGTTTCCAAAACGAAAAGTTGTTTTATTTGGAGATGATTCGCAGGAAGATCCTAATATATATTCGGCATTGGTTGATCATTTCCCTGCTATCATTTTTGCCATTTATATACGAAGGGTGCGTAAAAGTAAACATTTGCGGGTGCAGCAGGTAGTGGATAAAATAATAGCTTCGGGTATCCATTGCTGTTATTTTACGCACAGCGCAGAAGCTATTGAACATTCGAGGAGCATCGGGCTTATTGTATTAGAAAGTTAACCTGTCAGAAGCAAGTTTTAAGCACACAATCCGTATGCGCATTCGTTCAAAATGGGTCATAATGGGATATTAATAAAATGTAAAAATGGCTGCAGGTATAGCCGAATCAGTTCGCAAAGCAAATGAATGTATAATGAAGATTAAAGGGGAGTGGGTATAACAATACTACAAGTGCTTTTCATAAACGAGATGCAAAAGTAAAGTATTTGAAACCGGTAAAAGAAACCGGTAAAAGAAACCTGGTGAAATGGTAATTATGAATATTCTATGCAATTTATAAAAAGTACAAGGAAAGGGAGTGAAAATTACAATGCCATATTTAACCGAAACTGAAGTAAATTATCTTCCTTAGAAAATCCATACGTTATATCAACAAATATGAAATTAAAAGGCGCCAGCACAATGCCCCCACCATACCCGGTATGCCACAAATTAGATTTTTCCGAAGGCATCCACACACGTCCGTCATCTATAAAAGCCAGTAAGCCGGCTTTGCCATTAAAAAGATAACTCCTCACCTTACTGATATAACGAAGTTCATTACTGTTATAAAAAACAGTTTTGCCATAAAATCTTTGTCGCTGAAAGCCCCGTAAATCCTGGCCGCCGCCAATACAAGGATATTGATAAAACTCAGGGCTGCCACTAACGGTTGTGGCGCCTCCCGAAACAGCCAGAGAAAATTTTGAAACCAGCGGAATATACATTTGAAGATTACCTCCATATTTCCAGAACGTACGGGAACTCTGGTTTATATTTTGAGTGTAAGAAACTGCAGCAGTTATATTTACTCCTTTCGTCGGAACAACGGAATCATTAAGTTTTGAAAATTTATAGCCAGCGATTACACCCGTAAATTTTTTTATGTCAAATACGGTCACATTCGTTGGAGCTATATTCTTGGCAGTATAGCGTTCGTTATCATTAATAATTTTTACACTTTGATAAAAACCTCGCAACTCAATAAAATTATTTCCGGCGTTCCGGTTAAAACCTATACTACCGGATCCTTCCTTTGTTCTCATCCTGTTGAAGTCTTTATCTTTAGTGGTGAGTATGGTTTCATTTCCCAGCCCATAAAAATTAGCCCAGCGCACAACATCATAATTGCCCAACAAAGAAAGATTCCATTTGCCAATTGTATTAGGAAAAACTCCCTTGTAATTAAAGCTCAACGCTTTCTGAGAAATTGAATAATTCACTCCAACCATTTGCTTAAAAACAAAGGGTAGTTTTCTCCAATGATGGTGTTCCCACCCATAGTTTAATCCCACATATACACGATCTACATCGCTATAAAAAAGGGATGGCTTTGCTCCTCTTTTGTCATACATATAACTCCTGTATGTATACTTGTTAATATCACTATCATTTGAAATATATTTTTTTATTTTACCAATAGAACTGATATAATTATTGCTATCATCATAAATGTACGTTTTCGTTCTATGTCCTGCGAGTGATTTTATGAAAATGGAATCTTCATCGTAACCTCCGATTATCCTTATTTTTATTCCGTTGTCTGCGATACCCTCTGTGGTATAAACATCATGTCCCGATAAACCAAAAAGCCGAATCTCTTTCGTTTCATTTGTAAGAAATGTACGGCTGAAATAAGGAGTAGATCTTTTATCGCCTTCGTTTGTAATATTATAAACGTTCACCGTTGTTTCCTGGTTATTTAGCCTCGTTATTACAAAATAATCAGATCCTTTTGTACCAACTATTTCCACTTCTTTTGAAAGAAACAAATAATATTTCGTTGCATATTTCCATAATTGGTTCCGCCGTAATTCCAGGTCGTCAATAATGTGTTTTCCAGATAAGTCGAATATTTTCTGTGGTAATTTTTTTACCGAATTTTCTATCACCTCGTCGGTGAGGGATTGCTGCAATTGTTTAGCGGCGTTCTGCCAGTCTGTTAACTGCAATTGATTCGTAAAAAGCCTGTCCAGTCCACGTTCTTCATAGTTATAGGTGTTAATGTTGCTAATGTGATTTTTAAAGCTTTGAAAATAATTCATATTCGAAGCAAATATGGCAGCATCAAGAATTAACCCATTATGTTTGAAATAAACCTGGTCCCTGTCCTGGGGAACGGGTTCAAATGTTTTCTGATTGCCGTTTTCCACCATACCCCATTTCCATTGCTCTTCATGCCTGTCCCAGTCTCCAAGCATCATATCAAAAAGCCTCGCCTTCACAAAAGCTGCCTGGTCGACATGATTTTCAGTTTCGTCCATTAGCGCCTCCATCACTTCCTCTGTATCATAAAATTTTTCAAAATTGCCAAGGTTATCGGCATTCCTCCAATCTCCTTTCGGTCTTTGTTCAAAGAGGTAAACATGATTGGCTAAATCGTTAAAACTATCCAACGCCACCTGTTTGGGTAGGTAAACAAATTGCGGATTGGTATGATAGATGCCTGCGCTTTGCGCCATCAGTGGTACAGTAACTGCAGCATATGGATGCGACATGGAAACTTCGTCATTTACCTGGCGCTCTATAAATGTTCCCAGGAAATTTCCAGGTAAAACTTTACCAAGTTTTTTATCAACGGACCGGAGCGTATAATTTTTACCATCCTTGGTTTCAAGATGCAGGGAAGTCGTTTGATGTCCACCTCCAAGTTTCGCAGGGGTAACCCCCCCCTTTATACTGTCAAGAAAAAAAACCGGGAATGGGACGTCTGTGCTCCATTCCTTCCGGTAGTTTTTGCCCCAAAAAAAATTGTGCCATTTGGAACGTTTGTACTGCGGGCCCGCACTTGCTATTTTTAATTTTGGCGTTGAATCCGTTTCAACATGATCTTGAGCGAGTAACGGCATCGCCATAATAAGTGCTATCGGGAGCGGGAACAATAATTTAAGTTGGGACTTCATATAAATATTTTGAGTGTATTATTAATCCCGTGCCAGGCACTTACGGTTACTTTGTAATTTTTGAATCTTCCTGACTGGTGTTTCATATTAAAATGCCATGAACACTTATATTTGATAATTAATTTTTTTTTACCCGATTTTCTTTTTTACAGCAATTTAAATAAAATAATAATCGCCCGGCAAATATTAAATTTATCCCTGATTCCTGCATCTTTTTTGTGTAACTATATCTGGATAACGGAAATGGATAAATGAAAAAGAAATGTAAAGCCTGGTTTCCATGTATTTGCCGGCAGGGATCATGACTAGTGTGATAATTTCCCAATCCAAAATTTAAAATATAAAATTATGTGGTGGATATATGCTTTGCTTTCTGCTTTATTTGCGGCGCTGACAGCCATCTTTGCCAAGGTTGGTATTAAAGGCGTCGACACTGACCTCGCGACCGCCGTAAGAACGGTTGTTATATTGATAATTGCGTGGAGCATTGCTTTTTTCAGGGGAGGAGCAGCCACATTTCACACCCTCACAAAGCAAAATATAATTTTTCTCTGTTTATCCGGGGTTGCAACCGGCCTTTCATGGATTTTTTATTTTAAAGCGTTGCAACTGGGTAAAGTTTCACAAGTGGCCCCGGTAGATAAAATGAGTGTCGCCCTTGCTATAATTTTTTCTATTATATTCCTGGGAGAAACATTGACTCTTAAGATGGCTATAGGGGCTTTACTGATTATTGCAGGAACTATTGTTCTAATTTTATAGGAATGTAAAGTCGGAAAAAAGAAACATCTTGCAAGAAATTAAGAGCTGGAATCGTAGGATTTATGATTGTTTCAAAAAAATGAACCCTTAAAGAGATTTATTGTAATATTTCTTGCGGAGAATTTCATACTGCTCCCTGAGTTGAGCAGAAAGTGCGTCTATTGCACCATTATTGAATGTAGGAATAAATTTGGTACGGGAGGGATTGGAAAATTGAACCGTCTCGTCCCATTTACTTTTAAATTTTTCAGAAGCATCTTTTGTCAAATCTAGAAATAATTCAGTAAACTTTCTTTGTTGATCTAATTCGAGGCTCATATCTGTTAGTTTTGCTTATATAATAGGGTGGCTTGTAAATGTAACTAATTTATATCATATATTATAAATTTATATATAGGGGGCTTTATATAGTGGAACGGGGGGCTTTTGGTGAAATATCCGGGCCATCAAATTATAAAGGTCTTCATGCTTTTCTTTAAATAAATCCGGCCTTTCAAAAAAATATTCGGAAGCCACCGCAAAGAATTCTGCCTTATTGGTCGCACCATAAATATTGATATCGGAGCGGCCCTGGTTCATTGCTTCCATATTTTCTCTCATCAATTCAAGCCAGGGGACGGAATATTGCCTTTGTAGCAGAGCTTCCGGTAAGCCATCTGTATCACCATCTTCCTTGTCAAGCAAATGAACAAATTCGTGAATACCGGTATTTTCTTTTTCTGAATACTTGTCAAAACCGTCGTGCAACGCCGGCTTTGATAATATCATAACACGTTGCATAGCGCCGTTGCCTACCATGCCTAATGTATTCCTGTTATTTTCCGAAGATAAAAATTCATCTTTATTAAATGTACCAGGGTATAATAACACATCACGCAGATTATAATATCTCCATTCGGGAAAACCAAAAATGGGAATAACAGCACTTGCAGCTACCAAAAGCTTGTCTATGTCATCAACAATAGTATGCACACCATGGATACGGACATAACTGAGGAATTCTTTTATTTTCTCTTCAAACCGGGTTTTTTCTTTATCGTTTAACGAACGATAAAAAGTGACGTGATCCATTAATGACTCTTTATAATTAGCTGGCAAATCAATATGCTTCAATGGTTTTTTATACAATACCACGATTACTATCGTTAGTACGATAAACAGTAAAATAATCAAAGGACCCATCTTAGTTTTTTAATAAATGAAAGCTTACACCTTACATGCAAATGTCAGTTTGGAATAGCTTACCAAATCACAAAATTATATAACAAAAGTTCATGCACAATTGCATATTAGTAAACCATGTGATTGCGAACTATTTGAATATTAAAATCATCCCTTTGGAACGATTTACAGCCGGGTAGAAGCAGCAAGTCAAAATCAAGGGACACTTTCCTGTATTTTTCGGAGATGCCCTGGCATAACGAACCTTCCAGGTATGATATAATTAACGGAGCTATTTATTCCTAAACTAAAGGCTAATTTACTTATGACTGGCCAGTACGGATTCTATTTTTTCTACTAAATTGTTTATGCCAAAAGGCTTTTCCAGGAATCCGTCCGCGCCATACGCTTCACAATCTTCAAGAGCCCTGGACGAAGCAGAAGACATCACGATACGAAGATATTTAATGACACTCCGTTTTCTCAATTCCCTACATATTTCTCTCCCGTCTTTACCGGCCAAAAATATATCGAGTATTAGCAGGTCAGGATCAAAATCATTGATTTCTTTATAAATATTTTTCCCGTCGGTTAAGGTTTTTACGGTATATCCTTTTTGGAAAAGGATTATTTCTAACGCTTCCAGTAAATCGGTAGAATCATCTACAATCATTAATTTACTCATAAAGAAGTTTGGTTATTTGGGGGCTTTGTAAAATTATAATTTTTTTTTAAACCACTGTTAATTCATTTCGTGGATTGATTGTTGTTGCGGGTATTTTATGAGTAAGATTCTTATTGCCGATGATGACATGGATATCCTTACAGTTGTAAAATTGATATTAAGTATGAATCATTATTATGTGCATACAGTTTCTGATTGGCGGGAAATTCCGGGTGAAATTGAGCGTTTTTCACCAGATTTACTGCTGCTAGACGTTTGGCTTGGCGGTGCTGATGGTCGCGATATATGCAAAAATCTAAAAGAATCTGAAAGAACGCAGGATTTACCTATCGTTCTGTTTTCTGCCAATACTGATTTTAAAAACGATATCCGCGGCTGCAACGCCGATGGCTTTATTTCTAAACCGTTTGAGACAACCCATTTGATAAAAACGATACACTGTCTTTTAAAATGATTTGGGATAATTCAATTGCTGACTTTGTTCCCCAACTGCAACTGTTAGTATTTATTTATTCCGGCAGGATTTATGAAACGCACAGGCATAAGGAAACAAAATTAGTTTACCTTTTTTCTCTTTTCGTATGTTGCGAATGATAAAATAAATAATTGAAATAGTTTTTTAGCCGGTATTTGTTTTTAGATATATACGTGATAGCATCAATGTATTTTATCGTATATCTATTTCCGTTATATTTTTTATTTGTATAAAAAAACGTTCATTACCGGACCTGAGTTTAGCGGATGAGGAAAATTGTCAGGGTTTTTAACTTATCTATATCCTTGCCCTGATAATTGTTCTTGAATATTAGCACAGTAACTTCAAAGCGCCAACAGTATTAAGCAGCAATGAGTCCGTCTTAAAATACAACACTTTTCTTTTTATTTTTCTACGAGCAATAATTACCGGTAGGGGAGCTATACCCAGCATATTTATATACTATAGGGTATTTTGAAACCCAGTTGACAACCTTTTCCCGGAGAACTCTCAATAATGATTTCTCCATTAAAGGATTCAACCCGGTTAATCATATTTGTAATACCGCTGCCTTCTCTTTTTTTATTTGTTTCAAATCCTTTTCCATCATCTGCAACAACAATATGAATAGTGCGGATACCAGTTTCCGCAGAGATGCTTACGTTATCGCAGGCGGCATGCTTTATAATGTTATTTACCTGTTCCTGTACGATGCGGTATATATTTAATTTCAATTCATCATCAATGATGTCATCGAATATGTTGTAGGTGAAATTTGTTTTTATATGGGTATTTTTATTGAGGCTGTCAAGCAATGATTGTATCAGTTTTTTTAAATTAATGTTTTTCTGTGGTGTTACATGTTTACTACTCAATGACCTTATTTCGTTAATTGAATTATCTAACAATTCCAGGGGATGTGTAACTATCTTTCTCATTTTTGCATTTTCTTTACCCGCCATTTTCAGGTACAATATCGTAGCTGCTAATATCTGGTTAACGTTATCATGGAGTTCTCTTCCGATGTAGCTCCTCTCTGTTTCCTGGGCCCTTATTATAGCCCGTGATATTTTTTTCTGTTCCTGTACTCTTTGATTTAAGATTTTTTGTTCCATTGACCGTATGGATTCTTCGGCTTTTATCCGCTCCGAAATATCAATACCCATTCCTATAAGGCAAGACCGGCCTTCAATATGATCAAGTCTTCCATTAAAATAATAAGGAATTTTTTCTTTGTCCTTTGTTAAAAAGTGAGCTTCCACTTCTGCCATACCTTTTTTAAATACTGTATCCATTGCTCTTTTCAAAATTTCTTTTTCGTCTTCAGCAAAAAAATCGACCGGGCTCATGCACGCAATTTCCGCGGCACTGTACATAGACACCGTTTCGAAGTTTTTATTCCATCGCAAAAATTTTCCATGCTCATTATATAAATAAAATATACCGGGAAGGCTGTTAATAATTGAATCGGAAAGTTTTTTCTCGTTTATTATACGTTCATCGGCCTTTTTTCTTTCGGAAATATCCCGGCCAAAAGATGCAAAATAAACCTGCCCGTCTATTTCCATTTCTGTAAGCGCCACTTCCACATCAATGATAACTCCATCTTTCCTTTTATTTCTTGTTTCCAGATAAAGAATACCCTTTTGAAGGGCTATTTCTAAATTTCGCTTAATCTCGTCAGAACTTAGTTGTACATCAAAGTCAGTTACATTCATTTTTAATAAGTCCTGCCTGCTGTATCCTATTGCCTCGCAAAAGGCAGGATTCACATCAATAACATTTAAATCCGCATCAGTAAGCAAAAAACTATTTTGCATGGTGTGAAGAATCAATGCGTTTCGCTCTGCCAGTTTAGCAAAGTCATCTGCTTTTTTTTTGCTTTCAGTAATATCAATAAAATAAACAGAAGCACCTTCCGGCGATGGATAAATATGGTTTTCGAGCCAAAGGTTATAAAGTTCGTAATATACCTCTGCATAGACGTATTCCTGGTTAATCATTGCTGCCTTGTAAGCCGTTTGAAAAGGTTTATCACCACTTTCCGGAAATTCTGACCAGATATTTTTTCCAATGAGATAACCGGCTGGCTTGCGGAAAATTAGTTCAGCTTTGCTGTTTGCATAAGTGTAGCAACAGTTTTCATCCAGCGACACAAAGCCATCAGATATTCTTTCAATCATCGACCGGTAATTTTCTTCGTTTTGCTGAAGTTTTTGCGGAGTCACTAACTTTTTTTTCATTTTTTAATGCACCGGTTTTTTATGATCAAAATAAAAAAAAATATAAAAACAGGTTACGTAACGTAAGATTTTATTATTAACGGCTTCTAAGTAAACACCAGTCATTAAGTTGCCTTTGTGGCATATGCGTGAACTATTAAATACGTAGGGTGATTGTGAAAAAGGAACAAAGCTATGGAATATGTCGATGAATAAGATTGATCTGTTGTGTACGGGCATATTCCCGGCAGTCAGGCGACAAACGACATATATATTTTTTTTAAAAATGTTTATTGATTCACATTAAAATTGGATTAATACCTGGCTCTTAAAATGGCAGCATTTTTTGGTAAGTTATGTTACGTAGCTTCTCAAATCAAGTACAGTAAGGCTCCCAGGCAACAAAAAAATATTTCGACTTCACTGCCATGGTTTGTTTTTTTACCACGAAAACAGGAAGACAGTACGGATTTTTTCCGGGAAAAATAGAAAATCAAAGATTTTCTTTGTGTTCTTCGCGATAAATTATTTTTTGGTTCTGACTTGTCCCGACCAGGTATATTATTAATTTGTTTCTACCAGGCTATACCGGCACAAAGTATAAAATACCGGGAAGTTTATAAATTCTTTAATTTGCCTCCTCAAACCAACTTCTTCATGTACGATTTACTTTATAAAAAAATCACTGAAACCATTTCCGTTACAGAAGAAGAATTCAATTTTTGCAAAACGCTTTTCCTGCCAAAAAAATTGAGAAAAAGGCAGTACCTGCTGCAGGAAGGTGATGTATCAAAATACACTGCCTTCGTAAGTAAGGGAATAATAAGATCGTACACAGTTGATAATAAGGGAACCGAACACATTCTTCAATTCGCATTTGAAGGATGGTGGATTGCTGATTTGTACAGCTTTCTTACTGATGAACCTTCGATATATAATATGGAAGCCCTGGAAGATTGTGAGCTATTGCTGATCACAAAGCCATCCTGGGACTCATTATTGCAAAAAGTTCCTGCTTTTGAACGCTACTTCCGCATTCTTATTCAAAATAACCTGATTGCTACCCAGAGGCGATTGATGGGGACCTTGAGTGAAACGGCAGAAGAAAAATATACCAACCTGCTACATAATTTCCCCGGTTGTCTTCAGCGTCTGCCACAGCATATGATTGCTTCTTACCTCGGTATTACCCGCGAAACGCTTAGCCGTATCCGCAGCCAGATGGCTACACGTAAATAATTTTATTGATCTGGATCAATGCAATTTGTTATCATATCGCATTGGACACCCGTTTGTTCGATGGTAGTTTTGTGTTATAAAAAAAAGATATGGCGGCAAACAAAACAATAGCAATTATAACAGCCGGAGGGGGGGAAGTTGTCGCTATTGCAAACGCACTGGTGCAGCAAAATTACAGGCTGCTCTTGGTATTAAAAGATAGTACAACATCTGCCAAAATATTAACCCTTGTGGGGGGTGGTGCTCCGCATGCTGATTTGGAAATAATAGAATGCGTGAAAGACGGCTGTTGGGAAGCAGATATGATTTTTATTGATATACCGGATGATGCCGTAAAAGAAGTGGTGGAAATGATAAAAGAGGTAGCCACGCAAAAAATCGTATTTAGTATGTCAGGTTATAAAAGCAAAATTGATGGCAAGGGGAGTCTCCGAAATCTATTGCCGCATTCTAAAGTGGTGAGAGCTATCAATCCTCCCGGTTTGTTGGGAACATTTATCGAGGGCGATGATCAGGAAGCTGTACAAACCATCTATAATATTTTAAAAACAGCGGGTTATCATCCGACAATAGCCAGCCAGGTGCCTGAAATTAAAACTTCGTAATCATTCAAATAAAATAAATAAACAGTTAAAATTAAAAATTATGTCAAACATTACATGGACTTTGGATCCTATGCACAGTGAAATTACTTTTAAAGTTAAACACCTGATGATCTCCACGGTAACCGGGCATTTCAAAAAATTTAGCCTGGAAGTGGAAACGGAAACAGATGATTTTACTACCGCAAAAAAAATCGAATTCACTGCTGATATCGATTCGATAGATACCAACAACGAACAGCGCGATAGCCACTTGAAGTCTGCGGATTTTTTTAATGCCGAAAAACATCCGCAAATAAAATATTCTGGTAAAAACTATGAAGCTAAAGGAGATGACGGTGTATTGCATGGCGAATTAACTATTGCGGGAATCACTAAACCTATAGATATAAAAGTAGAATTTGGTGGAATTGTTGTTGATTCGTACGGACAAACAAAAACAGGTTTTACGGTTACTGGTAAACTAAGCCGCAAAGAATTCGGAATAACTTATGGTAGTGTTACAGAAACAGGAAATGTTTTATTAGGTGACGATATAAAAATAAATGCAGAAATTCAATTGGTAAAACAGGTGGAACAGCCTGTTGTAGCGGATGAATTAGCAGTTCAGGCTTAAAAAATATATTATGGAAAATAAAATATCAGGATTACATCATATTACTGCAATAGCCGGCAATGCAAAACGAAACTTTGAATTTTACACAAAAGTTTTGGGCGTGAGAATGGTGAAAAAGACTGTCAATTTTGATGACCCGGGCACCTACCATTTTTACTTTGGCGATGAAATAGGTACACCGGGGACCATACTTACATTTTTTCCATGGGAAGGCATTGGACAGGGCTATACCGGTACGGGAATGGCCACCAATATTGGCTATTCTGTACCGGATGGCAGCCTTGAATTTTGGAATGAACGTTTTAATGAATACAAAGTAAAGCATGAAGTGATATCTGAAAAATTCGGGGAAAAATACATGAGTTTCCAGGATCCCGATGGTCTAAAAATTGACCTGGTTGTCCCGGCGAACGAGGATAAAAGAAAGCCGTGGGAAACCGGCGAAGTTCATGCCTCTGTTGCAACGAAGGGGTTTCATAGTGTAACGTTAACACTGAGAGACGTAACCGCAACTGCCACGATCCTTACAGATATTTTGGGGTATACATTGCGAAAGCAGGAGGGTAATCTCTATCGTTTTGCTACAGATGCGGTTGACAATGCGTCTATTGTAGATATTATTGAAGCGCCAAAACTTGCACACGGTGTCGGTGCGGCCGGCACCAATCACCACGTGGCTTTCAGGGTAAAAGATGATAATATTTTAATGAATTACCGGGAAAAAATTATAGCCAAAGGTTTAAGTATTACCCCTAAAATCGACCGGGATTATTTTTTTTCGTTATACTTTCGTGAACCCGGCGGCGTTCTTTTTGAACTCGCGACGGATAACCCGGGATTCGCCAAAGATGAACCGGTGAATGAATTGGGAACGCATTTAAAATTGCCCAGGCAATATGAAGGCACCAGGGCACAAATTGAAAAAGGATTGCCGGTAATTAATTAGGTATTTGACAAAATAACTTACCGTTTGAAAATTGTGGATATGGATGAAGTAAAATTCAGTTTAAACGAAAAGGGAAAGGGGCAGTTTTATATTCCCGGCGATCAAGGAAAAGTAGCGGAAATGATGATAAGTATTTCAGGAAATGATTTGACGGTAATTCATACGGAAGTGTTGCCAAAAGAGGAAGGCAGGGGATTGGCAACCAGGTTACTGGCAGCCATGGTGGATTACGCCCGGGGAAACCACTTAAAGGTTATTGCACTTTGTCCTTTTGTGCACATACAGTTTAAGCAGCATCCCGAACAATACAACGATATTTGGAAAAAATAAATATACAATAATGATAAGCAGAAAAGAGGAGATACCTGTTATACCTCCAAAAGATATAATAATTGGCGAGAGCGCTGCACCGGTTACGGTGACAGAATTTATAGATTATGAAAGTGAAAAATGCGCGAAGGTGCATGAAATAGTGAAGGAAATTATGTTGGCGTATAATGGCAAGATAAATTTTAATTTTCGCCATTTTCCTATGGTCAATATTCACCAGAGGGCACATAAAGCGGCGGAAGCAGCGATTGGCGCAGCCCAGGAAGGAAAGTTTTTAGAAATGCACGAAATGCTTTTTCAAAACCGCAGGCACCTGGGAACCATTACCCTTAAATCGTATGCAAAAGAAATCGGAATTACCAACAAATCATTTTTAAATGATCTCATCAATTGTAAATATGGATGGTATGTCCAGGACGATCTCAAGCATGGGATGAACCTGGGTGTTAAAGATGCGCCGGCATTTTTTATTAACAGCGAAAAATTGGAGGGAAATATTACGGTAAGGACGCTAAGTGAATTTATCAACGAAGCGCTGAAGAAAAAGAAAATAAGAAAAGCGGCGTAATTTATTTCTTAAAAAAATAAAGCCATGCTTACCGTTACTGCTAC
>JBDTOV010000014.1:0-55842 GCA_039933035.1 Ginsengibacter sp. | reverse complement strand
TCTATCGCGATGTAACCTGGTTACGGATGAAGTCACTTCAACTGGGGTATAATCTCCCGGCAAAATTAGTTACTAAGGTTGGAATTTCCGGCTTGAGATTTTATGTATCAGGGGATAATTTATTCCTTCTTTATAACAATCTAAAAAAATATGGTAACGGAGATCCTGAATTTTTAAGTGGAAATGGTGGTACTTATCCAAATATGAAAACTTTAAATGCAGGTCTTAATCTTTCTTTCTAAATAAAATATAATATGAAATATTTACTTCTCAATAAAATGCGCTGGAAACTGATTGCAGTGATCATCGTGGGCATTGTAGTCATCGTTGCCTCATGCAGTAAAGATATCCTGGATAAAAAGCCATTGGATTCTATATCGGAAGATGCTGTTTTTAACGATCCTGTATTTCTTCAAAACTATGTATATAATGTATATAATGGTATCAAGCCACCCTGGAGCCCTGGTACCGGCGGATATGAAACGTTAACTGATGTTGCAGTTGATCAGCCCGAAACCCATGACCGGTCTGCCGGTATCCGTGAATATCTGCAGGGTCTCCTTTCTCCTGATAATGTTACAGACCTTACAAATGTCTGGAACGACGAATATGGTTACATTAGAAAAGCCAATATTTTTTTTGAAAAAATTCAGGGCTCCGCCATTGCCGGTAATGTGCTTGACCCAATGAGAGGAGAGGTGCACTTTTTACGCGCCTGGATGTACTTTGAACTTATGCGTACATTTGGAGGAGTACCCATTGTAACCAGCAGTTTTAAACTAAATGACAATAGCTTTGACGTGCCTCGTAATACTTTCGATGAATGCGCAGCATTTGTTCTAAGTGAATGCGATTCAGCATCTGCTGTATTTAGCGGATCCTCTTCTGCGCCCGGCAAAATAGATAAAAACACCGTTATGGGTTTAAAGGCCAGGGTATTATTATACCTGGCAAGTCCGCTGAATAACCCCACCAACGATCTAACGAAATGGCAAGCCGCGGAAGTAGCAACAAAAGCTGTGATAGATGCGGGTTTTTCACTACATCCTACAACGGAAGATCTTTTTATAAAGCCCTTAAAAACTGACGAAATTATTTTTGGGAAGTCTTTCACCCCGGGAACACGCATACCCGATTGGGGATTCAATTACGACTATTGGCCCAGTGGTTTCGATGCCAGGCAGCGGATCGAACCAACTCAAACCTTTATCAACAGGTATCAACTTACAAATGGCGAATATCCTTATATGGCAGATGGGATAACCGTAAATCCTGCATCAGGATATGATCCACAGCACCCCAATGTGAACAGGGATCCACGGTACTACGTTGATATTATTTACCCCGGCGCAAGCCCGGTAACCATAAACGATGGAGCAAAGAGTACAACAAGAACTTATGAATATTGGGAAGATGCCAACCCAAATCCTAATAATGACCCTCCGTATGCGAACCCTAACAAAATAGATCCAATTAACGGAAAAGATCTTTTTGATTTTGGCAGGGATTCTAAAACATACTGGGTAAAGGGTTTAACTCCATTTCATTGGAGGGTTCAAACGGGCTATACTTTTAAGAAGCTAACAGATTTTAAAGGGCCTCGTGCCAGCTTTGATTATGACTACGCCCAGGTGATTGTTTTTATGAGGCTTGCGGAATTTTATTTAAACTATGCGGAAATTCAAATAGCGTTGGGTAACGAAACTTTAGCAAAGGAATACATCAACAAAGTGAGAAAAAGACCTTCTGTAAATATGCCCGATATCACCAGTTCTGGTGCCGGGTTAGTAAAAGACTATAGAAACGAGAGGGCAATAGAATTATTGTTAGAAGATTCAAGGTTCTTCGATCTTATGCGCTGGAAAGCTGCTGCAGGCAACGTAGATATTCCCATCCGTGGTTTAACAAGTGTTACAATGGACTGGACAGGTGCTAAAGCCGGAGACTTGTTAGGTAAATTAACTTACACATACGGAGTTATCCCAGAGGCAGAAGTAAGAACAGCGTGGAAAGGTGATTATTATTATTTATTCCCCATTCCAAACGATGAGATTAAGAAAAGCAATAACGCGATTAAGCAGAATCCGGGATATTAAAATCGTTTTTATAGTTGTTGTAAAAACATTTCTCAAGGTAGATTTTTCATAATTGGTCAAGTGATGGCGGGTTCTCCCGCCATTTTTTGTGGCCATGAGCGGATAGATTGACCTTTCAGAGAAAGTTATACTGCGCAAATCCATTTTTACAGAATTCTAATCAAGAAATAATATTCAATCAGTCTAGATGCATTCATCAACACCTTCAGGCGCGGAAATAATTATAGCCTATAACACGCGGGGGAAAACAAATCCGGTACGAAGATAAAATTGTTAATAAAAAAAAGAAAAATTCATTGGGGATCCGGGTAATTTAAATGTTTCTGCTTTCACGAATTTGAAATTCATGCAACACCATTGGTAAATTACTCAGTGCACCATTTTCGTTTAAGCATGAACGTTAGGTAGCAGGGCCAAAATTATGTAGATAATATTTTCAGAAGTGAAAAATGTATATTACTTAACAGTCAGTGTTGTTATTTGGCCATTGCTATCTGTTATAATTAATGGAGAAACCTTTTTTTGCCGATGTTCAGACATCTTGCAACGGGCGAAATCACGTTGCCCATGTAGTATGCAAAACTAAATCTTCAAATACGGTAACTTTTTCCGGATAGCCGGCCATACCAGGATTTTAAAACTCGCGTGCCTTAACCAGGTTGGTACAAATTTTTTACGCCGAATTCCTACCTGCATTTATAATCCCGAATGAGCAACGCATTACCAGCTTTTCGTATGTATCTTTTAAAGAGTTTTTTACCAGGTCTTTTTCTATTTCGCGGATATTGGCTATGGCGAATTGTTGAATGGTTACCAGTGGTAACACTATTTTTTCCCTCATACCGATTGATACCTGCTCTATGGCATATTCAGCCATCAATTCATTTTTGCCGCTTAGCAGAAACAGGTATTTTTCCGTAGTCATATATTCCTCGTATATCATGTTCCATATCTCACCATATCTCTCATCTTTAGATAAATATTCAGTAAGCGGGAAGAAGCATTTCTTCATAGCCATCTCACAGTTATCCATAAGTGTTTTAAAAAATAATGAATTTTGATATAGCGTTTTTAACTGGTGAAACTTTCCACTTTGCTCCATTTTTTGGAGGGCGGTACCTACACCATAGTATCCTGTTACATTTTGTTTTAGTTGGCTCCAGGCACCTACAAAAGGTATGGCCCGCAGATCTTCCAGGTTTATTTTGCTGGAGGCCCCACGCCTGGCCGGCCGGCTGCCAATATTGGTTTCACCATAAAATTTTAGCGGGCTGACATGGGTCAAATAATCCATGAAATCAGGATGATTTTTGAGCTTTATATACGATTGAAAACTTTCGTCAGCCAGTTCCTGCAGCAAGATATCCTGCTCATCCTGGAGGGTAATGTGCCTGTTGGAAAAAAGCCCATTGGAAATGCCTGCATGTATAAGTTGTTCAATATTATATTGTGCGGCGTCAATGTTTCCGAAGTTGGAACTAACGGTTTGACCCTGTATGGTTAATTGTATTTCCTGGTTAGCAATATTTTTACCCATAGAAGCGTAAAATTTATGTGTTTTACCGCCGCCTCTTGCAGGTGGGCCGCCCCGGCCATCAAAGAAAACCACGTTAATGTCATATTTTTTGGAAACTGCTGTAAGCTGCTCCTTTGCTTTATAAATACTCCAGTTACCCATGAGGTATCCCCCGTCTTTTGTTCCGTCAGAAAAACCAAGCATAATGGTTTGCCTGTTATTTCTTCTTTTTAAATGATTTCTGTAGGTTTCATTCTCATATAAAGATTTCACGATAGTTCCGGCATTTCGCAGGTCATCAATCGTTTCGATAAGCGGAACAATGTCAACATTCATTTCCTCTTTTTTCCATCCGCATAAAATAAATAAGCCATATACCTCCAATACATTTAAAGCAGTGCTGCTATGGCTGATAATGTATCGGTTGCAGCCCGGCTCGCCGTTGTATTCCTGTATCAGCTTTATGGCTTTTATACTTTCCAGCGTGTCATTTATAACAGGATCCTTGTAATCTATTTCAGGAAGAACTTCAGTATTCCCGGTAAGGAATTTAATCTTTTTCTCTTCACTTAATTTTGAATAATCTGCAGGTAAAATTTTGGAGGCCGCGCCCAATGCCTGGAACACTTTTTTATGTATGGAACTATCCTGCCTTATATCAAGTGATGCGAAGTACAAGCCAAAAACATGAATTTTATTGATAAGGTTGTCAACGAGGTATAGAAACAATCCATTGTGTTTATAAATCAGTGTTTCCCGGATGGTGTTTAATACCCCGAGAATTTCTTCTTTGGTTAATCGCGTACGGTTGCCTGGAATAAATATGTTGTTATACAATTGTTTTTCCAGGTCAGCCAGCAGCACATCAACACCTTTAAAAGTGAGCCGCCGCCTGAGTTTTCGTATTTCGAGATAATAACATTTTATTATGCCGCCTCTTAGTGCATCAGCAACTTTTAATGTTGTTTCTGTATTTACAAATGGATTGCCATCACGGTCTCCACCCGGCCAAAACCCCATCTTTATAATTGGATTGTCCGGCTGCATAGCATGCGGGAATTGGTTTTTCAAAAAAGAAAGAATTCGGCCCGCCGCCGCAAAAAATACATTTTCCAGGTACCACAACAAACTCAATGCTTCATCATAAGGCGTTGGCTTTTCCTTTTGAAAGAAGGGTGTTTTGCCCAACTGTTGCAGGTACATATTTATTTGCCCGGCATTATTCTCAGAAAGTGATTTGGAAAGATCGTTGATGATGCCCAGCACGGATCCCGGATAAAATTGCGTGGGATGTGCTGTCAGCACAAGTTCAATAGAAAAATCTTCCAGCTTTTTTGCGAGTTCCGTCTCTTTTTTATTTTGAAGTACTTCCAGTTCCAACTGTTTTAGAGTGCCGGCTCCGGCGGTATCATGCACATGTAAAAATGCGGCATCCTCCAGCGCATCAAATAATACCACCTGCCGCTCCACAAATTGTGTGAACCGGAAAAGGAGATCCAGTTTTTCCGGTTGGGTCGTAAAAGAAGTATGCTTCTGAAAAAAATCATCAATAATTTCCGCCGGGCTTAGTTTCTTTTTAAAACCTTCTTCGCAAATGTTCACAAACAGTGATAAAAGAATTCCTGTTTTTTCAATTCGATGAAAAGGTAATGACGTAAAAAGACTATTATATAGTTGAAATTTTATGCCAACATAATTCTTAAAATGCTGCAATCCGCGGGAAGCCTGGTTATCCATGTTCATCAATAATTAATAATTAAAAAAATATGCAGCAATCGTACTAAGGCATGAAAATACTTAAAAAATTTCTTTTTAATTTTCTCATTACATTCAATTAATGTAATTTCGGCGTCCAATGGTGATAAACGACAACAATTATATCAATCCTTCTATGCTGTCAGCAATGATCTCCACTTCTATTGCCACTACTATTACAACCCGTAAGGGTTAAACGTTTCCAAATAGTCTCCCGGGCAGTTTTTGCTTCTTCAAAAAAAATCATTTCACTCAAAGAATCCAGTAACTTAGTAAACACAAAACATGCAAGTATTAAAATTTGGCGGTAGTTCTGTAGCGAATGCGAAAAATATAAATAGTGTTGTTGCCATTGTTCAGCAGGCTGTAAAAAATGATGGTAATACCATTATTATACTCTCTGCGCTTGGTGGCGTAACGGATGACCTGCTGGCAGCGGTAACCCTTGCATCAACAGGCGATGTTACCTATAAAGAGAAACTGCACCTGGTTGAACGGCGCCATCTCAATACTGTGAAAGAATTAATTCCACTTGACCAGCAAAGCAGTGTGCTTAGCATGGTAAAAAAACGTTGCAATGATATTGAAGACACTTGTAACGGGGTTTTTTTATTGAGAGAATTGTCGATCCGTACAAAAGACGCGATCATTAGTTACGGAGAATTACTATCATCCCAAATATTTGCAGCCAGGTTAAAATCTGCCGGCATTGTTAATACGTGGAAAGATGCAAGGGAACTCATTACTACCAATGCTGATTTCGGAAATGCCAACGTCGATTTTGCCACCACCAACAAAAGTACAAACGATTTCTTTTCTAAAGTTGAAGGTGTTTGGATCATTCCGGGTTTTATCGCAAGGGATAAAAACGGTAATACCACAACATTGGGAAGAGGAGGATCTGATTATACAGCCGCTGTCATGGGTGCTGCGCTAAACGCTTCCGTTGTGGAAATCTGGACAGATGTTTCCGGGATGATGACGGCCGATCCGAGGTTGGTATCCAATGCAAAAATCATTCAACACATTTCTTACCAGGAAGCCATGGAGTTATCCCATTTCGGCGCAAAGGTTATTTATCCGCCTACGATTCAGCCGGTAATGAACAAAGGTATTCCGGTATGTATAAAAAATACATTTGCACCTTCCGATGGCGGCACATGGATTCGAAATGATGTCAAAAAAGATGGCAATACCATCCGGGGCATATCAAGCATAAACAACCTCGCGCTCATCAGCCTGGAAGGTAGTGGTATGGTAGGTATTCCCGGCTTCTCTAAAAGGTTGTTTGATGCTTTGTCGAACGAAAAAATCAATGTAATACTGATTACGCAAAGTTCTTCAGAACATTCTATCTGTGTAGGGATTGAAGAAGTCTATGCCGACGGGGCGAAGGAGGTTATAGATGAAACATTCGCTTATGAAATAGAAATAAAAAAAGTAGAGCCACTCTCGGTAGAAAAGGGCCTGGCAATAATTGCTTTGGTCGGCGATAATATGAAGAACCATCCCGGCATCAGTGGTAAAATGTTCGGGGTGCTGGGAAGAAACGGGGTGAATGTAAGGGCCATTGCCCAGGGCTCTTCTGAAAGAAATATTTCTGCCGTAATCGGGCTTACGGACGTAAAAAAAGCGATCAATGTATTGCATGAAGAATTTTTTGAAACTACTTACAAGCAGGTAAATCTTTTTATAAGTGGCGCAGGAAATGTGGGCAGTAAACTACTCGCGCAGTTGCACCAGCAAAAGCAACACCTGCAGGACCACCTTCGCTTACAGGTACGCGTAGCCGCGATTGCGAACAGCAGGAAAATGATGTTTAATGATGAAGGACTCGATTTGTCAAAATGGAATGCATTACTACAGGATGCTGAACCTATGAATATGGAGGAATTCGCCAGGATCATCCTGGAAAAGAATTTACGCAATTCGGTTTTTATCGATGTAACCGCTAATGGTGACATTGCCAGGTCGTATCCTCAATATTTGCAAAAAAGCATTTCAGTAGTAGCCTGTAATAAAATTGCCTGCTCTTCTTCTTATGGTTATTATAAAGAACTGAAAGACCTGGCCAGGGAATTTAATGCCCTCTTTTTATTTGAGACCAATGTTGGCGCAGGTTTACCGGTTATTGGTACCCTAAACGACTTGCTGCGAAGCGGCGATAAAGTGAACAAAATAGAAGCGGTATTAAGTGGGACGCTTAATTTTGTTTTTAATAATTATACCGGTGAAAAAAGTTTTTCAAAGGTGGTAAAGCAGGCACAGGATGAAGGATATACTGAGCCAGATCCAAGATTGGATTTAAGTGGCATGGATGTAATGCGAAAGATTATGATCCTTGCACGGGAAAGCGGCGAAAAACTGGAAATGGAAGATATCAGCAATGAATCGTTTATGCCGGAATCTTGCATGAAGGGAACGGTTCAAAACTTCTATGACGAAATGGAGAAGCATGAAGATCATTTTTTAAAATTAGTAGCAGCAGCACACAAGGAAGGAAAGAAGCTGAAATTCGTGGCAAAGTATGAGGAAGGAAAAGCCGCAGTTGGCTTGCAGCATATAGATCCGCAGCATGATTTTTATCATTTATATGGAAAAGATAATGCGGTACTTTTTTACACCGACCGGTATATAGAACAGCCATTGGTTATAAAGGGAGCAGGTGCCGGAGCTGAAGTGACCGCATCAGGGGTATTCGCTGATATAATAAGAGCGGCGGGATAGGGGATCGAAGGTTAAAAGCCAGCGTGTAAAGATGGAGAGGAAGAGGTTGAGCTACAAATAAAAGTACAAAAGAATCGACGCATCAATGGATAACCAGGTTAAAAAAAATTATCAAAAGCGAAAATTAGCCATCGGTAAATGTGTAAAAGTTTTTGCTCCCGCTACGATTGCCAATATTGTTTGCGGTTTTGACGTATTGGGCATGGCATTAAACGATCCGCGGGATGTGATGCAACTTACATTAAACGATGAGCCAGGCATCCGCATTGTCCACGATGATATTTATAACCTGCCCACCATTCCCGAACAAAATGTTGCGGGTGTTTCTCTTTTAGAATTGATGCAGGAACTGGGCGGGGGTTATGGGTTTGATTTAATTATTGAGAAGCATATAAAACCCGGTAGCGGCCTTGGATCCAGTGCTGCAAGTTCAGCCGGGGTGGTAGTCGCAGCCAATCAGTTACTGGGCAATATTTTTTCTAAAGAGGACCTTGTTCGTTTTGCCATGGCGGGTGAAAAACTGGCGTCAGGAGTAAAACATGCCGATAATATTTCACCCGGAATTTATGGCGGCATTACGCTCATCCGTTCTATTTTTCCTTTGGATATTATTTCGTTGAAAGCCCCACCCATGTTTGTTACGGTGGTGCATCCACAGATAGAAGTAAAAACTTCGGATGCCCGCGAAATTCTTCGCAAGGAAGTCTTGCTGAAAGATGCCATTAAACAATGGGGAAATATCGCCGGGTTGGTGGCAGGATTTATGAAGGGCGACTATGGCCTTATCAGCCGTTCACTGGAAGATGTGATCATAGAGCCTGTTCGCAGTATGTTGATCCCGGGCTTTGATGAAGTGAAGAAAAAAAGCGTTGAGGCGGGAGCGTTAGGTGGCGGCATTGCCGGTTCCGGACCTTCTATTTTTATGCTTTGCGAAGAAAAAAATACGGCGATAAAAGTTGAAAAAATAATGAAAGAAATTTATGATAGCACAGGCCTCCTGTATCATACCTATGTCACAACCATTAATAATGAGGGGATACAAATTGCCTCCTGATCCCGTGGATATCGTCGATTAGCTGCCGTATCCATAGCAAAAAAGATTAAAAGAAATGCTTTACTTCAGCACTAATAATAATGCTCCTAAGGTCAATTTTAGAGACGCCACTATCAAAGGACTGGCACCTGATAAAGGTTTGTATTTTCCCGGGACAATTCCGATATTGCCAAAAGAGTTTGCCGGCGACATTCATCTGTATTCAAAAGAAGAAATTGCTTTTCAGGTGATTCAGCCTTATGTAGGTGAGGTAATACCCACTAAAGAACTGGAGCGGATTGTAGCCGAAACAATCAATTTTGAATTTCCTTTGATCCCGGTCGAAGAAAATATTTTTTCACTTGAATTATTTCACGGGCCTACGCTGGCTTTTAAAGATGTAGGCGCCCGGTTCATGAGTCGCTGTCTTGGGTATTTCGTTCAAAATAATGAAAGAAAAATAACGGTACTCGTGGCAACATCCGGGGATACCGGGGGTGCCGTTGCCAATGGTTTTTACGATGTAGATGGAGTAGATGTAGTGATCCTGTATCCTTCGGGTAAAGTAAGCAGCGTACAGGAATTGCAATTAACCACCTTAGGTAAAAACATTTCCGCCCTGGAAATTGCAGGCTCGTTTGACGATTGTCAAAAAATGGTGAAACAGGCTTTTGCTGATGAAGGGCTGAACAAAGAACTATTTCTTACATCTGCCAATTCCATCAACGTTGCCAGGTGGTTGCCGCAACAGTTTTATTATTTTTTTGCATACCAGCAATGGGCGAAGAAAAATAATCCCCCGGTTATAAGCGTTCCCAGTGGCAACTTCGGAAATATTTGTGCGGGGTTACTGGCACATCTTTCGGGCTTACCCGTTAGTCATTTCGTTGCCGCCTGTAACGCCAATGATGTAGTAACAGAATACCTCGAATCAGGGAATTATCAACCCGCAATATCCGTTACAACCATTTCCAATGCGATGGATGTCGGTAATCCCAGCAACTTCGTCCGCATCCTTGAACTGTTTAATAAGGAATTCCAATCCCTAAAAAACGTGATGAGCAGTTATTCTTTTAGCGACCAGGAAACCAGGGTATTTATGAAGGAAGTATACGAGGCAGATAATTATTTACTGGATCCTCATGGAGCAGTTGGTTATGGTGCTTTAAAGAAATATTTGCAACAACACCCACTTCTCAGCGGGATGTTTTTAGAAACAGCCCACCCGGTAAAATTCTACGACGTCGTAGAGCCCGTCATTGGGCAAAAAGTACCCATGCCTTCTGCGATAAAAGATTTATTACAATTAAAAAAGAAGAGCGTAAAAATGAGTGCGAATTATGAGGAGTTGAGGAATTATCTATTAGTATAATTTCCGCCGCCGCTACAGGTGATGCGTCGCTTACCGGGAATATTAGGGGAGATTTGGAAATTGAAAATTCGGACCGCAGTTTGATTACCTGCTACCCCTATCGGCCCAAACTTTGGGTTTCATTAAAGGAAATATGCACATCTACCTGTTTTTTAAAACTCAAACTGATAAGCATCGTTGCATAGGATAAATCCTGCTTTGGAAAAATTATGCAATCCTGTTCATTGAAAAGAACAAAAAAGGTAAAATAGCATAATAAACTGCCAACCTTGCGAGTATAAATAAGATGGCAGGGCTTAGTTTTGGGCAATTAAAATTAATAAAAAGTTTAGGTAAATATAATTCTCATAAGCAGGCAGATTAGGCTGTTTAACGGGTTCTTTTTCTAAAGAGCCCTCTTTTTTATTTCCACGCAGATGTTGGTAGTAAAAAAAACGCGCTTCAGGTACGCTGGTGACTATACAATTCAGTCAGTACTGTTTTTTCAAATTTTTTTTACCAGTTATAGTATGCTCATACTGTTAAGATATAAATAGTTTTTGGCGGGATAAGGCTTCTCTTACCGGTGCATTACTATAACTTTCTGTGTTGTTATGGTTCCCTCATCTATTATTTTTATAACATAAATGCCATCAGGCAGCGAAGTAGTATTAATTTCTTCTGAGGCGCCTGTCATTATTGTTGATGACAACCTTTTGCCCACAGCGTCATATAAAATTATTTGCGTTTTAGCTGCACCGTTAGCCGGTGTTCCGATGGAAATATAGCTATTGGCCGGATTGGGGGAAATAACGAAACTTCGGGGTATATTTTTATTGCGCAGCAACGCGATGTTACTATACACATATGCGCCATCTGTATCAATTTCTTTGACCCGGTAATACAGGGTTCCTGCCGGAATATGTAGATGCAAAAACTGGTAGGTTTTTTGGTTAATACTTACAATATTCAGCTCACCGATTCCGTTCCAGTTTTTTCCATCTGCACTGTATTCCACTACAAATTTATCTGAATTGACCGTTGGTGTGGCAATTACCCATTTTAACATAGCGGACGATTTATCAACCAGCACAGCGGAAATGCTGATAAACTTTACAGGCAATGTGGCGAAGCTGAATGGTGTGGGAATATTCTCACCCGGTTCCCCGGCATCGCCATTGTTGTTGGGATCTGCTGCGCTTTGGGGACCATTGTTTGACGAGTCTGATACATTGATAAAGCTTATAGTTCCGGCGCTGCCTATGGTTGCGCTCCCGATAGCCGAATTCAGATAAATTGCGGGATTGAGATTGGTAACCCGAAAGGTTATACGAAGTTTCAAAAAATAATCTGTATTAACAGAAGTCTGGTTGACCAGGTTTTGCCCGGGGATTAATAAATTGCTATCTGTGTTGCCATCATAAGAGAGGTTTAACAGCAGGTTCGCCGCATTGGCGCCGGGTACAAATGTCACGTTTATATTAGATACATTTCCAACGCCGTAAACAGCGGCCAGGTTATCGGAAACATTAATATTGTTGAGGGAAACGTTGCCCAGGTTCCTTACAAAAATTTCATAGGTAAGGTCGGCAGTATTATTGTTTATTTTTTGTGCATGGAGTAATTGTTTGGTAACGCCCAGCGATGGTGTGATGCTGGTGTTGTCAATAGGCAGTTGGCCATTCTGAAAATTTTGGGCGCTATCCAAAATGTGTGTACTGATATTATACTTATAATAGTAACAATTGCCGGAAAAGTCACTACCGGTAATCTCAATTTGCCCGTTTAGATAAGCAATGCCATAGCAACTTTTGGGTAGTGAATCTAAAAATATTGCCGTAGCATTGGTAGTGGTACTGCTGTAATTAGTGATTTCATACAACCGCGAAGGAAAACTTCCCAATGTGGCAAACATGCGGCCATTTGGCAAAATGGTAAAGTCCCCGCTGGAAATGCTGGTAGGAAAATTACCAGCGGGGAACTGAACTGGCCGTGTATTGATAACGGTACCTGTGTTTACATCAAACTTATCCATATTGCATTGTCCGGTGGTATCGTTATAATGAGAAAATGACCAGAGGTCGCCGTTATTATCAAATTCGAAATTATTGGAAACATAGGTGTATGCATAATCAGGTGTGGAATTAAGTGCAGGGGGGCACGCAATAGCTGCAGGTAGTCCCATATCTATCGCCCATATTTTTGTATCAATACCACTTCTAATATCCGCCAAATATATTTTATTATTTTTTGGATTGTAGGCAATGAAAACGGCAAAAATATCCGGCACCTGGGATGCCACGCTGCAGGTAGTTAATGGCGTGGGAGCATCGCTGAATGGTTGTTTAATCAGTGAAAAAGCAGGTGCCCCTGCCCCGGTGCAGGAATTAGTACCGAAATTTACCAGCAATGAATTTTGCGCAAGAACCGGTTGGGTTATAGTAACAGCAATAAGGAAGAAAGAAATTAATGAAAAAATGATTTTTTTTATCATCACAATGAATTTTACGTTATAGCAACCTATGTTAAAGAAATACCGGTTTTACCTGGAGAAATGTTGGATATTATACCGTACTGTAATTTGAGGATTGTAAAATACAGAAATTTATGAGTTAATAAATATAATATTTAGGTTTCACAATGTATGGGAAAGAATTCTTTTTAAAACAAATAGGTCCGCACATGTAGAAGCAATGGGAGGAACCACCAAGGTGCTATGAATCAAGTTTAAAAAAATTCTCCCAAAAAAGCAGCTAAAATGCTTAGATCAGTACTCTTTACGCCTTTGCCTAGTTCTTGTTTTTTTGTTCTAATTTTACCCAATCTACTTTTTTGACGGCATTCGATAATTCAACGCATTTTCGCCTTTCGAATATTATGAGACCAAGCGCTTTTCGGGAATCATGAATGGAATTGTTCTACAGGATTACCTGGATAGAATACCGTGCTTCGTTAGGAGGTATGTGAAGGTAATTTATGAATATGGTAAATATAAGCACCTCGGAATTTGAACTGTTTGAGTTTTTTGAAAAGACACCAGATTTGGTATGCCTTGCGGGCAGAGATGGGTTTTGGAAAAAAGTGAATCCTGCAATTGTTTCTACATTAGGATATTCTGAGGAGGAGTTATATGCCCGGCCCATTGCGTCCTTTATATTCGCTGAAGATGTAGAAATTACCCACAAAAATAGAATGAAATTACTGGATGGTAAAGTGTTGCATAATTTTGTAAACCGGTATGTCACAAAAGCCGGGAAAATCATTTGGCTTGAATGGACATCTATTTGTTTGCCAGGTAATGGCGTAGTATTTGCTATTGCGAAAGATATTACAGAAAGAAAAAATAAAGAAAAACAGGCAGAAGATAAATACAATAAATTCAAAAGTTTAGCTACCGATTTTAAAAATAATAATGAGAAAGTAAGAAAAAACTTTGCATATGAATTGCATGAAGAACTTGCTCAAATGGCTGCTGTAATAAAGATGAACGTTGACTGGATCGCTTTGAACACACCTGGTTTATCTGAACCGGCGAAAAGCAGGATGAATCATGCTTCCGAAATTTCTAAATTACTTATCGAAAAGATACAGAAAATTTCATTTGCTGTTAGTCCAAATAAGCTCGAGTTCTTTGGATTGAATGATACGCTGGAGTGGTTGTGTACCGAGTTTTCCGTTTTGAACGGAATCCCCTGTAGTTTTGTAAGTGATTATGACGAGGAAAGCTTAACACTTGAAATGAAAATAGATTTCTTTAGAATTTGCCAGGAATCGCTCGCAAATGCCATGACACATGCGGAAGCAAAGAACATCATGATATCGATTAAAGAAATTGATACTGCCATACAACTCACCATCAGCGATGATGGCAAAGGGTTTGATATCGATCAACAAAAGAAGTCTCCCGGATTAAATAATATGAAAGGCAGAGCGGCTACCATAAACGCTGAATTAATTTTGCAAAGTGTCATTGGAAAAGGGACCCGGGTTTGTGTTACCGTAGCAGCCGTTTCGCAACATAAATTAATGCCCCACCAGGCATGATGCTGGCAAAAAACAAAAAGAAAGATAGATAATAGCAGTGCTCCTTCTTTGGAAAGCGTTGCATAGGAACTGACTCCTTATAGTAACACCCTGCCTAAAGTGATAACGGAATTGGGTACCGGGCCCTAGTCACAGGAAGTACATTTTTTCCAAATCAAGAAAAAAAGGAAAAAGTCTGAAGACCGGTTGAAAATTGATTGTAGGGTATTGTTTCCGGTGAATTGGTGGCAGAGTATAGTATACATATTTTGTGTAAACCCTTTACCTGCGGTGATTGTAAACAAATGGTAGTATTAAGCCGGCTTTCAAAAAATTAAATGTAAAATCAACCTGGAAATTCGCAAATAGTGGCATAACAAATATCGGGCTGTAAATCACAATATAAGTTGTGTACTTTTACAAAAAATACATTATGAAATTATTTGTAGCAGGGCTGCCTTATGATCTGGATGATGCCGAGTTGGAGGAAATATTTGAAAAATTCGGAACAGTAGCTTCGGCCAGGGTTGCTATGGACAGAGAGACAGGAAAAAGTAAAGGGTTTGGTTTTGTAGAAATGACCAATGATACAGATGCAAAAAACGCTATCGAGAATCTGAAAGATATTTCACTTGGCAAAAAGCCATTGATAGTTACCCAGGCCGAAGAAAGGCCTTCATCAAGGCCGGGTAAAAAGTGGTAAATTAACTACATAAAAGAATTGCGAAAGATGCAACTGACAATGCAATTAGCAGGTATTTTAATACAATACCATTTTGAAAAAAGTTTCTGACAAAAACTTGTCACGCATTTTAGCTGTCAACCGTTTCGTCTTTTATTCCAGGTTTTGGGGTCGCTAATTTACCGCGATTGTATATAATCAATCCGTTTAGAAAATTCCTCAATATTTGATCGCCGGCTTCCACATAACCCGGATGATCTTCGTTCCTGAACAGATCGCCCAATGCTCCCTTGCTAATTTCAAAATCCGCCAGGGAAAGTATCTTTATTATGTCATCGTTACGGAGAGCAAGGGCTACTCTTAATTTTTTAAGTATATCATTATTGCTAAGCATGCATATGGATTAAAAATGTTACAGGCAAATATATGCTATCAAAATAAAAGCTGCCCGGTTCTTATCAAGCCAATAAGCGTATACCTACCTTTGCTCATAGATGACATCTTAAAATATAATAAGTGTATGAAAAATAAAACAGAAGTATGGCAGCGAGGCCCATTGGAAAATATGCCTGTATTGTTACAACCTGTGGCGCACGCTCTATTGCAGGCGCGTGAAGAATTGTATGATATGATGAACAAATTCCCTCAAGATATTTTATGGGAAAAGCCTGCCGGTGTTGCTTCCCCGGCTTTTCATTTACAGCATTTGACCGGAGTTCTTGACCGGCTCTTTACCTATGCAAGAAAACAGCCTTTAACTTCAGAGCAATTACATGCTCTTTCTATTGAAGGTAATCAACAGGAAACCAAACATTCTATGGTGGAATTAATTGATTTATTTCATAAACAGGTTGATCTTTCCATTCAGGAGTTGAGCGCAGTGAATACCGATATGCTCACTGAAGTTAGAACAGTAGGAAGAAAAAATATACCTTCTACTGTAATAGGTCTGTATGTTCATGCAGCAGAACATGCCATGCGTCACATCGGGCAATTATGGGTAACGGTTCAGATATTGAAAGACAAAGAGTCTAAGGTATTTTGAAGGGACTTTCAAAGGTAAGAATAGATTATATCTTTTCCACCAGAGAATGATCCGTATTGTTTTCAAATAAATCCTTAATTTTTTTATTAAAGGAAGGATGAACCAGGCCAGGGGCAATTTCCATCAATGGCGTTAGAACGAAATTTCTGAGGTGCAATCTTGGATGAGGAATAATTATTTTTCCGTTATCGATTATTTTTTCACCATAAAAAAGGATATCAATATCAATAGTCCTGGGGGCAAACTGGTTATCCTCATCTCTTTCCCTTCCCATTTTTTTTTCAATACCGAGGGTTAATTTCAAGACTTCCTCAGCGTTTAAGCTGGTCTCCACACAGATAACCATGTTTAAAAAAGACGCCTGGTTTTTATTGCCCCATGGTTCTGTTTTATACAACGATGATTTTTCAATAACCGGCCCGAAGGCTTTCTCCATCTCATTAATGGCTATTTCAAAAGTTTCAGCAACATCGCCCACATTTCCTCCCAGTGCTATAAATACTTTTTCCATTTACTAAATATTTTTAGAATTTTTTGTAATCATTTCCCCGGGTAAAAATATTAAGTTATCGGTGGGAATGATTTCTTTTTATTTTAAATCGTCGCTTGCTATGGGACTATAATGATTTCAAAAACGCTATCAGTGCCTTCCTGTCAGCAGTAGAGAGTTCTGTAAATTTTTGTTTTGATTGTTCTGCCTCGCCGCCATGCCATAACACAGCTTCTTCAAATGTTCGTGCCCTCCCATCGTGAAGATAAAAAGGGGTGCCATTTGTTTTTTGCAGCAGCCCTACACCCCAAAGCGGGGGCGTTCTCCATTCTTTTCCGGTTGCCAGGAAATCAGGCCTGTTGTCCGCTAATGCATCGCCCATATCGTGCAACAAAAGGTCTGTATAGGGATGAATACGCTGGTTGCTAACCATGGGTAAAGTTACATCTACACCTGTGTAAATGGCAGGCTTATGACAACCACTGCAGTTTAATTGTGTGAATATTTTATCACCTTGCTTTACCACCATATCGGTAACGTTGCGCCTGGCGGGTACTGCCAGCGTGCGTATATAAAAGATAACGGCGTTTAATATGCTGTCGGGCAATTCAGGATCATCATTGCGGCCATCGTATTGTGGCTGCCCGAAACTGCTTTCACCGGGGAAAATGGAATTAGTGACACCCATGTCCTGTTGGTACGCGCTGGCTACCTGCACTGCAATATCCGGTGTATTTGCTTTAAGGCCAAATCTTCCCAACTGCCTTTTACCTGTATTTGGATTCCACACATAATTTGGCCTTCCACTGATTCCATCACCGTCTTTGTCATTTTCATCTGCAAAAGAAAGTATAGTTGCTTCAGGAATATTTTCTAACAACCCGATGCCAAAAACAGAGGGCGCCATGCGGGGCGAAAAAAGATAATTAGCAGGCAGTGTTGCATAGGGATTTTGTATGGTATATCCAGGTTTTCTCAATTGGACTGTTTCTCCATCATCAAATGTAAAAGTTGATGTTGTATACCTGAGGTTGACCTTTGCTTCCGGTTGTAATCCGAATCTTGACACGTCCTGTAACTGCAATCCAAACCCTGGAATTTCCACGGGCCTGCCCTGGGCATCTTCTATATCTTTGAGGCTAATCCTCATAAGCATAGAAGAATTCACGGCCCCAAACGTAGGCGTTCCTTTCCCGTCATTGTGGTGGCACGAGATGCAGGATACGTTATTGAACAAAGGCCCCAGCCCTGGATTGATAGGTGCGGGTGCCGTCACAAAATTTCCTTCAAACCTGCTATCGCCTAATTCATGAACATTCAGATCCCTGGTATTGAGCCCATCCATGTTGTGTGTGAACGCCCTGCTTGTTTCATCAAACACCGTTGATATACCACCGGATAACCTGGGGTCAATCTCATCTTCATTAAATATTCCCGGCTTAGTGCACATCATCAATGCTACAGGCAAAAACAGGAGCGTTGTAACGATCAATGTTTTTTGAATCTTCATAAAAATTTAATCCGTTATATATTGAATAATAAATGGTTTTAATTCGTTGTCAAGTGTAGTTCGCAGTGTTTCCAAAGCCGCCCTGGTATTGGTTATTTGTGTCCGTTGATTGAATATTGCCAGTTCATATGAAAGGGTAATGGGGCTAAAGGAATTGATGGCGGAAGTTATCTGCTGCCGGATTTTATTATCGAGGGAAACATTTTTTTCCGCTACAAGATCCGTAAAGCCTTTACCTAACGTTGACGAATAAGTGCCGTTGTACACATTGCCCAATCCTATGATGTTATTTTTGAAATCAATTACAGAATTATCGCTGAAAGGAGATTCAACAATATTGCTGTCGAGCGCGTTAAAAGGCTCTGCCATTTTGCCTTCTCCCACTTCATCACAAATGTCAACCAAAGACTGTGTTATGGATAGAAATACTTCCTGTTTTTTAGCATACACCGTACTGCCCGATCCTGCGGTTTTTACCTCTTTGCCAAAATTGCCAAGCCCTGTAATCCAGCTAATATTTAAAGCATTGGCATTATTTTGAAGATCTTTTGTAAGGCTTACCATATATGTTTTTTCTCTTGGAGTAATCGCCCCGGCGCTACGGGTGCCATCTACACCCCATAAAATATACTCTATTGGGTGGAAGCCGCGAAGCGATAAGGTGCTCAAATTTTGAATATCAATGATTTCAAGTGGATTAACACTCGCCAATAATGAATCAAGTTGCACATAGTCAACCGGCCAGGTATCCATATTCGGATCGTAATTATCATCCTCCACAGGCCCAAATAAAAAACCTTCACATTGCTCCCATGATGTACGCAGATCTTTCCAGGATTGTTTGGCTATCGCAAGATTTTCTTCAGTTGCGTTTGCATTAAGATTTACCACATGGGTGTTTAATGCATCTGCTTTAGCAGAAAAATCCTGGTATTGAGGAATGGCGATATTATCAACAAAGTCATTCAATACGGTTTGCTGTAGTGTTGTAAAATCTTCTATGCTGCTGCCACTTTGCGATTTTCTGCAGGCAGAAAACTGAATGCAAATAAGAAGGATCATCCAAACGATTTTATTTTTCATGTTTTAGTTATAAGGTTTAATTTTTATTAGATAGATGAAGCATTCAGGAGACTTACTTCCAATATTCCATTGTTATTTATTATGGGTAAATAAACCAGGTGCCTTTCTGCAGGCCCCTTGATTACCTTACCTGAAATATCAAATTCACTTCCATGAAGAGAACAGTAAAATTTGTTGCCGGTTTTTACCAGTGAATGCCCGGCATGGGTACAAATCATTGCCAGCGCGTGAAAAGAACCATCATTGTTTTTTTTAATGAACACATCATAGTCAAAATTTTTAACGGTTATCATCTTCACATCTGTCTCGGCCATTTCAGTTTCGGCAATGGAGAATTTCATATCCTTTTGAGTGACCTTCGCAACAGATAATTTCGGACTGCAGGAAGCAAGTGAGCTTATCAAAAAACCACCGCCCAGTGCGACACAGGCGTTACAGCCTGACTTTATAAATTTTCTTCTTTTCATTTTTAAAATGACCAGCCGATACCAAGGTTAATGAATGTATTATTTTGACGATAAGGCAATGCAACGGGGTTTGGATTTACTACCAGTTCCGGATTAAGCATGCCGGTATGTAACAACCTTACATCAGCTTTAATAACCACATTAGGTATCGGTAAATAACCAAGGCCTATAACCAGGTGATTCTGTTTTTCTGTTCCGTCATAAATTCCATTGTCGGGTATTGACTGGTTAAGGTCGAGCATTTCATACCGCGCAAACGCATTTAAAGTTTGGGATTGTAATTTTTCGCTCTTCGTATGTTCAAATACGTTATATCCAACTTCAATATACCCCCCGTCTATGCCTGCAGGTACATTCGATGCAAACGCTTTATTGGTTACGGCAGCTTGCGGATATGAAATATAGGTGACTATTGCCTTTGTGTTGAAGCCGTTTTTGGCGTATTGTGCATTCGCTTCGGTTAAATAAACCGGGGCGCCAAAAAAACTGCTTTCCAGTTGAAGGCTATCAGCCTCTCTTTTGCCAAAAGGAGTGGTGCCGCCGGCATAACCTGATACCTGGAATTTAAAATCTTTATAAAAATATTGAAGGGATGCCGTTATGGCAAGATTGTTCGCAGGAGCAAAATTTCCTTCAGCCCGACCTTCCCGGATACCACTGCCATGCACAAACGCTGCAGCGTTTAGGCCGTTGACTATTGCCATGCTATAGTTTACCGGCAGCCTTCGAAGCTCACCATAAAATCCTATCCCAAGTTCACGCCACGTAGCCGGGATCACCAACTGTTCTACCATTGGCCGCTCTACGCCATTAAAGTTTACAGGCAGATGGTTTTCGTTGAGGATGCCAATGCGCGGGGTAAATAAACCTGCAACGAGGTATTGCCTGGAATTTAATTTAAACCGGACAAAGGCCTGTTCGAGTGCTATTTCACCACCTGGTACACCACCTTCCACCTTTGCATTTTCAATTTCTGTTTCTGAAAAAAAGGCGATTTTATTATTGAACTGGTGGCCGATAAAAAATACAAACCGCTCCAGTGTCATGAATGCTTTCTGCGCATTTTGATCATGTTGATAATAAGCGCTTCCATACCCGGAAAGAATGGTTTTGCTTTTAGCAATTCCCTGTGCCAGGGAATCTTCCCCGCTTAATGTAATTAATTTTTGCGCCGGGGTAAGGTTAGGAACCTGTGCCTTTGAAACAGCAGGCGAAAAAAGACACGCAACCAGAACTGCCGTTATTGGGAAAAATAATTTAGTATTATATTTTGTTATCATGGGCGCAAAAATGCCTGATAACTTTTTTTAAAATTTACGGTTTCAGGAACAAATTGTCAAAATATTTACGTTTTCGGGAATTTTATAAAGGCTCTTTTTTTCCCCCTTGGAAATATTTTTTTGCCGGTTGTGATTATTTTATCTTTTACACGAATAATAAATAAAGCATGAAAATTAAATGAGCTTACAAACAAAAGAAGACTGGTTTATATCTCGTGGAAAACGATAAAAGGATCATTTATAAAGTTTGCAATTTTTATCGCTCGCATTAATTGTTGCACTAACGATAGCCTGTAGCAAAATGCCTGATAGATGTAAATGACAACATAACAAACATCGCAATGCGGCCGGAACCGTGGTGCACATTTCTCTGTGAAATGTTTATTCTCGGGAAGACTGACAATAAAAGTTCCGACCATGAAAAGCAACAGTTTTATTTGTCGGCAATATTTTAGTATAAAAGCAATGGGTAAACAAATTTAATTATTTGCAAAAGAATGGCATTTTCAGCGTTGGGCATGCCGTTTTTCGTAATTATTTGCCAATCATCCAGAAACCAAATATCATTTGTAAGTTTACTATATATTTGAAAACTAATTCGACATATTTTACATTCACACAATTAAATTAATACGATGAAAAAACTATTAACGATTGCCCTGCTTGCCTCGGGAGTAATGACAAGCATACATGTACAGGCACAGGAAGCGGAAGATAAAAGTAAAAGGCCCAGTCCGCCTGCAAAAGTTACTCAAAAAATAAGCAGTGGTGCCACGATATCGATTGACTACAGCCAGCCTTCGGTAAAGGGTAGAACCATCGGCAAGGATCTTGAACCTATGGATGGACAGGTGTGGCGCACAGGCGCTAATGAAGCAACTGTTTTTGAAACCGACAAGGACGTGACTATAGATGGTAAAAAATTGCCTGCAGGAAAATATGGATTTTTTACCCTGTTCAAAGGCAATGATGTCAGCCTTATTTTTAATAAGACCTGGAAACAATGGGGCGCTTTTAAATACAACGAAGCAGACGATGCATTGCGTGTATCAACCAAATATACCTCCGCTACGACTCCGGCAGAAAAAGTGACTTTTAAAATCAGCCCAGCCGGCGCAGTTACACTTATGTGGGGGAACAGGGAGGTTGAATTTAAAGTGAAGTAAATAATAATTTTTTTTCGGTAGTGAAGAGGTTGCAGTATTGCAACCTCTTTTTATTTCGTATAGCTGTTATGTATGTAATCTTGAATAAATTACCGTATCACGAAATGTGCCGTCGAAATAAAAATCTTCTTTGAAATATGCTTCCTTTATAAAGCCTGTTGCTTCCAAAATCCTGGCAGATGCCTCATTGGCGGGGTTAATATTGGCCTCTATACTGTGAAGATTCATATGGTTAAACCCAAAATCAATTACAGCAAGGAGTGCTTCTTTCATGATACCTCTTTTCCAAAAGACAGGGTTGAGCATGTAACCTACCTCTGCACGATAATGTTCTTTTACCAAACGCCAGTAACCGATGTTTCCGATGAGTGTACCGGGATTTTCCGTAAGCACAATGCCCCACATGATCCCGTTATTACTATCCACCGACTCATTGATTCGGTCGAGAAAAACTTCAGCATCCGATATGGATTTTGCTCGTTCCCGGTCAATATATTTCATTACATCTTCGCTTGAACGGAGACGCAGGATTTCACTTGCGTCTTCTTTTGTCATTCGTCGCAACGAGAGCCTTTCCGTATTTATTTCGGGAAAGGGTGAAAAATTTGGGTTGAGCATGTTGGTTTAATTGCTATCGAATGTAAATATTTTTCTCTTGCCGTCTGAAATACTTTTTTAAGAATAGAATCCCCGGAGGAAATTTCATTAATAGATTTCATCATCTTGCCGCCACTGATATACTACAGGAGATTAATTCTAAAATGGAACTGATGGGAAATTGTATTTCAATCATAAAAAGACGTATGGTGGCTTCTCACCTTGCTATGGAAAGTGCGCATGTTGTTGCAAATAACCAGTCAACAGGCAGTGCCGGAGATAAGTTGGAAAACGGTTGTGCTATGATCACCTTGAGTAAGATACGTATGCAAAACAACGGGTATCTTATAGAAGAGAATTACAAATTTTACTCGCTTATGAAGTTTCTTGCCTTCGCCGTTTCCTGGTTAGTTTGATTGATTTTTTATCATTTTTTTCATCTCCTAACAAATGCCCCCATGGTTGGAGACTCTCAATTCTTTCAAAAATAATTTTAGCGATGGCTATTATAGGTATTGATAAAAACATGCCCGGTATGCCCCATATCATTTCACCAATTACGACACCTAATAAAGTTATAAAAGCATTGATCCTTACTTTGGAACCGACTATCAGGGGTAGTAAAATATTACTGTCAACCAGGTGCATCGCGCCAACCGTTATCACGACCAGCAGGACTTTTGTGGCCGCCGCAGTTGTTGCAAAAGTGATGACAACATTCAATAATAAAGCCGTGAAAATTCCAATATAGGGTATAATATTAAACAAAGCGGTAATGAGGCCCAGGAGGATAGCATACTTAATTCCCAGCAGCATGAAAACGCCGCAGCATACTATAGCTACCGTACTCATTTCAAGAAAAAGACCGACAATGTATTTCCTCATAATTAGTTGTACACGGGCTACAATGTCATAAACGGTTGCTGCATTTTGTTCCCTGAATACATCCACCAGAAACCGGAGTAATCTCCTCCTGTAAAAGAGCATAAAAAAAGTATCGAGGATAACAAATACAAGAAACAACAGGACTGATGATAGTGAGAGTACTGTAGCGCCAATTACCGAAGGGGTTGCCGTTTTAATTTTAGAAGCTGCAGAATTTACATAGGTCATTTGCTTTTCTATATTCAGGTTAAATTTAATTGAAATCCATTCCTGGAAATTATGGAGTGATGTAATTACCTGTTGTTTTAACATCGGGAGGTCATTGGACAGGCTGGAAATTTGTGAACCGACAAGTATCAAAATTGCGACAATTGAGAGTAACATCAGCAAGACAGATATTGCAGAAGCAGCGGAACGATGCAATTTCAATTTTTTTTCAAAATAATTGGCAAGCGGCAAAAGCAATATCGAAAACAGCAATCCAAATATAAGCGGGCACAATACTTCTTTACCCAAAATGCTTATGTAGACTAAAGCAATAATAGCAATAAGCACCATAGCGAGTTTGAAGTAAAAGGGATTAGAATCTGGTTTGGAAAGGGACATGAATAAATTTTGACACATGAAAGTAAGTGTAAAAGAAATAAGAATAGGATTAGTAGTAAGAAAAGTTTTCACGGAAAATGATACGCATTCGGTGGCCGGCATCGAATAAGACCAGTTTATTTTTTGGCAGGGAAACTTGCCCGGTGCAATCGACCTTTAAAAGAAACATACCAACGGTAGGAACATTACAAGATTGGCAAACATTTTTTATTTAAAAGAAGAATCAAATATCTTCATAATAAATTTTTATATGAAAAAAATAAATTGGGGCATCATTGGTTGCGGCAATGTAACGGAATTAAAGAGCGGTCCTGCTTTTAATAAGGTCAAAAATTCTTCTCTTGTTGCCGTGATGCGTCGTGATGCGGAAAAGGCAAAGGATTATGCAAACCGTCATCAAGTTCCCAAATGGTATAATGATGCAACTGAGCTTATAAACGACCCGGACGTAAATGCGGTTTACATTGCCACACCTCCTTCCTCTCACGAGGCCTACGCATTTGCCGCACTGCATGCCGGGAAACCTGTGTATGTGGAAAAGCCAATGACTTTGAATTATTCGTCGGCTTTAAAAATGATGATTACGGCAAAGGAAACAAATAGTAAATTGTCCGTTGCGCATTACAGGCGGGCGCATCCGTATTTTCTAAAAATAAAGAAATTGCTGGATGATAATGTGATCGGCCCGGTAAGAATTGTGCGTCTTGAGTTTTATAAAAAATTACTTTCGGTGCAGGAATTAGAGCTTCCGGGAAATGCATGGAGGGTAAATATGGCTATAGCCGGGGGCGGCCTGTTTCATGATCTTGCTCCACACCAGTTGGATCTTATGCATTATTTTTTTGGCGCAATAGAAAACGCAGCGGGGGTTGCTGTAAATCAATCCCACCTTTATGAAGCAGATGATGTGGTGGCCGGAAATATTTCATTTAAAAATGGCGTGGTTTTCAATGGTATTTGGCGTTTTAATGTTGGTAAGGATGATGAAAAAGATTATTGTGAAATTGTTGGTTCAGAAGGAAGTATAAGCTTTAGTATTTTTGGTGAGCAAAAAATAACCGTTGTGAAAAACGATGTTACAGAAATTATTCCATTTATCCCGCCACAACATGTGCAACAACCACTGATTGAAAAGGTAGTTGAATATTTTTTGGATGAAGGGCCTAATCCCAGCAGCGCAGAAGATGGGGTAGCGGTAATGAGGCTATTAGATCAATTTACTATTAACAAATATTAAGTCGGGTTTTTACTTCGGTTGTTATTATTTCAATCTTTTGTTTGTTGGTAACTTCGTGTTTCATTTTACCAGGAATGCTCAGCCAGTCAATCACATGGCTGGTGAAGCCACATTCATTGTAGAACCAGGCAGCCATTTTACAATAGTTCCTGGTGACCGAGGTGAGGGTTCCATCAACGGAGCAGGAATGCCTATTGGCTTTTATCTCCAATGATACGATGGACTCCCCTTTATAATCAAGGATGCCATTGTATTCATTGTATGCGGTCTTTTTATAAAAGCAAATTTTTATATCCAGTGCTTACTTCCTCGTGTAACTTGAATGAAAAAGTAGCCTTTTCGCCTAAATTTCGGATGTTTAGATTACACTCTTATATAAATCTTTCTTTTATCCAGCCAATAGCCTACACTCCAGCAAAGCAACATATACGCAATGGCAAATAATAATGAACCCAGGTAACCACCTGCGTAACTAAAAATATGCAGGTATGCCCATTTAAATACATTTGAATTGCCAACCGGTATCATAAAGAGAATAGTAACCCCTAATTCTGACAGGAGGTATATAAACAATGGGTTTTTACCGAATACCCGGAAGAAACCTGTCCATTTTGCCTTATTTTGAACCTGGATAATATAGATAAGAAAAGCAAGTATGATACAATCAAGCCCGATAGTATATACCACGAAGCTGCTGGTCCACAATTTTTTGCTGATAGGAAATAATAGATCCCAAAAATAGCCGCATACTAATAAGCCAAACCCGGCTATTAGTAATTTTGCTATTCCTTCATAGGAATCTCCTTTTCGCTGTACCCACCTGCCCACTACAAATCCGCCTACTACATTCCCAATAGCGGGTAAGGTACTCAACCAGCCTTCAGGATCAAAGGCGACTCCTTCGCCATGGTACATGTGATTTTCTCCCATAAGCCATTTATCCAGGTAAAAACCGGCATTGCCCTGCATACTCAGCGGATCGTTAGGATTACCAAATACATAGAGTAAGATCCAATACAAAAAAAGTATGGCAACACTAATGATCACCGAAGTTCTTATTTTAAAATAATAGATCATAAGGGCGGCAATACCATAGCACAAAGCAATACGTTGCAACACGCCCATAATACGTGTTTCACTCATGGGCGCAGCTATAATATGGTGATTCTTGTCGAGGTTGAAAAAAGGAAACCAATACATAAGGTAGCCCAATAAAAAAATAAGAGCGGTACGTTTTAAGATTTTTAAAACCACTATTTTTTGAGGCAGGCTGACCCATTTGTTCATTACAAAACTCAAAGCGTTTCCAACAGCAAATAAAAAGGACGGGAACACCAGGTCTGTAGGCGTAAAGCCAAACCATCTCGCATGATTTAAAGGAGCAAAAGAAGTTGCGGAATCCCCCGGTGTATTTACAATGATCATAAAACAGATCGTCATACCGCGGAATACGTCCAGTGCAACATTTCTTTGTTGTAGAACAGGCGTTGTTAGTGTGGTGGCCATTGATTAACGGATTTATATAGAATAAGCAAATTCAAGTTATGATTTTTAAATATACATCATTAATCAATTTAAATTAGTATCCTAAAAAAACCACTATTTCTGTTCTTAAGGAAACTTACTGTTGATGTACCAAAAATTTTTCTAAGCTCCGGCTGAATTCCATTTAAACCATTTAATGCCAAGGAAAGAAAATACTACAGCATAAGCAAGCGTAACCACCAGCGCCATAGAACTTTCAGAATTCCAGGTTGATGGTTCCATGCTGGAAGCAAGAATAGTTTTTACGGTGCCGAAAGGAGACCAGTGGATGATAATTTTTAATTCTTTCAAAGACGAAGTGAATTCGCCAAACATGCCCAGGGTTATAAACGCGATATAGACGAGCCGTGTTGTGGAGTTTACAGTTTCTGCGTTTTTTACAAGCCCTACAATCATTTGTCCCAGGCCAAGATACAGAGCCCCTCCTATAAAAGCGGTTACAAAAGTAAGCGCATACCCTGCAGGTGACAGCGTGATCTTATCATAATTGTGCCCAATGATAAAAACAAATGTGGTCAATAAAATAATCATTACCAATTGCACCATAAGACGGCTTAACATAATAAAAAAAGGAGGAACGGGCGTGACTCTTAAGCGCTGAAATACGCCCTTGTCACGGTCACGGGCAATCGAAGTTGCAAATGCCATTAAGCCAATTGACGTAAGGCCGATTGTCATAGAAACAGACAAAACAAAAGCGCCCCCGAACATAGCAACCAGCCCTTTCCACGAAACCAGGATAATCACGGGGACCAAAAGAGATAAAATAACAGAACGGCGGTTACGCCATTGGGTCGTAAAATCTGCACGCATAAGGGATACAAATGCTTCGGAAGTTTTAGGTATAATAGTTTCCATAATGTAATTTTTTATGATCGTACCGTTTTCCCGGTGAGGCCTATAAAAACATCTTCCAGGGTTATTTTCCCTTTTCTTGAAGCGCTGATAACATTGGGATCGTTTCTGTGTAAATCAATTAACGATTGGGGTGTATTAATGGCAATCACACTACCGTGGTCAACGATTGCTATCCGGTCGCAAACAGCTTCTGCTTCTTCCATTGAATGGGTAGTAAGCAGTACTGAATGGCCTTTTTGCCGGATTGCTTCTATACGTTCCCAAAGTTGGCGGCGTGACTGCGGATCAAGGCCGGAAGTTGGTTCATCAAGCAGTACCAACACAGGATCGTGAATGGTTGAGATTACCAGGGAAACCCGTTGCTGCTGGCCACCTGATAATTGTCCGAATTTTTTGGAAGCCGACTCTTCCAGTTTGATATCCTGCAGGATGGCTTTTAATTTTTCAGGCGTAAGAAAAACGCCGTAAATACTGGCAAATAAACGTATAATCTCTTTAATAGTAAGTTCAGGTTGAAAGCTGGTTGCTTGTAGTTGAACGCCCATATTGGCTTTTGCATGGAGTGGTTGTTTCCGAACGTTAAAACCTGCAACCGAAATCTCACCTGACCCTGGTCTTAATAAGCCTTCTACTGCGCTCAATGTACTTGTTTTTCCCGCTCCATTAGGACCAAGTAATCCGAATATTTCTCCACTTTTTACAAAAAAGCTAACATCACGCACTGCTTGAAAGGTTCCATAGAATACATTAAGGCCTTCTACCGTTAGTATAGACGATACGGATTGATCTTGCATCAAATCTTTTTATTTGACAATTAAATTTTTAGCAGTAAATATAAAACAATTGAGCTGCAAATATTATAATTGAGCCGGTATCTTCCAACCAAAATTTATGAACCGCTATGCCCCAACTCCGTCATCTAAAATAGAAGGTTTGTAATTTGTGAAACTCGCATGTTTTGGTTGTTTTTTATTAAATTTCGATGGTTTCCAGGTACAACATCACGTCCATAAAATCGGTCCAGGATGCCTGCCATTTATTTTTGGCTTCATTTAATTTTTCGTGATGCTCCTTACCCAGCTTATCTTTCGATTTTAAATATTCATCAATTTTCTCCAAAGATTTTTTATTGAGATCTTCCAATTCGGTTTTATGTTCCATAATTTATATTTGAAATAAAATTACATAATATTCATGTCAACAGACAAATGACATCGACGCAGTATTTAGATACAGCATCCTAATAATTTCCTAAATCTTACCGTGGCCCGTCGGTGTCTCCTATAATGTAAAAGCATATAGGGATATGCAAACATTTCAATTTCATTTTTTATAGTAGGACTGTTGTGATGGAATAAAAGAAAAGTATCCAGGTTATTAATAATGCCATTACCTAAGTCAAGGCTAAGTATTTGAAGCCTTTTTCTTGTAATTTTATGGGTATTAAAGTAGTTTCTGCAATTGAATCATAGGCAAGGCTCTCCTTTGCCGATAAAGTCATCATGACTTTGTTTGTCTTCTTTGATCCGCCCCATAAATGTATCTGTCTCACTGCACAAGGCATCAAAAAAGAATAGTTTTTTTACCATGGTTGGAAAAAAAGTAAGGTATGATGTAATATGAAGCGTATTCAAATTATTTTGCCGGGCTTTTAAACAATTTGGAACCAAAATAAACACATAAAATGCTGCTTTTTTTACATGCGGCATCGTAAGGAGCGTTTATCTCAATTGATAAAAAAACGAGCTTTTAAAACTTTTCGTATATAAAATTGTTTACATTTTTAAACTTAAATTTTATGGTAAAATTTGCATTATTGGCCCGCCTGGAGGCTAAACCCGGAAAAGAAGAAGCTGTAGAAGAATTTTTAAAAAATGCCTTGCCCCTGGCGGAAGACGAAATCAATACCATAGAGTGGTTTGCTTTACGCATCGGACCGTTAACTTTTGGAATTTTTGATACTTTTAACGATGAGGATGGACGCGAAGCGCATTTGAAAGGAAAAATTGCCGCGGCACTTATGGAGCATGCCGCTGACTTACTATCCGCTGCCCCTGTAATTGAAAAGGTTGAATTGCTTGCAATAAAAAAAGCATAAAAGCCCTGCGAAAAGTAATAAAGAATTAAAAACAGGAAATAAAAAAGCCTCCAAGGGTTCCATTGTGAACCAATGAAGGCTTTTAAAATAAGAAACGGAGGAGCTTTGAATTATAACCCTGTTGCAAAGGCTACAATCGCCATCAAGCCATAAAATCCGGCTATAATTCCGATGGCTACTAATGTGTCCGTGAGTTCAGAAGTGTAAATTTTTTTCATAATCTTGATTTTAAAAAATTAAAAAAAATTAATTTAAAAGCACGATTTCGTAGGGTAACGAGAAAAAAATATATCGGTTTAAAGAAGAAATGGCCTAATTCAGGGTGCTACAAATTTAACATTATAATGTGAATAAAGCAAATATTAAAAAAGGAGGGGATACACTTACTAATTTCTAAATAGATATGGTAGCATTATAAAATAATGTACACCCGCAAAAACAGCAGGCGGCTACACCGAAATCTCTGTCATTGTTGTTTTTTTGCGCTTTATGGTCAAGGGTTATTTTTTCATAATCCTGCCAGGAACTGGTCATGAATGTAGTCGACAACCGCGGGAAGACTGTTGGTTCGTTCGTATACTTTCAGTTGCCTGTCTGCACCCGTTCCTTCTTCCAGCATACGATGTACGTGGCTTATGGCATTGCGGATGCCAAGCGGGCCTGTTACATCATCAATAAAATCGAGTAACTCATAAATAAGTACTCTTGTGTTCACTTCAATTTCCTTACCAAAATCAATCATGCTGCCCTCTATTCCATATCGGCCTGCGCGCCATTTATTTTCATTGATTAAAGCCCTGGGATAAATAATAAAATTCAGGTTTTGTGTACGTAGTTTGTACAATTTGGCACAGATGCCCTGGAACAAGGCGGCTATGGTAATAGTTTCCTGGACGGTCATGGGTACATCACAGATTCTGAATTCTACGGTATTGAAAAAGGGATGTACCCGAAGATCCCACCAAATTTTTTTCGCGTTATCGATACAATTGGTTTTTACTAATAGCTTTATATAATTATCATAGGCTTCTATACTATCAAAAAAATCAGGAATGCCGGTACGTGGGAATTTATCGAATACTTTAGTGCGAAAAGATTTGTAGCCGGTGAGCCTTCCTTCCCAAAAAGGAGAGTTAGTGCTCAATGCATAGATATGCGGTAAAAAATAACGTGCCGAGTTGGCGATATGAATGGCTAATTCCCTCGTCTCCATACCTACATGTACATGTAATCCGAAAATCAGGTTGCTTCTTGCCGCCTCCTGCAATTCTTTTACAATATCACTATAGCGGATATGATCGGTAATAAGTTGCTTTTCCCAATGGCTGAAAGGATGTGTGCCCGAAGCGCCAACCCATAAGCCAAGACTGTCAGCAATAGCACTTATCGTTTTGCGAAGGGTGACAACATCTACGTACGCTTCATCAATATTTTGGCATATGTCGGTTCCCACTTCCACTACGGCCTGGTGCATTTCTGCTTTCACTTTATCCTTAATTACTTTCTCACCTTCCTGTACAATCTTCTGCTCATGGCTTTTGAGTTCACGGGTTACCGGATCAATTACCATATATTCTTCTTCTATACCAAGAGTAAAATGTTTATACGATATACCGGCCATATTTTAGTAGTTAATTAGTGGATCGGGATAGTGGTTCGTCAATTATTAAGTCAACAGGTTTTAGCCCGGGCCTGATTGGAATCTATACTATTTTATGAATATAATTTCTTTCCATCGGCACCTCTTCTTATATATTCGCCCCAGGTTAAATTATCTTTCCCTTCTTCATATGACTGCGCTTTTTCTATGGCAAAGATAGCAGCGGTTTCTACTACCCAGTCAAAATTTTCTTTTCCTACGCTGGTAATTTCCGCATCAGGTGCGGGATTACAAAAATCAATTGCGTAAGGAATGCCATCTCGCAACGCAAGCTCAACTGTATTAAAATCATACCCGAGATATTTATTAATTCTTAAAACAATGTCAGTCATTAATTCAGCTCTTTGCTGGTCTGGTTTAAAATTAGCTACGTATCTTAAATGATGTGGATTGCGGGGTTCATAAGGCATAATATACACATACTTCCCACCGATACAATAACAGCGGTAATATTCGTCAAAGAAAATTTCTTCCTGCAACATCATTACCAACTCTCCGGTTTCAGCATGTTTATTGAAGAGATCCTGTGGGTCATTTACTTTATATACATTTTTCCAGCCACCACCGGAGAATGGCTTCATGTAGGCAGGAAATCCAATGTAACTGAAAATACTTTCCCAGTCAATAGGAAATGCAAGGTTTGAAAAAGACTGGTCAGTGGTTTCGGCTGGTAAAGTTTTTGAAGGAAGAATCACCGTTTTGGGAACAGGTACCTCTATTTTTGTTGCCAGGCAATTATTAAAAAATTTTTCATCAGCGCTCCACCAGAAAGGGTTATTGATAACGGCAGTCCCGCAGAGGGCAGCATTTTTTAAATAGGCCCTGTAAAAAGGAATGTCCTGCGAGATCCTATCAACAATTACCGCATAGCCACTACTTTCACCCTGGATTACTTTATCAATATGCACCGGCTCCGCATAAATGCCTTCTATATTTTTGGCGTTGATTCGTTCAATAAATGCTTCCGGGAAACTTCTTTCTTTTCCAAATAAAATTCCAATCTTTTTCATTTGTTTTTTTTTGAATTATCGAATGTTGATTGAATATACATTAATGGCATGCGGTTGATAAAATTTCACAATATCTACCAGGCAAATCAATGAATTAAAGTTTCTTGCCTTGTGTCGGAAGTGTTGTATTCTTAGAACCGTACTGTCATTGCAAATAATTTTCTGAATGCCAATTTAGTAAAATTAAATTTCAGAACAAGAAACTGCTTTTTGGAAATTGGTAATCCAGCGAGGGAAAACCCTATATTAGTGGATTTCTGAGTGTGTTTGATTTGGTTCCAAACCCGGTACTACTTCGGATTTTATTTTTCAGAGTCTATTTTACTTTATTTTTGAGCGTATATGCCAGCGGAAAAAGCAAAACTTATCTCTACAGAAACGCACATTCTGCCATCCATACTTTTAGCCAGGAACGTAACGCTAAGCATTTATTTTCCTGCGGGGCTTATTCAGCCTGGGGGAATAAGCCTGCTGCTAATCAATGACGGACAGGATTTTGAAGTGATGAATTTTGAAGAAATACTTACCGTTTTGTACGCAGCCGATGTAATTGCTCCTCTTTTTTGTGTTGGTATCAGTTGTGGAAAAGATCGCAAGAATGAATATGGCACCGCAAAATTTTTAGATAGCCAGGGACTCGGTACGAAAGCCCTTCATTATCATCGGTTTATTTTCGAAGAATTGCTTCCTTTTATCCGGAGCCAATATGCGATACCCAATTTTAAGGATAAATCTTTTTGCGGTTTCTCACTGGGAGGACTCAGTGCATTGGATATCGTTTGGAACCATCCAACAGAATTTACTAACGTTGGTGTATTCAGCGGGTCATTATGGTGGCGTACTGTAGGTCAGGATGATCCGTCCTTTAATGAGAACAATCACCGGATTATGCACAACCAAATCAGGAATGGTGAATATTATCCCTGGCTTAAATTCTTTTTTGAAACGGGCACTTTGGATGAAACGGCAGATAGAAATAAGAACGGAATTATTGATTCAATTGACGATACAATTTCACTCATAGAAGAATTGGTACAAAAAGGGTATGATCCTGACGATGATATCCATTACCTGGAATTGAAAGACGGCAGACACGATGTTGCTACGTGGGGTAAGGCTTTTCCGGAATTTTTAAGTTGGTGTTGGGGCAAAAAAAAAAGGTGAAGAATTTATTAGAGATTTAGGGTATAGCTTGTTGCTATTGAGTTATTTTAAATTGTACATTCGTCTTTCAATGTATTATATTTAAGTAAAGATGGGGTCACTCACTCTTAAGGCTATACGAAGAAAATTACCAAAAAGATATTGTTTTTTTTTGTTTACAGTATGCCTGTTAAACATATCGTGCAATTCTCATGATGGGGTATCATCGGGCAGGGATTGGAAGGTGTATGGCGGAAACAAGCATAGCACCCATTATTCTCTTTTAAAGGAAGTTGATACAAATAATGTTTCTACGCTCCGGGTTGCCTGGGTATATCATACGGGCGATGTAGATAGTACAACACAAATACAGGTAAACCCCCTTATTGTAGATGGTGTTTTATATGGAGTTTCGCCGAGACTAAAATTGTTTGCACTTGACGCGGCTACCGGCAAACACAAATGGATATTTAACCCCGCAAACGATACGACCGGTGCCGCCAGGGGTACCGGATATTTTTCAATAAACGCCTGTAGGGGCGTTACCCTTTACACCAACGAAAAAGAAGATAAGCGTATTTTTTATACGGCAGGCTCAAAACTATTTTGCATAAATGCTGCCACGGGAAGACCTATAGTATCTTTTGGTACCAATGGAACCATTGACTTGCACAATGGGCTGGGCAGAGATGTAAATGAACTATATGTAGCTTCTACGACCCCCGGTATTATTTTTAAAGATTTAATAATTGTTGGGACCCGTGTAGCGGAAGAAGCCGCTGCTGCCCCGGGGTATATAAGGGCGTATGATGTGCATACCGGAAAAATACGCTGGATATTTCATACCATACCACAGCCCGGTGAGGCGGGGTATGAATCGTGGGATGATAAGGATGCCTGGAAACATATAGGAGGGGCTAACGCCTGGGCAGGATTTAGCGTAGACGAAGAAAGAGGAATTGTGTTCGCTCCAGTCGGTTCAGCTTCTTATGATTTTTATGGAGGTAAAAGAAAGGGCAACGATTTGTATGCAAATTGTGTATTAGCACTGGATGCGGCTACGGGTAAGAAGGTATGGCATTTTCAGACTGTACACCATGATGTGTGGGACAGGGATTTGCCTGCAGCCCCGGTATTATTAACCTTAACGAAAGATGGTAAAAAAATTGATGCCGCGGCGCAGGTAACCAAATCGGGTTTCATTTTTTTGCTTGACCGGAATACGGGTAAACCCATTTACCCGGTTACAGAAACACCCGTTCCTACGGCGAGCGAACTTGAAGGGGAGGAGTTATCTCCTACGCAGCCTGTTCCAACTTTCCCCAAAGCTTATATGCGACAGGGTTTGTCTGCGTCAGACCTTAATACCATTGTATCGAATTCTTCATACAATGATATCCGGAAAAAATTTTCTGGATATACAACCGGGAATATTTTCAATCCTCCATCCAGGAAAGGAACTATTATTTTCCCTGGTTTTGATGGCGGGGGCGAATGGGGCGGATCAGCTTTTGACCAGCAAACAGGTATTTTTTATATGAACGGAAGTGAAATGCCCTGGGTGCTTACCATGGTCGATGTGAAAAAAGATTCGCGTATTTCTAAAGAGACCAACTTACAGGCCGGGCGGCGATTGTACACCGCCACTTGCATGGGATGTCATGGTACAGAGAGGCAGGGTGGCGGTAATTATCCATCCCTTATCGGTACCAATAAGAAATACAATGAAGACCAGTTTTTGCAATTGATAAATTCCGGCAGGAGAATGATGCCTGCATTTAAGCAATTAAGTGATGAAGAAAAAAAAGCAATAGCTTCCTTTGTGCTTGATATGAAGCCGACACAAAAAATTAAATTTATTGCTCCGATAAAAAACAAAGATCCGTATTGGAACTTGCCTTACACGAGTACAGGTTACAATAAATTTTTAACCAAGGAAGGTTATCCGGGGTTGGCACCCCCCTGGGGTGTACTAAATGCAATAAACCTGAATACCGGCGAATTGGTTTGGAAAGATACTTTGGGCGATTACCCGGAGTTTAAAGCAAAAGGAATACATACAGGTACAGAAAACTACGGCGGTCCGGTGGTTACTGACGGCGGCTTATTATTCATTGCTGCCACCAGTGACAGCAAATTCAGAGCTTACAATAAAAGAGATGGAAAATTGTTGTGGGAGACGGATTTGCCTTCCTGTGGTTTTGCCACACCATCTATTTACGAAGTGAATGGTCATCAATATATCGTAATTGCCTGCGGTGGCGGTAAGCTGAAAAAAAAATCAGGGGATGCCTATGTTGCCTTCGCTTTACCTCCAACAGAATAACAAAATAAAATATAAAGTACAGGTTTATTTTTTTGCGATACGATCATTATATCCTCTGTTTTCATTTTGCCTTGGGTGGGTTAATGGTCCGTGCAATTTGCATTCAACAATACATTCATACTGTGCTGGCTCGTATATTAGAATCATAATTTCAGCCGGATCAGCCAGGTAAACTATCTGAAATTGTATTTACCAGTAGTTCAGAAAATTACTTTCCTGGCTTTCTTACTTTGGATTTGTTTGATATATACCCGGTTATACAAGAAAGTACATTCAAATCTTCCCGGGGCGGAGTCAGCCACACCAAAGGCTGCCGGACACGATGATTATTGGTGAACCCTTTGAGCACCGGGCGAACCTTCCTTATATCGGTAATCTTACAAAGGCTTCCATAGCGGCATATCTCGTAAGACCCAGTTTTGCATACAGGTCAGCAGTGTTGGCATTCCGTTCTTCAGCCCGTTGCCAAAATTCCCTGTTGTCACTGCCCTGGAAGGGAACGCTATCTTTCTGTGATTGGTGAATAAAGATTCCATAACGCTTTTTTCTCACCTGGTCAGGACTCATCGGAACTGCCATCTCAATTTCACTGATGTCCCATTCTTCCCAGGCACCTTTATACATCCAAACCCGGCAATCCGCAAGCCATTCATCACCCTCTTTTTTCATAAATGTAAGAGCGGCAAGTATGATATCCAGGCAAACTTTATGAGTGCCATGCGGGTCGGCAAGATCTCCTGCACAAAAAACCTGTTCGGGTTTTATTTCTCGCATAAGCTTTACCGTTAGTTCCACATCTTCATCGCTCATTGGTTTTTTTTCTATGGTACCTGTTTCATAAAAGGGCAGGTTCATAAAGTGGATATGATCTACTTTCAGTCCTACATATTTACAGGTGGCTCTCGCTTCGCATCTCCTTATCAATCCCTTTATGCTCCGTATTTCATCCGTATCTTGTTCACTTGCTTTTTTTTCAGTGATAAAGGCAATCGCTTTATTGAATATGGTATTACTGATCGTATTATCTATGTTAAAAATTTTCTCGAACCCAACTGTAAAATCCAGGAACCTCGTTACAAATTCATCGGTAACGGCGATGTTTCCGCTGGTTTGATAGGCGACGTGTACGTCGTGCCCCTGGTTATGTAATCGCATAAAGGTTCCTCCCATACTAATAATATCATCATCAGGGTGAGGGGAGAAGATGAGTACTTTTTTTGGGAAAGGAATACTCCTCTCAGGATGGTTGGGTATAGATGAGTTTGGCTTCCCGCCCGGCCATCCGGTTATGCTGTCACGAAGCATATAATACACTTCGAGATTTATTTCATACGCATCTCCTTTGTCCACTAATAAATCGCTCAGGCCGAACTCATTATAATCGTGATTGGTAAGACTAAGTACGGGTTTGCCCAGCTTTAGCGCAAGACCTATTACCGCACTTTTGACAATAGTTGGCGTCCATTCACACTCACCTGTAAGCCAGGGCGATTTGAATCTTGTTAATTCCGAAGCCGCAAATTCATCTACTATAAATGTGCAATTATCGTGATTCTGTAATAAAGAAGCGGGTACTTCTTCGGATGGTTTTTCTTCTACCGATTTTTGAATAACCGGCGCTTTTGGTTTGCCCCATGCCATTAAAATAATACGCTCCGATTTCATAATGGTACTGATGCCCATTGTAATGGCCATTCTTGGTACTGCCGATATATTTCCGAATTCGTGAGAATTTGCAATTCGCGTGGAATTTTCCAATGTAACCAACCTTGTTTTGGAATATACAGGGGAACCCGGCTCGTTGAAACCTATGTGTCCATTATTTCCTATTCCCAGTATCTGCAGGTTAATACCACCAGCATCAATAATTTTCTTTTCATAATCCGCACAATGCTGTTTTATTTGGTCTTTAGGGGTCAGGCCATTGGGTAAAAAATAATTTTCAGGATCGATATCTGTTTGTTCAAACAAATATTTTCGCATGAAGTAATGGTAGCTGTTAAGCGCATCCGGCTCCATCGGGTAATATTGATCAAGATTGAAAGTGATGACGTTTTTAAAGCTCAATCCTTCTTCCCGGTGCAACTTCACGAGTTCCGCATATAGCGATTTTGGGGTAGAGCCTGTTGCAAGCCCGATTACAGCTTTTTTCCCAACTGCATATTTTTCTTTTATAAGATCAGCGATAATACGGGCTACATATTCAGAGCCTTCTTGAGGTGTTTTAAAAATCAGGACGGGAATTTTTTCCAGGGAATCAATCATACTGTTATTTTATTTAAGGTATTTGTAATAAGGTGTTGCCGCTTATTTGTGACGGGCATCAATAATACCCAATTTTTAGAATTAACCCAAAAACCTGGCAAAGATAAGTTGAAAAGTGTTTTGAATCTCCGGGTTTTGTAACGGCTATTCAAAGTTTATAATCACTTAATGCCGGAAAACATGAACAATCAATCCGTTAAGTGCTGCTTCAAATAGCACGCTATTGTGGTTTATAATAATTGGCTCCCCATAATTTATAGCGTTTATACATGTTAGTTAGTTCTGAAAAGAAATCTTCGCGGTTCCTGCGTTCCCGGGAACTCCAGAGCACTTCGCTTAATGCAGTCATTCGCGGGAAAATCATATATTCCAACTTACTGTCATTGGCAATATATTCTGTCCATACATTTCCCTGCGCCCCCAATACATACTTAGCTTCGGTATTACTTAATTCTCTCGGAACGGGCTCATAACTGTACACTGTATCAATGGGTAGATAGCCTCCTATGGTAACACTGTCTTCATTTTTTATTTGTGCATGATCAAAATAACAATAATTGCCCGGTGTCATAATCACATCATGATGATGTTTAGATGCTGCAATCCCGCCCTCTTCACCACGCCAGCTCATGACCGTAGCATTTGGTGCCAGTCCTCCTTCCAGAATTTCATCCCATCCAATTATACTTCTTCCTTTGTTGTTTAAATATTTTTCAATTGTGCTGATGAAATAGCTTTGCAATCCCTGTTCATCTTTTAAATGTTTTTCTTTAATCAGGTTTTGGCAAAAAACCGAACGTTTCCAATAATCCTTTGGGCACTCGTCGCCGCCGATATGTATATATTTTGAAGGAAATAGTTTCATTACTTCGTCCAAAACATTTTCAAGAAACTTAAAAGTATAAGCTGAAGGGCAATATACATCAGGGAAAACACCCCAGGTTTGCTGAACTTGTTTGCCCGTTCTTGAACCTGCCCAGGGTGTGTTTGGTTTTATCGCCGTCGATTCACCGGGAAAACAACTTAATTGTGGATAGGCCGCAATAGCAGCGGATGAATGTCCCGGCATTTCTATTTCAGGGATAATAGTGATGTACCGGTCCTGTGCGTACTTCACTATTTCTTTCACTTCTTTCTGTGTGTAAAAGCCTCCGTAATGAACACTGTCGTTACCTGTTCCGGGATAATGGCCGATGACAGTTCCATTTCTAAAACCCCCAACAGTAGTAAGCAGCGGGTATTTTTTAATTTCTATTCTCCAACCCTGGTCTTCCGTTAGGTGCCAGTGAAAATTATTGAATTTGTGATACGCGAGGTAATCAATGTATTTTTTTATTTCGGCAGGTCCAAAAAAATGTCTTCCGACATCAAGGTGCATCCCGCGGTATTGAAAACGCGGATAATCTTTTATGGTGACCTGCGGAATTTGAAAACCATTATCAATGGAGGCATTGCTGTCAGCAGGCAAAAGCTGGAGTAGTGTTTGAATTCCATAAAACAAAGCTTCATTGCTGGTTCCTCCTATAATAACTGCATTTTTACTACTCGCAAAATGGTATTCATCTTTTTTCCTATCCCCTGGGTATAACAACTCAAGTACAATCGCATTCTTTACATGTTGACCAGGTGACATATTTTTTACAGTCAATGTAAATCCATACAATTTTTTCAAATAAAAATTCAACATAGCGGCGTTATGCTTCGCAGCATTGTTACCGATAATAAGGGTGGATGTATTCAAAGTAAAATTGCCGGTCCCCTCCGTTAGTTCAACAGGTTTTGGAATGATATGGATATTGGTTTGGCTTATTGCCGATAAATTTACAAAAATTAGAAAAAGGAATGTAATTTTTTTCATTGAAAGTAATTATTGAATGTAATGTATTATGAAAATGGTTTAATCTTAAAAGGACATTTTTCAAATAATGCCTCCTTACCTATTTTTTGGCATGTACTTATTTAAAAAATAAAGATATGATGATATAGTGAATTTAAGTTTAGGGGTTTAGACTGCTCATAGGTGTAAGGCCAGTACAAGTGGCCAGACACCTATATTCAGGCCACTTTGAGTGGCCTGGCACCGTGCGGACCTACTTTAAAACCGGTAAAATAATTTTAGATTGATGTACCGCGTCATGATAAATGTGGATGGTTGCTTTTTGAAAATCACTTTCATCAGCCTTATAAATATCCTCAAATTTCTGTGGGTTACGATCAACCAGGGGAAACCAACTGCTTTGTATTTGCACCATAATGCGATGTCCTTTTAAGAACGTATGCGCTACATCCGGAAGCTCCCATTTTACTTCGGTAATCTTTCCGGGAACAAAAGGTTCGGGTTTTTCAAAACTGTTACGAAATTTACCCCTCATAATTTCGGCACGAACCAACATTTGGTACCCGGCCATAGGGTAGGGATTTACGGGATCTTTTTCTGCATAAATATTGACATCATTGTGTCCTGCATAATCCGGATAAACGTCGATCAGTTTTACTACAAAATCGGCATCTGTTGTAGAGATACCTGCCATGATATCCGCCATCACCGGCCCGGTCACCGTTACATTATCCATTAACGTGTCTGTTTGAAAAACCAGTACATCAGTTCTTCTTGCGGCAAAGCGTTGGTCATCTGTCATATAAGTTCTTGTTCTGTTGAAATGTACAAATTCTTCATAAGGTACCGGTTTGGCAGGATCACTTATATATTCGCTAAAACTATTGGCTGCGGCAGGTTTTGACCAGTTTAAACTACTTCCATCCCCGAGATACAATGCTTTGTCTTCTACATTGGCAGGCGGCCATTGAGCAAAGGTTTTCCATTCGTTTGAACCTGTAAGAAAAACATTGGCTTCACCTACCTGCCTGATATCTCCCTTGCCTTTCAGGAAGAAATTGAAGAAAGGAATTTCAAAATGCTGCTGGTAATATTCACTGGTATTGGAGCCGAATGGGATGTTACCATGATGCGTTCCGTCATTATTGGCCCATTGACCATGATACCAGGGACCTTCAACAATTTTATTAAAGGCTTTGCCCGGGTTATTCTTTTCTGCTGCTTTATAAGAATTCCATGCGCCCCAGCAATCTTCCGCATCAAATATTCCGCCTACCCACAACATAGCCGGATGTAAATTTATTGTTGCATTACGTGCATCACGGGCGTGCCACCAGTCATCATAGTTCGGATGAGACATCACATCATTCCAAAACGCAATGCTGTCTCCCATATATTTTGAGAGATTTTTTAAAGTACCTGTTTCCAGGTAAAATTTGTAATTATCAAAATCCGGGTATCCCAGGGGAACAGGAGTTCCTGCTATCGGTTTTGGATGCGGAACACCAAATCCAAAACCTAATGGAGAATAAAAATCAAATGCATCCATTTGAAAAAATGCTCCTTTATGATGAAAATCATCGCCGATAAACCAGTTAGTAACAGGCGCCTGCGGGCTCACAGCTTTCAACGCAGGATGGTTGCTTGCCGCAGCCATCGTGGAATAAAAGCCCGGATATGAAATTCCAAATACGCCCACATTTCCATTATTATCGGGAACATGTTTTACCAGCCAGTCTATAGCATCATACGTATCGCTTGCCTCATCAATCTCTTTACCTTTTTTATTGGCTTTAAAGGGCCTCACATTTACAAATTGCCCCTCACTCATCCACCTGCCACGAACATCCTGGATCACCATTACATAGCCTTCTTTACAATATTCTTTTTCATAGCTGTACCAGAAAGGTTTGAAATTATTTTCTCCATAGGGAGCGCAGGAGTAGGGGGTGCGTGTCATTAGTATAGGATGTTTCACGGTAGTATCCCTGGGAATGTAGATCGACGTAAATAATTTTATTCCATCACGCATCGTAATATATTTTTCCATCTTGGTATAATTATTTACGATCCATGTACTGTCTGTATTTTGCGCATAATTGGCATATGAAATGGTTATAAGAATAAATAAAAATGTATACTTTTTCATGGTCATAACTTAGGAATGTAAAGTGAAAGATGAGGATAAATTAAATTGATAAAATTCTATTTCGCTTACCGTTAGGATTTCAATGTTCAATTCAATAATTCCGGAGTATATTTTTAGATGGATGCTCCGCGTTATGATAGGTACAAATGGTTGCTTTTTGAAAATCGCTGTCATCGGCGGTATAAATATCTATAAATTTTTGTGGATTATAGTCAGCGAAAGTAAATAACTGCCTGGTATCTGAACCTTAATTCGACCATACTTTAGAAAGTGGCGTACAAATCAGCCAATTCCCATTTGTAAAACAATTCTCCTCCACTACGCATGGCGACGAACATTTTATATCTTAATGTAATTATTTAGAAACCAGGTGCTTTCCGGGTTTTGCAAAAATCATGAAAAGGAAATGGAGGGCATTCTAAGTAAAAATGAAATTTTCCTTATGTAAATCTTTGAGGAAACTAAAGTATCATTATAGGTTAGGGACAACGATTTTAAATCTTCAGGAATGCCCCTTAAAAAAATCCGGCAGGTATTAATGGAATGCTCTTCTGTGAACACGGCCAGTTTTACTTTCGCCTCTACATTTGCAAATCGAAAAAAGATTATCTACTTTAACGCAATTATTTATGTAACAAAATATCAAATTATGAATACCGAAATTTTAAATCATATCAATTGGGTTGCTGTATTAGTGGGCGGCCTGGCATACTTTTTTCTCGGGGCTATCTGGTACACAGCGTTATTTGGAAAAAAATGGAGAGAGTACAATGCGGCGCTTATGAATGAAACAAACGCGGGAAAAGGTGCGGCCGCAACGATGGTTATATCAGTAATATTGATGTTGGTATGTTCGCTTGGCCTTGCTATACTCGCAGAAAGGTTCGGAATTTTTGGTTGGATGGGAGGATTGAAACTGGGTGTACTTACCGGATTTTGTTTTGCTGCAACTGCGGTGCATATCTCTTATGTTTACGAAAAACGTCCTTTGGGACTTCACCTGATAAATGGCCTGTACAATGTCGCCGGGAACATTATTGCCGCAATAATTATATGTTGCTGGAGATAATGAATTTATTACGATATCCCAATGTTGAAACCCCCTGGCTGGTTCAATCCGGCAAAAAATGTTTCGCCATACCTCTTAAAAATACACCCCGGATATTGGCAACCTTTTGTACAAAGTGGGATAGTCAATTATCTACTATAAACTGAGTATAGGATTTCAATCATTAATGATGAACCTGTAAGTTCTGGAGACGTCATTAACCCGTTGCCAGCAATAGATTTTTATCTTAAAAATATTATCAAAGTGACTTCATTAATAACGGGTTGCTCAAACGCAAATGAATAAAAAAATTAGTTGTGTGGGTTTGACCAGGAGTTTCCCGTTTTTACAGGGGATTCTTTCATTTGAAAATTTTAGTTTGGCCAAACAGAATTCAATGATTGAATATGCAATAAAATCAACTCCCGATTTTTGTTATTTTAAGAACGTTTGTTGGTAAATGGAGGCTTACAGGTGTACTGCCGGTATTCACCACTACGTCCCCGGACTTCAATAATCCCTGTTCTTCTAAAATCCCAATCTGGTCAAAGAAAATACCGTCGAGACTTTCTTCTTCATTATAAAAAATAGCGTGTATGCCCCAGCTAAGACTTAGCTGGTTAATGAGACTTTTTTCCTTACTAAAAATATATAGGAAAGATTTTGGGCGGTAACTGCTTAGCATGAAGCCTGTATATCCTGTTTGTGTCATGCCTATTAAAGCATCCGCTTTTACGTCCGCAGCGAGTTTGCAGGCGCTATAGCACAACGCATCACTCAGGAAAGAAGGAGAATGTGGCTGCGGCGCCAGGATATCGTTCCTGTTATAATCATAAGCAGTTTTTTCTATTTCCAGAATTATTTTACTCATCGTTTCAATTACAAGCGTAGGGTACTGCCCGGTAGCTGTTTCGCCGCTCAGCATCAGCGCATCTGCACCTTCAAGTACCGCATTGGCCACATCCGTTATTTCGCTCCTGTTGGGTTTTACCCGATCTATCATGCTTTCCATCATTTGCGTTGCCACAATTACCGGCTTACCACGATGCATACATTTGCGGATAATTTCTTTTTGTATCAACGGAACCTTTTCTATGGGTAACTCTACCCCCAGGTCGCCGCGTGCGATCATAATGCCATCGCTTTCAATAATAATGTCGCGGATGTTAGTTACCGCTTCCGGCTTTTCAATTTTCGCGATAACTTTTGCATGGCTGTTTCGTGCCTTTAAAATATCTTTTAAGCCAAGAATATCTTTTACTTCTCTCACAAACGAAAGCGCAATCCAGTCTACTTCCTGGCCAATAATAAAATCCAGGTCCGCCAGGTCTTTTTCCGTTAAGGCAGGTAAAGAAATTTTAGTGTCAGGCAGGTTGAGTCCTTTTTTGGAGGAGAGTATGCCACCTACGATTACTTCCACCCTCACATCATTGTTTTCTAAAACTTTAATAACTTTTACTTCCAGTTTTCCATCATCAATCATAATGATGTTACCGGGTATTACATCACTGTGGAGGTTTGGATAACTAACATAAATTTTTTCTCTTGTGCCAATGCATTTGGTATTTGTGAAAGTGAGTATGTCCCCTGGATTTATTTCGAGCGCATTATTTTCAATTTCACCCACCCGTAACTTTGGTCCCTGCAGATCGGCAAGTATCGCAATGTTATAAGGAAGGGTATTATTTATTTTACGGATAATCTGAATAATGGCCGCTTTATTTTCATGACTACCATGTGAGAAATTCAGCCGCAAAACATTTACACCGGCTTTTACGAGGGATACTAAACCCTCAAAGGTATCACATGCAGGGCCGACTGTTGCTACGATTTTGGTGCGTTTTAGCGAATGTTCTTTGCGTGCAACTTTTTCCGTTTCGCTATGCTCGTATTTTTTACTAATCTTAGACATAGATTGCTTTTGATTTAAGTAGGTTTAGTGATTTTATTCGTTTATTCGTTGAGAGGTGAAGCGTAATGTAATCGTACACAATTACATCAAATGTCTTGCGCCAAACGTAACAGTTTCTTTAAGAAGAAAGAATTCTTACGATTTTCATCCATTCCTCGCTGATTTTTTGTTTCTTTTTTACGGCTTCATCCAGGGGAGTATAGTGCATGCGGCTGTTTACGATTCCGACAAAAACGTTGAACCTTCCTTCTATAAGGCACTCAACTGCCGAGTATCCCATACGACTGGCTATGAGCCTGTCAAAACAGGTAGGGGCACCTCCGCGTTGTATATGCCCCAAAATGCAAAGGCGTACTTCCTGCTCCGGCATTCTCTCCTGAATTATTTTTGCGATTTCGGTTCCACCAAATTCTTCTCCCTCGGCAACGACAATAATGTTTACTAATTTTTTTCTGCCCTGCTTTTCTGCCAGCGCATTGATGATATCTTCCATATCCGTTCTCCTTTCAGGAATGAGAATGTTCTCAGCTCCCGTAGCAATACCACTGTGGAGCGCAATAAATCCTGAGTCCCGTCCCATGACTTCTATAACAAAAAGCCTGTCATGAGCATCTGCGGTATCCCTCACTTTATCTATCGCCTCCACTGCTGTGTTTACTGCAGTATCAAAACCAATAGTAAAATCAGTGCCCGCTATATCCTTGTCGATAGTGCCGGGCAAACCAATGCAAGGGATATCAAATTCCGAGCTAAATATCTGGGCACCCCTGAAAGAGCCATCGCCACCAATGATTACCAGGCCGTTGATCCCCAGCGATTTTAAATTCTGGTATGCTTTAGCTCTTCCTTCGTACGTAAAGAATTCTTTACACCTCGCGGTTTTTAAAATGGTTCCCCCCCTTTGAATAATATTAGCAACGCTTTTACTTTCCATTTTTATTATATCACCCTCTATCATTCCGGAGTATCCCCGCAAAATTCCATACACTTCCATACCATTATAAATGCCGGTGCGCACAACAGCCCTGATGGCAGCATTCATGCCTGGCGAATCTCCCCCCGATGTGAGAACGCCTATTTTAGTTACTTTTCTTTCCATTATTTGTAATGATTTCCTTTTGAATTTTGATCAACCCTTTGAAAAAGCGCCAAAAATACACATTTACAATTAGTATTGTTACATGAAATAGTTGTCAACTTATTTACTATCTATTTTAATTGCTAATACATGAAAATAAATAATATCTTTCTTATTATGCAAACGCAACGATCCGCAAACGCTTTTCTGCAAATTAAATATCCTGATGCAAAAAGGGTGAACCAGCTTGATGATTATTTTGGTACAAAAGTAGCCGACCCTTACCGGTGGCTTGAAGATGATAACAGTGAGGAAACCATGAAATGGGTGGAAGCTGAAAATGCCATAACGCAACATTATCTTTCTTCCATTCCCTTTCACGACAAGATTAAGAACAGGCTGGAAGAAATGTGGAATTATCCAAAATATAGTTCTCCTTTTAAAGAAGGTGATTATTATTATTTCTATAAAAATGATGGATTACAAAATCAAAGCGTGTTGTACCGGCAACAAGGGTTAACCGGAAGTGCCGAAGTATTTATTGACCCCAATACCATAAACAAAGATGGAACGGCTGCTATCGGAACGCCTTCTTTCAGTAAAAATAAAAAATATGCTGTTTACCTGGAAGCACAGGCCGGGAGTGATTGGCAGACAGCGCATGTAATGAACGTTGCTAATAAAGAGCTGATAAAGGACGAGGTAAATTTTATAAAATTCAGCGGTACTTCGTGGAAGGGAGATGATGGGTTTTACTACAGCCGCTACCCGGCGCCGGATGAAAGAAATAAACTTACTACGCAGAATCAGTTTCATAAAGTGTATTATCATAAGTTGGGATCCCCGCAAAGTGACGATGTCTTAATTTACGAAGACAATGCCCATCCGCTAAGGACTATAGGCGCTGCACTTAGTGAAGACGAACATTATTTAATGCTGGGTATCAGCGAAGGAACCAGCGGCGACGAGCTTTGGATAAAGGATTTGAAAATTAATACTGCAGACAATGATTTTACTGTACTAATAAAAGGCTTTGACACAGAAGCTAATTTTATCGATAACGATGGTGATTATTTACTGGTACGCACAAACGCAGATGCCCCCAATTATCAAGTGGTGCTCATTGATCCCGGTAACCCCGCAAAGGAAAACTGGAAAACGATCATAGCTGAACGAAAAGTATTGCTGGAATCAGTGGGAACGGCAGGCCATAAATTATTTTGTACTTATTTGCAGGATGCTTCTACAAGGGTATATCAAACGAACTACCAGGGTTACCTTGAAAGGGAAATAGCCTTGCCGGGGATTGGCACTGCGGGCGGTTTTGGCGGGTATGTAACTGACCAGGAAATCTTTTACACCTATTCTTCTTTCGATTATCCATCTGCCATATTCCGATATAACATTACCACGGGCGAATCCCATCTTTTCAGGAAGAGCGAAGTGAAATTATATGCCGATAGCTATCAAACCGTTCAATCATTTTTTACCGGTAAAGACGGAACGAAAGTGCCTATGTTCATTACCTATAAAAAAGGGCTGCGACTGGATGGTAATAACCCCGTGTTATTGTACGGTTACGGTGGATTTAATATTCCTGTTACGCCGGCCTTTTCCATTTCCAATGCATTTTTCCTGGAGCAGGGTGGTGTTTCTGTAATGGTAAATTTGCGTGGCGGTAACGAATATGGTGAAGCCTGGCATAAGGCAGGCATGCTGCAAAACAAACAAAATGTATTTGATGATTTTATCGCCGCCGCTCAATTCCTGGTTGATAAAAAATACACCAATCGGTCAAAGCTTGCTATGCGTGGAGGGAGTAATGGCGGTTTGCTTGTTGGTGCAGTAATGACACAGCGGCCCGATCTTTTCAAGGTCGCTATTCCCCAGGTGGGCGTTTTGGATATGCTTCGCTATCATAGGTTTACCATAGGGTGGGCCTGGGCTACAGAATACGGGAGCAGTGATAAGCAGGAGGATTTTGAAAATTTATATAGATATTCTCCGCTACAAAATTTAAAACCAGGCATACAATATCCGGCAACGTTGGTTACAACAGCCGATCATGATGACCGCGTCGTACCTGCTCATAGTTTTAAATTTGCCGCGACATTACAGGCCTGTAATGACGGAACCAACCCAACCCTAATAAGGGTGGAATCAAAGGCTGGACATGGCGCTGGCAAGCCAACCGGCAAGTTAATTGAGGAAGCCGCGGATACCTGGAGTTTTCTGATGTATAATTTGGGAATGGATTTTAAAGAATGATCTTCACAGAACGAATGACGATCCGCCCAGTGGCCATCAGTTTACCTGGATGCCATACTGCTTTTCGCCTGCTTTAAAATCATGGATTAACTGTTGGCAGCTTGCGAAAATAGAACCCGGTCTTACTATTCTAAAATCAACTTTTTGTCCTTCGGATATTTTATGCGGAAACTTATTTCCAGTTTTTTTTCCTGCCCTGGTTGCAGCGACAGTGTCCGGTTTTTATCAGCATGGGCCTCTTCGTTTTTATAAACATCCAGCAATTTTGCATCCAGCTCAAGTTTATCTTTTAAGGAGCCTGTCCTTTCAATAAAATTTTTTTCTTCCTGGTCTATTTTACGTTCGCTTAAAAAATCTTTTGTTGACTGTACTATTCATGTCACCTGACTAAGTTCGTTTTGAGGTTCTTCTTCATGCCACCGTGTCCCGGACAATTGTGAATTGAATACGGCGTGATCGTGATTGTAAATGGCGCTTTTATAAATGGTATCCTCGAACTTTGTATAAGGGTAGTAATATACTTTTTCTATTAACGGCGACACAAAAATAGCAATGCTTTGATTGTGTTTGGTATGATCAAGATCTTGCAGCATTCTATGCAATTTTTGTACTACAGGCATAGCCTTATCTTCGGGGTAGTTTTTTATAATTTCTTTTTCAATTTTGGCTGCAGCTTCATTTACCACAAACTGAAATCCGGTTTTTGAATTCATTTTTTGCTCAAACGGAATGATCAGTGAAATGCAGGGAAGATCTTCGGGAACTTCGGGGACGTTGTCGGTTTTCTTGGTGTTTTCCTGGAACATGAGGAGGTAGTTTACTTGGGAAATGTAAATTACGAAGCCATATTTTTCTGAATGATGTCTTCGGTTGCCCTGGGCCATGATTGTTGTCAGGTTACACGTATTTTATATTTCCTGCACAATCAACTATATAACCAGAACGTATTTGTCCACATCGCATATACTGCCGTATTCATGAGTTATAGTTTTCCAAAAGATATTTTATATTTATGTATTCATATAAAAAATCAATAGAATATTTAACAGCAGTAATTGCGATTGAGGAACCTGCCAAAATACTTGATTACCCTGGGCTTTTGTATTTATTCAGAATCAATTAAAATGAAAATTCACACTCACAATTCATAATAACGGTTCGCTATGAAGCAATTATTTTTTTTCCTGTGCATGACTGTTCAAATCGCTGCACTGTCGCAAACGACGTCAGAAGTCTATCCTGTGGATTCTGCGGGTATTGTGCATCCCGGTGTACCGAAAGGAGAAGTATTGAAATTTACATTTGATCAATCCAAAATATTTCCTGGTACTACGCGGGAATGTTGGATATATGTTCCGGCTCAGTATATACCTGGTAAGCCAGCCTGTGTGTACATAAACCAGGATGGTGTTCAATGGAATGCTCCAATAGTATTTGACAATCTTATTTATAAAAATGAAATGCCCATTACGATTGGAGTATTTATTACCCCGGGAAAAGTATTGGCAGATAGTGGTACCCATGCGTTGGACCGTTTCAACCGCAGTTTTGAATATGATGGATTAGGTGATGCGTACGCAAGGTGTGTCCTTACAGAAATTTTGCCCGAAGTAGAAAAGCAAAAAACAAGCGATGGCCGCGCCATACAATTATCGAAAAATGGCAACGATCGTGCAATTGGTGGTTCCAGCAGCGGCGCAGTTTGCGCTTTCACTGCGGCATGGGAGCATCCGGAAGAATTTTCAAGAGTATTTAGTGCCATCGGAACGTATACCGGCCTGCGCGGCGCCGACCGCTATCCTATACTTATCCGCAAGTATGAATCCAAACCTGTTCGCATTTTTTTACAGGATGGCTCCAATGATTTAAATATTTATGCGGGTGATTGGTGGAAAGCAAATGAATCCATGGAGAGAGCGTTAACATTCGCCGGCTACGAGGTAAACCATGAATGGGGAAAGGATGGTCACAATGGCAAACACGGTACAGCTATTTTCCCCGAAGCTATGCGCTGGCTTTGGAAAGACTGGCCAAAACCGGTAGCAAAAGGCGGGTCAAAAAATCAATTTTTAAGTGATCTGCTCATCCCCGGGGAAGATTGGGAGTTGGTGGGAGAGGGATACCGTTTTACAGAAGGAACAGCGACCGATGCAAAAGGAAATGTTTATTTCCAGGATATTCCGCTTTCAAAGACTTATGAGGTGGAACCCGGCGGCAAGCCAATTGCATTGGACGTGGATGCTAAAAAGGCAAGTGGTACTTTTTTTGGCTCGGATGGTAAGCGTTATACGGTTGCAGGTGCCACTAACCAGCTATTGAGCTATGATGTGAACGGAAAAGAAACCGTAGTTGCGGATAGCATTTCGGGCAATGATTTAGTAATTGCTAAAAATGGAAACATCTATATTACCTCACCGGATGGATCTTCAAAACCCGGTAAATTGTACCTGGTTCGCCCTGATGGAGAAAAAGTATTGGTGGATGAAGGACTAAAATTTCCAAATGGCATTACCTTGTCGCCGGACCAAACGATGCTATATGCTACCGAGTCCGCCTCACATTGGGTATGGGAATATAAAATAAAAAAGGATGGAACGTTGGATTACAAGCAGCGCTTTGGGTGGTTGCATGTACCCGATACCGAAGAGAATGCGTGGCCGGATGGTCTTAGGTGTGATACTTCGGGAAGAATATATGTTGCTTCAAGACTGGGTATACAAATAATGGATCAGCTCGGACGGGTAAACGCGATATTGTCTGTGCCACCTTCGAAGGGTCAGCCTTCCAATGTTTGTTTTGGCGGACCCGATTTTAATATTTTATATGTGACGTGTTATGATAAAGTGTTCCGTCGCAAATTACATACACGCGGCGCGAATACATTTGATGAACCCATAAAGCCGGTTAATCCCAGGCTGTAGATGGAATATTCCATTGTCTTGTATATGATAAATTGTCAACGGTGCATTGTCACTGTGCCATTACAAAACATCCGGCTTTTTCATCGGGGGTTGACCATTTACTTTTTCGATTATCATACGCTTATCGTGAACCCCGCTACTCTTGTAAATACTGAATTATCATAAATCCAATCTACAAATCTTTATAAGGCTTTAAAAAGTTCCGCTATATTTATTGCAGCAAATCTTTCGTGGTGGATATACAATTAATAGAACTTTTTAAAATTGAGCCCTCGGAACTGGATGATCTTTTATCGTTAGGATGGTTTAGGATACAACAAACGATTTTTACTACAGATATATTATATTTTGACGGGGAGGTATATCCTGCTGTTTGGTTACGGGTAGGATTACAGAATTTTCAACCCGATAAAAAATACAGGACATTACATAGTAAAAACTGCCGGTTTACAACAGAAATAAAAAAGGCCATTATCACGCCGCAACAGGAAGCTTTGTTTGCTCTGTATAAAGAAAATATTACCTTCGAAAATGCCCCGTCGCTACACGGACTTTTATACGGTGGTAGTACCCGTGATGTCTACAATACTTTTATGATAAATGTGTATGACGGAAATAAAATGATCGGTACCGGTTTTTTTGACGTCGGGAATACCAGCGCAGCGGGTATCTGTTCCATATACGATCCTGGCTACAAGAAATACAGCCTCGGAAAATATATGATCTACCAAAAAATGCTTTACTGTAAAAATGAAAATTTCGCCTATTTCTATCCCGGTTATTTTGTTCCCGGTTATCCAATGTTTGATTATAAACTTGACATCGGTAAACCCTCAATTGAATATTTCAATAGCCGTAAAAAAGAATGGCTAATTTTAAAACATCAATCGTTCTGAAAAAATTGCACGAATCAATAGCCAAATAAAAGAGGTATTGATCGGCACAAGTACGGGAAGGCATTTCGTTGAAAGTGATTTATCTAAACACAAAAGGGAGCGTGTTGTAATGCTTCAGCGCGATTCCTGTTCCCTTTACTACACTTTTTAATGGATCGTCTGCTATATGCACAGGAAGGTCGATTTTTGCCTCAAGCCTTTTATCCAATCCCCTTAATAAAGCGCCCCCACCAGTCAGGTACAAACCGCGTCGAAATATGTCAGAAGCGATCTCCGGGGGCGTTGCTTCCAATGCCTTTAATATGCCTTCTTCTATTTTATATATCGATTTATCAACTGCCTCCGCCACCTCCTGGTAGGTTACCATTATTTGTTTGGGAATGCCTGTTACGAGATCTCTTCCATATACCGCCATATCTTCAGGCGGATTGTCAATGTTTTTGGTGGCTGCTCCCACCTGGATTTTTATTTGCTCTGAAGTTCGCTCGCCTATAAGGAGGCTATGATAGCGTCTTATGGCTTCCATAATATCAGCAGTAAATTCATCACCCGCAATCCTGATGGATTGATCGCAGATAATGCCGGCAAGAGCTATTACTGAAATCCCTGTTGTACCACCACCAATATCGATAATCATATTTCCCACGGGCTCTTCCACATCAATCCCGATCCCAAGCGCTGCGGCCAATGGCTCATGAATAAGGTACACTTCTTTTGCGCCTGCCTGCTCGGCGCTGTCCCTCACGGCCCGTTTCTCTACTTCTGTAATACTGCTCGGAATGCATATCATCATACGCCAGCTTGGCGGAAACATAGGTTTTTTAGGATAGATCTTTTTGATCATTTCCCTGATCATTAATTCGGCCGCGTTGAAGTCGGCGATTACGCCATCTTTTAGCGGGCGTATCGTCTTGATGCTCCCGTGAGTTTTTTCATGCATCATCAGGGCCTTTTTACCTACGGCCAATACTATTTTTGGATTATTACGATCTAAGGCAATGATAGAGGGTTCATTCACAACTACCTCATCATTGTGGATGATGAGGATGTTTGCTGTACCCAGATCTATAGCGATTTCCTGTGTGAAAAAATTAAAAAGACCCATGGATTATAAAGGCGTTAAAAATTAGCGATAAAACGTAAAGTTCCAGTATTTAATTTGATTTATAGTTTTAAAAACCGGAATTCAATAATCCATGTTGGTTTTGAAAATGGGCTCTTAACAGAACCGCCTATTTTTATCCCTCAGATAGTTCTATCCAAACGGGAGCGTGATCGCTTGTCTTTTCCCATCCGCGAACATCCCGGTTAACACCCGCTGCGATGAGGCGACCGGATAAATGTGGGCTAAGCAAAAAATGATCAATGCGTAAGCCGGCATTGCGGCCGTAAGCATTGCGGAAATAATCCCAAAAAGTAAAAATAATATCGTCGGGATATAATTTTCGTATTGCGTCTGTCCATCCCTGCGCAAGCAGCGTTGCAAAGGCTGACCGGACTTCAGGGCGGAACAAGGCATCATCCAGCCAACGCTCCGGCTTGTAAACATCCAGGTCAGTTGGCATTACATTAAAGTCTCCTGTTATTACCACGGGTACATCAGATGCCATGAGCCCGGCAGCATGGTTGGTCAATCGTTCAAACCAACGCAGCTTATAATCGAATTTGGGACCGGGTGCGGGGTTGCCATTTGGCAGGTAGAGGCAACCAATTAGTACGCCTTGTATTATGGCCTCTATGTACCGGCTTTGACTATCTTCAGGGTCTCCCGGCAGCTCCCGTCGTACCTCTTCCGGTTTTTCATTATGGGAGAGAATAGCAACTCCATTCCAGCTCTTTTGACCATGCCAGGTGGCGTGATAACCGGCATCCAGGATGGCCTGCTCGGGGAACTTTTCCTGGGGAGCCTTCAACTCCTGCAGGCAAACTACATCAGGTGAAGTCTCATCCAGCCACCGAAGCAGTACCGGCAGGTGACCGTTTACACCATTTACATTATAAGTAGCAATTTTCATTACAAATGATTTGTTTTTTTAGAAAGTTAAAAAAAATACCTGTTAAAGAATATTATGGATTGATTGCATTTGTTCCGTCATGCACATTTGTCCGGTACGCTATTCCCCACCGTCATGAATAATATATGTTTAATTTAAACATAATATTAATTAATAAAACCAATACCGGCAAAAGCATGTGGCTGCATGTGCAATCCGGTGTTGGATACAATACTTTTCGTGAAACTACGATGCCGGTGTAAACACTGAATTATTATAAAGCCAATCAACAAATTTTTATAATGCTTTAATTTTGGAGGAAGGAGAAGATCAACATGAAAAAAAATCCAACGGACAACCATCTAAACATGACAGAGACGCTGCATCATGGTGACATTGAATTTAAAATTGCGACTACGAGCCTGGAGTTCGGAGATGCAAAAAATCTATTTCAGCTTTACGCTGCATCGTTAGAAATAGACTTAAGTTTTCAAAATTTCAGCGATGAGTTAGAGACCATAGACAAACAATACAACAAGCCAACAGGCGCTTTGCTTCTTGCTTATATAAATGAAACTGCCGTTGCTTGTGCCGGAATTCGGCAGCTTGACGTGGAGACGGCCGAACTGAAACGAATGTACGTTCAGCCAGCATACAGACAGCACCGGTTGGGGAGAAAACTATTGGAGCGGATTGTAGCCATTGCCCGGGAACGTCACTACAAACGTATCCGGCTGGACACGTTGCCAACAATGACGCGGGCCCAAAATCTCTATCGTTCATTCGGTTTTTACGAAGTACCTTCTTACCGTTTTAACCCGGTCAGCGGGGCTGTATTTATGGAAAAGAAATTGAGTTGAAGCAAGGGAATGAAACAAAAATTTGACTAACAACACGACACCACCAGGTAATGAACTACTTTAATACAAAGACAGCAGCGGAACGATATTCAAAAGGACGACCTGGCTTCCACGGCAATACGATACAACATATCAAAGATTATTTACCTCCTGACAAAAAACTCGATAAAGCATTAGACATTGCTTGTGGTACCGGACTTTCAACCAGCAATCGCCCCGCCACGATCTCCAGGTCGTGGAACAAGAAAAAAAAGTCTCCCCGGTTGTAGCCTGGGCAATTTTGGCTAAGGCCTGGCCTTAAGCACATTACATCCTCCATGATCTAAAGCCGATGACTAAGCTAAATCTCTATTCCATTGATGTCTTACAGGTCAACATTGATTTCTTACAGGTCAACAATGCTCTCTTACAGGTCAACAATGCTC
>JBDTOV010000013.1:0-57390 GCA_039933035.1 Ginsengibacter sp. | reverse complement strand
CAATATATTTTATTAAACAAAATTACCATTAACAATAAAAGCATTTACCGGGTTCTTATGCCGGTTTTTAATATTATATTGTACTCCGCTTATACTTACGCGTTCTATTTATGCACGAAGCCAAAGAAGAAGCTATACTAACTATCATTGCTATTTTAATAGTCATTGTATTTCTTGGAATTCTCTTCCTGGTTTTGCTTGCCCGGCATAATTCACGACGAAACAGGCTTATTGTAGAAAATGAAAAAATAAAAAAACAGTTTGCAGAAACATTACTTACGACTCAACTGGAAATACAGGAACACACATTTAATTATATCAGCCACGAAATTCATGATAATATCGGGCAGGTACTGAGTCTCGTGCGGCTGCGACTCAATAGTTTAGGATCTCAACCGGAAGAAAAAGAAATTGCCCAAACAGATGAACTTCTTGGGCAGGCTATCGGCGATCTTCGAAACCTGAGTCACTCCTTTAATGCCGATAGTATACAATCAATTGGGATAATAGAATCAGTAAGAGATTTACTTTCGCAATTTGAAAGAACCGGAAAGTTTGCAACATTCTTTTACGCAGACGAAGAAGCCTTTGTTGTGAATGTTAACAACGCGATCATTTTGTTCAGGATAATCCAGGAATCGCTCAATAATATTGTCAGGCACTCAAATGCCGATGAAATTTCTATTAAGTTGCAGCGCAATGGAGATGTTCTTGAAACGTCTGTAAGCGATAATGGCAATGGGTTTAATACGAATATTATTAATAAAAAGCATACCGGGATTGGTTTGAAAAATATGGTGGAACGTTGTAAAATAATTGGAGCAAAATTTTCAGTGGAATCGCAACCTGGCAAGGGTACTCTTATTTTAATATCTATAAAAGCTTCCGAAGCATGACTACTGTTGCACTCGTTGACGATCATGTGTTGCTGCGCAATAGCCTCGCAACAATTATCAACAATTTTGAAGGCTTCAAGGTTTTGCTCGAGGCAGATAACGGGCAACATTTTATTGAGCAGGTTGCTAAAAATGTAGCCCCGAATGTTGTATTGCTTGATATAAGCATGCCGGTAATGGATGGTTATGAAACTGCCATGTGGATACGTATCCATCTGCCCATGACAAATATCCTGGTGCTCAGCATGATGGATAGTGATCGTTCCGTAATCCGGATGATTAACCATGGCGCCAGGGGTTACATCCTTAAAGACAGTAAGCCCGCTGTTCTAAAGGAAGCTCTCGAGAGTATTTCTTCAAAGGGGTTCTATTCGAACGATCTCATAAGTAGCAAAATGATGTATTATGTAAATAACGAAGAAAAAAGAAAAAAGGACCCTGTTGTTACTGCGGCGGCATCTCTTAATGCAAAAGAAATCACTTTTTTGAAACAGGCCTGCTCTGAAAAAACTTACAAAGAAATTGCCGATGCAATGCACGTAAGCCCTCGTACGATAGATACCTATCGTGATGCTCTTTTTGAAAAGCTCCAGCTTAAAAGCCGTGTTGGAATGGTGCTATTTGCCATTCGGGAAGGCATTGTACAAGTTTAATTTTTGGGATACCCTCGAACAAAAACAGCCCCGTTATTAGTGAGGCTGTTTATGATCAATATTACCAGCTTAAATTTTAGTCTTCTATTTTTACTTTCCCCTTCTGTTTTGCCATCACTTCTTCAGCAATATTGTTAGGTGCTGGTGCATAATGGCTGAACTCCATCGTTGATGTTGCCCGGCCACTGGACAATGAGCGCAATTGAGTTACATATCCAAACATCTCACTCAAAGGAACTTTTGCTTTTATCACTTGTACTCCATGCTTGCTATCCATTCCTTCCAGCATTCCCCGGCGGCGATTAAGATCCCCTGTTACGTCACCCATATATTGATCAGGAGTTAAAACTTCTATTCTCATAATAGGCTCTAGCAATACAGGCTTAGCTTTACGGCCAGCTTCGCGGTAGCCCTGCTTTGAACAAAGTTCAAATGACATGGCGTCGGAATCCACCTGGTGAAATGAACCGTCAAACACCCGTACTTTCATACTTTCCATGGGATAGCCCGCCAATACGCCTGTCGTCATTGCGGTTTCAAACCCTTTTTGTATGGCTGGCACAAATTCTTTTGGAATAGAACCTCCAAACAATCCATTTACGAACTGGAAATTCCCTTTGCCTTCTTTCAAAAATTCCTCATCTGCAGGGCCTATTTCGAAAACGATATCGGCAAATTTACCCCGGCCACCCGTTTGCTTTTTGAGTACTTCACGGTGTTCGATGGTATTTTTAAATGCTTCTTTATATGCCACCTGCGGTGCACCCTGGTTTATTTCAACTTTAAATTCACGCCTCATTCGATCAACAATAATTTCGAGATGAAGTTCACCCATACCGCTTAAAATGGTCTGGCCGGTCTCTTCGTCAGTCTTTACTTTTAACGTAGGATCTTCTTCTACCAGTTTAGCAATAGCCATACCCATTTTATCCACGTCAGCCTGTGTTTTAGGTTCAACCGCCACGGAGATTACCGGCTCAGGAAAAGTCATTGCTTCCAATACAATCGGATGATCTTCATTGCAAAGTGTATCTCCTGTTTTAATATCTTTAAATCCTACTGCTGCGCCAATATCGCCCGCTTCGATAAAATCGATTGGGTTTTGCTTATTGGCATGCATCTGCATAATTCTTGAAATTCTTTCTTTCTTGCCTGTTCTTGTATTCAATACATAAGAACCGGAATCGAGGTGACCGGAATAGGCCCTGAAAAATGCCAGGCGACCTACGAAAGGATCCGTCATTATTTTGAATGCCAATGCAGCGAAGGGTGCTTTCGGATCGGGCTTGCGCTCAATTTCTTCACCGGTATCAGGATTGATGCCCTTAACCGCTTCAAGATCCATGGGACCGGGAAGGTATCTTACAATGGCATCCAATGCAGTTTGCACACCTTTATTTTTAAAAGACGAACCACACATCATAGGGATGATAGAGATATCAATGGTTGCTTTACGAATTGCCTCATGAATCTCATCTTCAGTAATTGTATTCGGATCATCAAAGAATTTCTCCAGCAATTTTTCATCATAATCTGCAACTGCTTCAATCAGGTGTTGTCTCCATTCATTTACCTCTTCTACCATATCTTCAGGGATGGGCACAACCTTGTACGTCATTCCCTGTGTGGCATCATCCCATATAATACCTTGCATGGTAATAAGATCCACCACTCCTTTAAAGCCATCTTCGGCTCCTATCGGCAGTTGCAATGGCACGGCCTTAGCACCCAGCATTTCCTTTACCTGTTTTACAACATTAAGAAAATCTGCACCTGCGCGGTCCATTTTATTTACAAACCCGATACGGGGAACTTTGTAGCGATTGGCCTGGCGCCACACCGTTTCGCTTTGGGGCTCCACCCCGCTTACTGCACAGAATAGTGCCAGCAGGCCATCAAGAACCCGTAACGAACGCTCCACCTCTACGGTAAAGTCCACGTGACCCGGCGTATCAATAATGTTGAATTTATATAATTTGGTATCAGGCGTTTTTACACCCTGTACCGTTGGGAAATTCCAAAAACAGGTAGTTGCAGCAGACGTTATCGTAATACCTCTTTCCTGCTCTTGTGCCATCCAATCCATAGTAGCTGCGCCATCATGTACTTCGCCTATTTTATGGTTAACTCCGGTGTAATACAGAATTCGTTCTGTAGTGGTGGTTTTGCCTGCATCAATGTGAGCAGCAATACCAAAGTTTCTTTGAAATCTTAAGTCGGACATTGCCCTGGTTTTATTTTATTTTATTTAATTCTTTTGAATACTTTTTGGAGGCGCAAAGCTACAAATATTCTGCTTACTATATTCATGACAGATGATATATTTAACAATGATCTCCCACAAAAAACCCCTTCTAAAATCAGAAAGGGTTCGCACATTTGATTTTTGTATATCTTAAATCCTGAAATGGGCGAATGCTTTATTAGCATCTGCCATACGGTGTGTATCTTCTTTCTTTTTAAATGCAGCTCCTTCTCCTTTGCTGGCAGCAACAATTTCATTGGCCAGTTTTTCAGACATGCTACGGCCATTCCTGTCGCGACTGTATTTTATCAGCCACTTAATACTCAGGGAGGTCTTCCTATCCGCACGCACCTCAGCCGGAATTTGAAAAGTAGCGCCTCCTATACGGCGGCTTTTTACTTCTACACCAGGAGTTACATTTGCCAAAGCTTTTTTCCAAACTTCATATCCATCCTCGCCTGAGATCTTGGTAACCTTCTCAATTGCATCATAAAAAATACTATATGCCCCGCTTTTTTTACCCTGCAACATCAAATTATTTACAAAACGGGTAACCAATTTATCCTGAAATTTAGGATCAGGAGCCAGGGGGAGTTTTTTTGCTTGTGCTTTACGCATTGTGTTATTTATAAATTTATTCGGTTGATTTATACAAAATAACCAGGGGGGAGTGCCGGAAGAATATCTATTAAATGATCCGCCGGAGCACCTCAGGCCATTATTTTTTTACTTTTTCCTTTTTGGTACCGTATTTAGAACGGCTTTGCTTACGGTCCTTTACACCTGCTGTATCAAGGCTTCCACGAACGATATGGTAACGTACCCCCGGTAAATCTTTAACCCTTCCGCCGCGAATCAATACGATAGAATGTTCCTGCAAGTTGTGACCTTCCCCCGGTATGTATGCAATTACCTCAAGCTTATTGGTAAGCCTAACTTTGGCAACCTTGCGCAAAGCTGAATTTGGTTTTTTAGGAGTAGTTGTGTACACCCTCGTACACACGCCACGTCGCTGCGGACAACTATCAAGCGCTCTTGATTTACTTTTCGCCCTGATAATGGTTCTTCCTTTTCGTACTAATTGTTGAATTGTAGGCATTACTTTTACCCTAATTTTTTTGGACGGCAAAGGTAAGCGTAGGATTGTGAAATTCCAAAATTATTTGGAAGCCGAACAAACGCCATCATGACACCAAATTTCATAAGTGTAATTATACTTTCGTCATCCAATTATACTTATCTGCCTGTCTGCCGTCTTTAATTGCGGTCATGTTGCTTTTTATTATAGGGGCAATTTTCCACTTTTCTATATCAAAATCCATTACAAAATCTTTATACCTCAGTTCCTTAATCATGGAAACAGTGGCAGCAGTACCGGTTCCAAAAACTTCGAGAAGCATTCCTTCCTTATATGCGAAAACAATCTCGTCAATACTCAAATCCCGCTCCTCTACCATTAAGCCTCGTTCCTGCAAAAGTTCTATTATACTATTCCTCGTTACTCCGGCTAAAATTGTTCCAGAATCCAGACCTGGTGTTATTACTTTATTTCCTATGATGAAAAAAATGTTCATAGTGCCGCACTCCTGCACATACTTGTGTTCCACAGCGTCCATCCAAAGCACCTGGTCATATCCTTTTCTTTTTGCTTCGGCTGACGGAAACATTGCTGCGCCATAATTTCCTGCATTTTTTGCATATCCTACGCCACCGGCAACAGCCCTTACATATTTCTCTTCAACATAAATTCGCATTGGAGCACTATAATAGGGCCCGGTAGGACTTAAAATGATCATGAATTTATATTTACCTGATGGCTTTACCCCAATCATCTCATCAGTAGCAAACATAAATGGCCTGATGTACAGTGCGTGATCAGGCCTGTTTGGAATCCAGTTTTCATCAATTTTAACAAGTTGTTTCATTCCTTCTATAAAAATTTCTTCCGGAACTTTAGGCATTTCCATTCTTTCTGCAGAAATGTTAAAGCGCTTCAAATTTTCCCACGGCCTGAATATCCGGGCTTCACCTTCCTGGTTTTTATATGCTTTCACTCCTTCAAAAATTGCCTGCCCATAGTGCAAAGCAGCGAGGGACGGTGAAAGAAGTAAAGGCTGGTAGGGCTTTATCTCCACGGTTTTCCATTCACCATCTTCATAGTCCACTTCCAACATATGATCGGTAAAATATTTACCGAATGGGATGTTTTCCAAAGACATGGAATTTATTTTACTTCTTTCGGCCCTGGTAACATTAAAGTCTGCGAATGCGATCATATCACTAAATTTGTTACAAAGAAACGAAAAAAAAGGGAGGTAAAATCGTATCATGGGTTGGAACGATATTAAACTAAATGGATTTTTATATCACTCGTTGTTTGGAAATAAGCTCGTGGACTTAAAATCCCAAAGAGCGGGTGAAGTTGTAAATGGGGCCAGTCAAATTGAGTTTTTAGGCGGGAATGAAAAAAAAATAACCTTCCTGGCCAATGACAGCCAGAATAAATTTTTGAGCGATCTTCAATTGAATTTTTTGCATGATCTGCTGTCTGCATGCGAACTGACAATGGCAGATATCGCTTTTGTGAATTTTCTCCAGGAAAATACTATTACTTATCGTGAACTAATAACCCAACTGCATTCCAAAAAAATATTGGTTTTTGGCGTAACCGGCAGCGAAATAGATCTTCCTTTTGCCATTCCTTTTTTCCAGATACAACATTTCCAGGAGCAACAATATATGATGGCACCCGCGCTCGAAGACATTCAAAAGAAAACGGAATTAAAAAAACAATTGTGGAAGAGTCTTCAAAAAATTTTTGATATTCACAAATAAAAATGAAGACACTGATATTTGCAACCAATAATTTAAATAAAGTTGTAGAAGTAAGAAGCCTGCTTGATGACGATTTTACAATATTGTCTCTTTCTGAAGCTGGCATCCATATTGATATTCCTGAACCTTACGCAACGCTGGAAGAAAACGCAATTGAAAAATCAACAGTTATTTATAAACTTACTCAAACAAATTGTTTTGCAGAAGATACAGGTCTGGAAGTAACAGCGCTACATGGTGAACCTGGTGTAAAAAGTGCCCGGTATGCGGGAGAAGAAAGATCATTTGAAAGTAATATTGACAAATTGCTTTTCAAACTAAAAGATGCAACGGACCGTAGTGCGTGCTTCAGGACTGTTGTATGCTTAACCGTGAGAGGAAAACACAATATATTTCAAGGCGTATGTAAGGGCACTATTATTGCAGGAAGAAGGGGGACAATGGGCTTCGGTTATGATGCTGTATTTATGCCGGAGGGTGCCGAAAAGACCTTTGGAGAAATGCCTCTGGTAGAAAAAAATATTTTTAGCCATAGAAAAAAAGCCGTAGAAAAATTAATTCTTTATTTGAAAGGGGCTTTGGATATTCATGCAGACTCTGATTAAACCTCAAAAAATTGAACGAACAAAGCAACCAAACTCCCTCGGAAAGCGACCTAATAAAAGGTTGTATTAACGGAAACCGGCAGATGCAGGAACATCTATATAAAAAATTTTCTCCTAAAATGTATGGTGTATGCTTACGTTATTTAGGTAATACTGATGATGCCAATGATGTATTGCAGGAGGGCTTTATTAAAATATTTAAAAATCTAACCAAGTTTAGAGCCGATGGCTCCTTTGAAGGTTGGATAAGGAGAATATTTGTTAACACCTCTATTGAGCATTTCAGAAAAAAGGTCAAACTGTATAACGTAACGGAAGTACAGGAAAATACGAGTGAAGATACCGCGCTGAATGTACTGGATACTTTAGCTGTGAAAGATATTATTCTCCTCGTGAATGAGTTGTCGCCCGGATATAAAACAGTTTTTAACCTGCATGTTATTGAAGGATATTCGCATAAAGAAATTGCGGATTTACTGGGTATAACTGAAGGCACTAGCAAATCCCAGTTAGCCAGGGCAAAAGGCGTATTGAAAAAGTCTCTTGAAAAAATGACAAATAGAACAAGCAATGATCCCATTAACAGTTAAGCCTAATTATGAAAAATTTTAAAGAAAAATTATATGAATATGAAGCAGAGCCACCGGCAGAATTGTGGAATAATATTAATGCAGAGCTCAATAAAAATGCGGGAAACTTTTTATCGTTGCGCGGGCTTCGGAAAAGATCCAAATTTATTTTTTATGGGTTAACTGCGGCTGCATCTCTTGTTATTATTTTTTTAAGTTCGCAACTCTTTAATTCCGGGGGTAGCCAGGATCCAAATTCTTCTGCATCTGTAACAGCGACAAGCCTGGATAATCTGACAGCTACAAAAATTCAGGATTCAATTAAGCTAAATAATAAAATCTTAGAGGACATTATTAAAACCCCAAAAGACGACAATATGGTTGCCTATAATTACGAAAATGCACTATCTAAAGTAAAAAAATATATTACTATAGCCGGACCCGAAGGACAACCGGTAAAAATTTCCCCTAAAGTTGCCACTTTAATCCTATCTGCCGATAATGAATATCCCCCAAAAACTGTATGGAATAAAAAGATTGATAAATGGAAACAAATTATGCTGGTAAGTACGCTTTCCCCCACATCAACAAGTCTAATTGATATTGCCCAACATTCAACCGCAATAGATAATAATGAGTAATATCGGCATTTTCTATGGCAAGAATAAAAATTGATCTCCCGGAAAAATGCGTTGCGGTATGTACAATTCCTGTTAGAATAACAGATATAAATTATGGCAACCATGTAGGCAATAATTCGCTGGTAGAAATAATTCATGAGGCCCGCATGCAGTTTCTTCAGCAACATAATTTTACTGAAATGGAGGCCGGAGGCACTTCTCTTATTATGAATGAACTTGTAGTAGAATTTAAAAGTGAGGCTTTCTATAATGATTTTCTTACGGTACGGATTTTTGCAGGCGAAATTTCAAAAGTAGGTTTCGAGATTTTTTACTCCATATCAACAATACGAGATAAATTATCGGTTATTATTGCCAATGCAAAAACCGGTATGGTATGTTTTAACTACAAAGAAAAAAAAGTGGAAACCGTTCCCGGAGAATTAAAAAGGATACTTTCTGATTAACTTTTCCAATAGTTACGCAGACCAGATATTCCAGCTCTCCTCTGCCTGTATAGACAACATGTCTTCACCATTCTTAGCCAGTGCACCCATAGCGGCCGCTTTGGAAAGAAATACAGTTTCGGATGGGTTGTAGATCAAATCAAAGAAGTAATGTTTTTCGGAAATACTGTGATACGGTAATTGCGGATACACATCAACGTTAGGAAACATTCCCGCAGGTGTTGTGTTAATTACAATTGTAAACTCTTCCAAAAGCAAGGGAGTTATTGATTCATAATTAATGACGGTGGCAGAATTTTCCTTTTTGCGGCTTACAAATAGAAAATCAATTTTCAATTTTTTTAAGACGAATGCAACAGCTTTCGAAGACCCCCCAGTACCGAGTACCAAAGCCCTCGTATGCTGTGACTGCAGCAGTGGGGCAAATGATTTTTCAAAACCAATAACATCCGTATTAAAACCGGTCCATTTTCCGTCATCTATTTTGATGCAATTACACGCGTTGATCTCTTTACATACTTCAGCAACTGCATCCAGGAATGGAATGATCTGTGATTTATAAGGAATGGTAACATTCAACCCGGAAAGAAACGGGTCTGTCCTTATTTGACTGATTTCTTTACTTAAATCCTTTATTTCAAAATTGAGATAACGACATCCCGTAATATTTTGTTTTCTGAATTTTTCAGTAAAATATTTTTGTGAGAAAGAATGGCTTAGGGGATTTCCAATCAAACCATATATCTTCATTATGCCATTTCTTTATTGAGGTACAAATGAAAAGTATCGCCGCGCAAACCAATCCGCATGGCTTCGAGCGGAATAACTTCAGAAGGAGCTATATTTCCAAGATTAACATTGCAATCAATTAATTCTAAAAAATACAATTGCTGCGCTTTTTGAGGGGCCTCCCAGATAATTTTTTGATGAGGAATCTGGGTAAGAATTTCCTGCACGAGCCCTTCTCTTACCTCGCCGGTTCCGCGGTATATTCCTACATTGCCCGCTTCGCGGGCTTCGGCAATCACGTAAGTGGCACCGGCTTCAAGTTCAGCTTTCATTAATTCTATCCACTTATAAGGAGGTATGATATGTGCTGCATCTTTACTACCAACCTCACTTAATACGGTACCGTGCTTTGTAAGCTTCTCAATATAGCCGCACTTTTCGGCATGAGGAATGGTAATGGATCCATCACTCACTTCCATGTATGTTATTTTGAATTCTTTACAAATATTTACATAGTCATTAAACTGGTTTCTTATTAAAAATGCTTCAAATAATGTGCCCCCAAAATAGACAGGGATATTAAAAGACTGGTATAAATCAATTTTTTCTTTAAGGTTTGGCGTTACAAAAGCGGTTCCAAATCCCAGCTTTATAATGTCGATATGCGGGTGCGCAGCGCTTAGGAAATTCCTTGCTTCCTCGATGCTAAGACCTTTATCCATTATCATCGTTAAACCATATTGCCGTGGCTTCGGAACCCTTTCCGGAATCTGAGAGAGATTAAAGTTCATACTTATTTTTTTTGAGAAGCGACAAAGATAGTTTTGTACTGGCAATATTTCAAAAACAGGAATTAGAATACACCTATTTTCTCTTTCGTGGGGTTTTGGTTTTGTAGGAAGCTATTAACTCAACTATCGATTGGTGCTGAAGAAGAGAAGGATTCAACTCCACGAATTGCTTAATAAGTATCGGAGATTTCTGCATGGCAAGTTCCAGTTGCAGCAGTGCCTCTTTGGATTTTCCGATTGCAAACAGGACAGCCGATTTATAGAATGTAAAAAGAGGTTTGTAATTGGTATTTTTCTGAGCATTGTACACCTGTTCCAGGGCTTCTTCAAAATAACCGGCATCGTAAAGGCATATAATAAGTTCCTTCCATCCATTGGCATTTTTCGGCCGGGCTTTAATGAAACTTGAAAAATGGATTACGGCATCTTTTATTCTGCGAAGTTGAATATAGCATTTGGCCAATGCAAAATGATAGTCCGGTTGCGATTTGTTAATCCGCATGGCATTTTCAAGATTTTTTACCGCACTGTCCCAGTGGCCTTCGCTCATATAGGTCCCTGCGATTTTAAAATACAAATGGCTATCTGTCGAATTCAGGTGAGAAGCTTTTCGGTAATGAAATCTCGCCTGTGCATAATTTTTTAATTTTTCATAACAATGACCCAAAGCTTCATAAATAACTTCTTCAGGCATGGAAAGCTCAAGCACTTTCTGCAACACTTCTATTGCTTCCCTGTATTTGTGCAACCTGAGGTAAGCATCGCCCAAATTACGGTAAGCATAATCAAATTTTTCATCAATAGCTATGGCATATTGGTATGCATCTACAGACTTTTCATACAATTTTAGGCCCTGGAAGGCAGCGCCCAGGTTAAACCAGGCCAACTGGGTATAGGGAAATTCATCAATTATTTTTTGATGCAATTTTATGCTCTCTTCATTTCTCCCGGTATAATCCGTCCAAAAACAAATTTTATATAGAGCTTCTTCGTTCGTAGGGTCCTGCTCAAGAATCAATTTCAGGCAATTAAAAACTTTGTCAAATTCTTCATAATCATCGTACACATCGGCAAGTTCAAAAAGTAGTTCAGTTTTTTCTTCTCCCTCAAATACGTGAATGGCTTTTTCGAGCAATGCGGCAGCTTTTTCCTGGTTATCAAGCGCCAGGTGTGCATCAGTTTTTAGTATATAAAGATTTATATCATTGCTGTCAAGCAGTTCCGCTTTATCCAGCAAAGAAAGGGCCTCACGATAACGGCGCGTGGCGATCAAAAGATCCGCTTTTTTTATATGGAGACTTGCTGAATAAGGAAATTGTTCTACTGCATAGTTAACCGCTTCAACCGCTGAAGGAAGATCGTCACTTTCATCAAAATAATCAATAATCCGTTCAAACGATTCTTCTTCAATAAAATTAAATTTCCTGCCACTTTTGAAATTACTATACTGCAAAAGCAGTTCTTTCATTTCTTCCCTGTTTTGCCTGTATGGGTTCTCTTTCATAGTCTTTATCTTAATCCCAAATTACATATTTTTTTCAAAAACACGCCAACGCATTAAATTTACCCTCAAATTTTAAGTTTAACAAATTTGATGAATGGCATTACACTTTCACAATTTTTTCGTACTTTTGTTAAGATTAAATTAATTTTCAAATGGACAAATATTCCAAAATAGCAATTGTAATACTGTGCTTTTGTGGAGTTTACTTCATGGCTTCTGCCGACAGAGGTGGTTTTGTTAAAAAAAATAAAACCCGGTTAAACATCGCTACTAAAGGAACTTTACAAAACTCAATTGCATTTAATCTGAAATCAGGTATTTCTTATAAAGGAAGTTTTTTATTAAATAAGCAACAAATTGGCAACACGTTAGTAAGTGATGCGTATGTTTCTTATAAAAAAGGAAATACCATTTATATATTACCGTATAAGCAAAAAGTTTTAATACCCGAATATACCCAGCGGGACGGCTATAAACTTATTATTAGATCAAGGAAATAAATATCTTAAGAGATTATATCTTAAAAAGCCTGCTTATGCAGGCTTTTTGTTTACATCTTATAGCGCAGTACTCATTGCAAGATCATATCTGAATACTATTTGGTAATTGTAGTTAGAAAGTTGCCAGGATAGAGCCGGTTCATTGTTTTTAATGGATTCACTGCCCAGGAAAGAAATATTTTTCAATTTGCCCAATAGCAACAGCAACTATTTTTTGGTTTCATCGTATGTTAGCACCCGATACCCTGAGGTTGGAATTTCAAATTTAGATGCAGGAACATTACTATAATTTATTTTTGCTAAAGTGAATTTGAAAGTCATTTTTCCGGTTTGTCTTTCATATTGTACAGCAAGGCCCGGTAAATTCTTAAATTGGGCATCGTAATCCTTGTTAGTAACAGTTACATCAGTAGTATAATACACTGTAAAAGTAGAACCATCGCTTAATTTTGCAATGGTCTTGTGACAATTAAATCCGGCAATTGCAATGGTTTCACCTGTATTTTCAAATGTTATACCATCATACTTTTTATTATTCTTATCCCAATCCTGCGGTGTCAACGTGATCATAAGTTTTTGCCCGCTATAATCTTTCAGAATCACTCCGCCACCGGTTGTTGCATTGTGGATGGTAGCCTCGCTACCCAGCCCGCTGATCATTTCAGTCCGGCTTTGGTTAGCCTTCAAATATACAGTTGTAGTAGCGCCATCCAGCATGTCAGCCATCTTGGGTTCACTGCTTCCTGTTTCTACCGAGATGTTATATACAAGGCTTCCTTCAGTAAAGTTTTGTTGCCCATAAGTTTCCAACGCAAGAAAAAAACTGGTAACAAATAAAAATGTTTTATAAAATTTCATCAATAATTTTTTAAATCTTATTATTAAAGACAGAATTGCCGGTTTAATAGTTGCAGATAACCGGACGATCTACTTTTTATTATTGGTATTTTTTTTCTGCATGTTTTGCAGCTTCTTGTTGCTATCCTGCATTGCCGTTATCTTTTCCTGCCATTTATTCTGAGTGGGCGGTTTCTTTTTATTTTCCTGTAGCGTGGCCAGGATTTTTTCATGGTCAATGATATATTTCTGGATCACAAACTGGATAATTAAAGTGATCGCATTAGAAACGGTATAATACCAGGTAAGCGATGAAGGAAGTTTGTTGAAAACTCCCAAAAGTACTACCGGAAAAATAAAAGGCAAATATTTCATTACAGGATTGCTGTTATCCTGCATATTGCTCATTCCATACAACGATATCAAAAGGCTGGTTATGACAGCGAGAATGGTAAACAGGCTTACATGATTTCCATAAAAAGGTATCGTAAATGGTAAATTGTATATCGAATCGTAGGAAGACAAATCTTTCGCCCACCAAAAACTTTGTCCGCGCAAGGTAATATTGGAATTAAAGAAATTATAGAGCGCAAAGAATATGGGTATCTGTAATACCGCCGGAATACAACCTCCCAAAGGGTTAACACCCGCGCTGCGAAACAGCTTCATCTGCTCCATACCAAATGTTTGTTTATCATCTCCATATTTGGCTTTTAGCGCATCAATTTCAGGTTTAAGCAATTTCATTTTGGCACCACTCAAATAACTTTGATAAGTAAGCGGCGAGATCAGTAGCCTGATGATTATGGTGAGGAGGGCGATAATAAGCCCGAAACTGGCTATTTTGCTGCTCAAAAAATTAAAAACAGGCATCACAAAACCCCTGTTGACATACTTCACAAAAGCGAATATGCCGCTGCCAAGCGGAACCATATTGTACATTTGATTACCGTATGATTTTAAAATTTTGTAATCACTCGGGCCATAGAAAAGCTGCAAAGGAATTAGTACATCAGTTCCCGCAGGCACCGACAATCTCAAATTTGCAGTAGCTTTACTAATTATTTGCAGGCTGGTATCTTTGGGTGAATCCCATTTTATGTCCCCACCCGTGAATTTGTTTTTAGCGAGAATAGAGGAAGCGAAGAATTGCTGGCTCAACGCAATCCATTCGAGAGGTTTTTCAAATTTTTTATCGTCTTCTTTCCCTTCAACTATATGCTCAAAATCGTACTCGCCGCCCTCCACAAATGAAATATGGGACTGTTGAGTTTCCCACACAATATCTTTTTCCTGCTTATTGGCTTTTGCCTGCCAGGTCAGGTTAAGCGTATTTTGTGTAATTAATTTATCGGCACCATCCAGTTTTATAGTAAACCCAACCATATAATCATCAGGTTGCAAAACGTATTGGTGCTCTATTGTATGTCCGTCCTTTGTATGAAGACTAAAGCCGATCATTTCGCTACCATCTGCAGTTTTTTGAAGTTGCGATGGGATGAAAAGTAAATCGCCCGTTTGTGCCGTTTGATTCGTGCCGGTATTTATCGCGTAGGAAATATTATTAAATTTTCCATCCTGGAGTATAAGTGGCTTTTTATCAAAAGTCTTAAAATTTTTGAGTTCCACCCGTTGGGGTTGTCCTCCTTTATTGGTAAATGTAATTTTGAGAACTTTATTTTCCAGTGTAAAAAATTGTTCCTTTCCTGTTGAATCCTGTTCTATATTCGATGAAGCAGTATCTTTTATGACGGAGGCATTGCCGGTGACTTTTAATGTATTTACCGGGGTATCCGTTTTTTGTGATAACTGGTTGAGTGAATCCTGTATATGTTTTTGTTGCTTTTCCAACGCCTCTTTGCCCTGGCTTGTATAATAAAAATATCCAAAAAATAAAAGAGCCAATAATACAAATCCTATAACCGTATTTCTATCCATTCCCATAATTAAAAATTAGTTGGCAAATGTACGCAAACTTTATAGTTCCATTTTGGTAACTTAACCCCGCAATATAAAAAGAAAATGTCCCCGTTTAAGGGGACATTCATATTATAAATGATATTATTTTTTAGCGGGTGCTGCTTCAGTCTTGGCAGCAGGGGCAGCTTTGGCATCGACCGCAGGAGCCACTTTTGCACCGGTAGCTTCTTCCTGCTTAAGTTGCCGCGTCATGGCAACAGAAGCAATAGGAATTCTCGGGGAATTGAGAATTTCCATATTGTTAGCTTTTACATCCTGAACCCGAATATTTTCATTCAACTTAAGTTCAGTCAGATCCACTTCAATATGCTCCAATAGATGTTCCGGAATCGTTTTTATTTTTAAAGCTTTCATTTTCACAGCTAATTTACCGCCTTCTTTAACGCCGGCAGGCACTCCTGTAAATTTAAGAGGAATAGAAACGGTCACTTTCTTGTCACCGACAAGTTCCAGGAAATCAACGTGAATAAGCTGGTCGCTTACCTTATCAAACTGTGTATCTTTTAATACGCATTTGTAAGAAGTCCCGTCAACTTTAATTTCTGTAAGCATAAAATCAGGTGTATAAACAATGCTTTTAAAAGCCGTTGCCGGAGCAGAAAAATTAATTTCCTTTGCACCTCCGTAAATTACACCTGGCACTTTTTCCTCAGAGCGAAGTTGACGGGTGGCTGTTTTGCCAAATTCGGTCCTGATTTGTCCTTCGATTGTAATTGTTTTCATTAATATATTTTTTTGAGGCGCAAAGGTAAGTAATATATTGGGAAAGTCGAAAGTTGAAAAATAATTACCGAATACAACTACTCAGACCTGGACTTATTCTTTTTAAGCATCTTACTTCTTAAGAAAAGGCTGTTAATACTTTTATTTTCGAAAGCATTACGAATGGCAATGGCAAATAATTCGGCTACTGATACCACCTTTAATTTGTCAATCCTTCTACTTACAGGAATCGTGTCACATACTACTAATTCTTCCAGGACGCTGTCTTCAATATTTTCAAAAGCATTGCCACTTAATACAGGATGGGTGCAAAATGCCCGCACGCTTCTGGCTCCTTTTTCTTTTAATAAACCGGCTGCTTTTGCCAGGGTGCCACCCGTATCACAGATGTCGTCTATCAATATAATATCACGGTCCGTCACATCACCTATAACAACCATACTGGCTATTTCATTGGCTCTTTTTCTATGCTTGTCACATATTACCATATCAACTTCAAAGTAGCTGGCAATATCACGTATTCGGTTGGCGCTGCCCACGTCCGGTGCCGCAAAGGTCAGGTTTTCAAGATTAAGGTCTTCAATATAGGGAATGAAAATAGCAGATGAATCCAGGTGATCAACAGGGATGTCAAAATAGCCCTGGATTTGTGGCGCGTGAAGATCCATCGTAATTACCCGGTCCGCCCCTGCGGCAGTAAGCATATTAGCAACTAGTTTGGAACCAATAGCAACCCTTGGCTTATCTTTTCTGTCCTGCCTGGCATAGCCATAGTAAGGCATTACAGCGATTACTTTATATGCGGAAGCACGCTTGGCTGCGTCTATCATTAAAAGCAGCTCCATAAGATTATCAGTAGGCGCAAAAGTACTTTGTACCAAAAAAACAAACTGGCCCCTTATACTTTCCTGGTATTCTACCGCTATTTCACCATCGCTGAATTTTTGTATATTGATCCTACCAAGCGGCTCCCCAAACTTTATAGCAATTTGTTCTGCCAGGTATTGCGAACCTGTACCTGAAAATATTTTTACATTGGGATGCATCTCGAAAAAATATTGGTGAAAGCAAATATTGATGTGGCGAAATTATCATTTATATTGCTGGTAATTAACTTAAAACTATGGAAAGTTCTAACAAGTCTTCCACGTCCATAAAAAACTGGGCGGTTGATGACAGGCCACGTGAAAAGTTATTCAGTAAAGGACGAGAAAGTTTGAGCGACTCCGAACTGCTGGCTATTTTGATAAGTACCGGAAGTAAAAATAAAAGTGCAGTGGAATTGGCCAAAGAAGTATTGGCCTTGGGGAAAAATAATTTGAATGAACTGGGAAAAGTATCTCTGCGGGAATTGATGACCATAAAGGGAATTGGCATGGCAAAAGCGATAACACTCGCGGCAGCATTAGAATTGGGACGGAGGCGCCAGGCTACCTCTTTTCTTAACAAAAGTTTTGTACGATCAAGTAATGAACTCGCAGAATTTCTCAAAGCAACACTTAAAGATTATTCTTATGAAGTTTTTGCCGTGGTATATATGAACAAAGCAAATAAGATTAACCACTTTGAAATAATAAGCAAAGGAGGAATGACCAGCACGGTTGCGGATCCCAGGATTATTTTTAAAAAAGCATTAGAAGTGGAAGCTACTTCAATCGTTTTATGCCACAACCATCCATCAGGCAGTTTAAAACCAAGCAGGCAGGACGAAGAATTGACGCAAAAAATTAAAGAGGCGGCTAAATACCTGGACATCCAGGTTATTGACCATCTTATTGTAAGTGACGAAGGCTATTTTAGCTTTGCAGACGAGGGAATACTTTAATTTGATTTTTATTAAAGCAAAGATGCAATAGCTACAATTTGTTCTTTTTGTTTAATTGCTCAATATCATTTTTATCTTTATATTTTCCGGTAGCTTTTTTTGATTCTAATAAATCACTAAAATGAATAAATTTGATTGGTAGATTTTCCTCCATATAGGTTTTGCTTCTCTTGTAGGCAACGTCAAACTTTAGCCCTTTTGCTTTACTCATAATTTCAATTCGATTTGGCTCACTTCCAAAACCCCAAACATCAAATTCATTTCCGAGAAATTCACTTTCAGAAAAAACAGGTGCTCCAAATTTATGTAACGCTTTCTTTATTTTTTGATAATTCACTTTTGTTTTATCTGCCCATATATCCATATCAGCGGTGCTTCTAATATATCCACGGGAATAACAGCATATCCCCCTACAAGAATATACTTAACACTATTATTATTAAGAGTCCGAATACAATCCTGGAAATCCTCATTAAACAGGTTAGCCATTACTGTGCTTACGTTTATCAGTAAATTGTAAATCTATTTTATCTGACGGGCTAACATTAAATATTTGATTGATAAGAAAACATGCGGCATGTAATCTTTCAGATTCAGTTTTGTTATTCCAATTCGTAACATGATCATCTGCTTCTTCAAAAGTCATTGATTGTAATACAGCCCTGTGTAATTTGTAATCCCTTTCTTTCATTTTTATTAAATTAAAAACTACAAATTTAATTTCTATGCCGCAGACCAGTCAAACAATTCACCCCCAATATCATGAGTTGGCAAGTCACTCCTCCGGAGGGATTTATTGTTGCCCTATGCCTGAGCTGTAGGCCCCCCGAAGTTTAGTGGCAATTCAACCGCTTCAATGTCCTGTATCGTTCCATTAACCGATTCAAATTTTTTCACATTATCAATCATGGCTTTCATGAAACGCTTTGCGTGAGTGGGTGTTAATATGATCCTGCTTTTTACTTTACTTTTCGGCGTGCCGGGCATTACATTTACAAAATCAACTACGAACTCAGCATGGCTGTGGGTTATAATGGCCAGATTGGCATAGGCTCCTTCAGAAACTTCCTCAGATATTTCTATGTTTAATTGTGCGGGTTGCTCTTTTGGAATATCCATTTATTATTTTTTTTCAAAAATAAGCTTTGTTATATTAATGAGTTGATGAAATGAACTTTTATAGCAATAAAAAACAAACGAAAACCCAATGGTACCATACATTTTCTATATCTTCCGAGGAATAGCGCCGGAAACAACAACATTTTCTAATTCATTCAAAGCCTGGCTATTTCCGGTTAATGTATTTTGACGTCTCAACACTAAAGGGCCGATCTTGATCTGAAGTAGTTCCGGTTTTGGTACCTGAGATAACAACGCGGGTAAAAGGAATAGGGCTCCTGGTTCATACCTTACTGTGCCAGAAACAGGTGTGTGTTCGGGAGAATGCCAACACTCCGCTGAGTATTAGCGCTAAAAATAGCAGTAGAAATTTTATCATTTGTATTTTAGTTTCTATTTGAATTTTATGATAGATATCACCGCCCAAAAAAAAATGGACGATATGTAAAACGAGTTAAGGTGCTGATCATAAATCTTTTGAATTTATGATCAGCACCTTAATCACTCATATCATTCATTTCACTTCGGGAATAAATATTTCTTACCTGCGATGATCAACTTTTTTCGCAGGAAGCCACCTGATTAGAAAAGCCTGCTATCAGAATTTATCCCAAAATAATTTAGTTTCAACTTTATCCGTACCGCCCATTGCGGTTTTGGCTGTTGACCAACTTGCTGAATTTAAATTTACCTCGTTATCAGGATAGGTGTAACGCACAGGGTAACCCGATTGAGGATCAGCGGGTACTACCAGGATTGGATAATCTAACCTCCTTTGTTCAACCCAGGCATCAAAGCCATCCATATAAAGCGCCAGGTATTTTTGTATTCCGATTTTTTGCTTGTAAGTACCGGTGGCCGTAGCATAAGCAACTGAAGGTTGAGCTAAATAAGCCGTAGCATTAGCCGCGGAAACCCCCCAATAGTCTAAAGAAGCACTTACCGCACTTGTATAATGCTCTGCCGCTGTGCCACCGACAGAATAGCCTCTTTCAATAGCTTCTGCGAGGTCGAACTCCACTTCAGAATAGCTGATTAACACATAAGGGAAGTCAGGTTGCTCAACTTTATCGCTGGGCCGCGCAATTGAAGGATCTGCACTACCAGCACCGGGTTCGCCGCCTTTATAGGTAGGATTACCCCTTAAATTAAAGAAAAATGGCCTGCGTGGATCACTAATAGCATTCATAATACCAATTATGGTACTAGCAGGAGCGTAATCATCTCTTCCGCTTTGCACCGCATTGGTCCATACAGGGTTTACATTAGGAGTAGCTGCGTAGTAAGTAAAGGACGCGTTTTCACTATTAGAAGTAAAAACTTTGGCGGCGGCAGATTCGACGATCGATTTTGACTTGGCGGCATCAGAATCTGCTATCACCATTCCCATGCGCAATTTTAAAGAATTGGCAAATTTCTGCCACGCCACAATATCCCCTCCGTATATGAGGTCTGCATTACCAAAACTTCCGGCAGCAGGGTTCAGCGCAGCGATATCTGCATCAAGCCTGTTTAATAAATCGGTGTAAACTGTTTGAGCATCATCGTATTTTGGAAACAAATTAGCCGGATCTAAGGCTTCTGTATATGGAATATTTCCGTAAGTATTTACCAGAACAGACCAGGTATAAACTTCCATAATGTCGAGCATCGCCAGTTCATTTTTCTGAATGTCAGGGTCTAAGACATCATCTGGTATAATTTTTCTAGAAGCCTCGAAATTTACGAGAACTTGCTTGTACATTCCCCTCCACCAATTATCAGAAATAGTACGTGTTCCCAAATCATAATTACTTTCATCGAGATAGGTAATTTCAGTCCATTGCTGGGTTATTAGCTGAAAGATGTTCGTATTTACGTCAGGGGTAGCCAACCGATCTACCAGGTTCCTTTGTCCATTGGAAAATAAAGTATACGACGGAACCGTACTTGAGCGTTTGGTATCAATATTCAGATGGCTCAGGTCTTTATTGCACGAAACAAGAAAGAAGAGTAATCCGGTTATAATAAATAATTTTTTCATATTCAATTATTTTAAAATTTAAAGTTTACATTAAAACCAATAGTACGCGTAGAGGGGTATGCACCACTCTGGTATCCCTGTATATTTCCTGAACTTAATAACTCTTCAGGATCGGAATAAGGCATATTTTTATGTATGATCCAGAGATTTCTTCCATACACACTTATGTCTATCCCTGTAAAAACTTTTGTTTTCGTGATCCAGGTGGCAGGAAGAGAATAGGACAAAACCACTTCACGCAATTTTACATAACTGGCATCATATACAAAAGCTTTTGCAGGATTTCTTACGTAACCAAAAATCCCAAAATAAGATTGCTGCTCCCCATTAAATGTCAAATCTCCATTCACTCTTGTTGTGTTGGGCTTTCCATCTGCAGTAACCCCTGGTAATATAACGCCACCACCATCTGCAACGTGGGCTCTTACATCATTTCCCAAATCATTTTTTCCTGCTGTTATATCATATAGCCCTGTGGCCAACCCGTAATAAGTATCAAGGGAAAATATGTCACCGCCCCTACGAACATCGATTAAAAAACTCAATGAAATATTGTTATAAGTGAAGGTGTTGTTTATTCCTCCCAGCCAATCAGGGCTTGCATTTCCAATAACATTATTTGAAGTGCTCGTCTTGTCATAACGACCATTAGCAAGTACAGTGCGCTGGCCATTGGTATAGATAAAATCACTCCCCCTTATCTGGCCATAAGGCTGGCCCGGAACGGCATTTACAGAAACACCGCCCTGGAATGATCCTAGTTGTAAAACAGCAGAAGAATCAGGTCCGAATAATGAAAGCACCTTATTGTTGTTTTTTGTCCAGTTAACCTTCACATCCCACCGGAAATCCTTAGATTTTAAAGGAGTGAGATTTAAAGTAACTTCCCAGCCTTTGTTTTGAATAACCCCTGAATTTATATATTCAAAATCATACCCTGTTGCCGTTGATACGGCTACCGGTAATATTTGATCTACTGATTTAGCATCATAATAGGTTACATCAAAACCTAACCTGTTTTTAAGAAAATTCATTTCAAGGCCAAGTTCGTAACTTTTCGTCCTTTCAGGTCTTAGCTTTTCATTGTTCTTAGTTCCGGGAACTGCAAATAATGTTGCAGATCCATAAGATGGCAGAGCAGTATAAATATCTTGTATACTGTGAGTCGGCGCACTATTGCCCAGTTCTGCGTAATTAGCTCTGACCTTTCCATATGTCAACCAGGGAGCATTATGTACCAGCTTAGAAAATATTAATCCTGTGGATACAGATGGGTAATTGTAAGAAGCATTATCTTTTGGAAGTGTGGAAGAGTGGTCCCGTCTTATTGTTGCGTCCAAAATCAACATTTCTTTCCAGGTTAAGGTAGCACCTGCAAATATTCCATCTACCTGTATTAAATCAAGGTTTTCAACAGGTGCACTAATAGGGTTCAATGAATTGGACAACGCATAAAATTTAGGAACTACCAAACCACCATTAGTAGCAGCAAGAATAGAGCTTATATTATTTTGTCTTCTGTCAGCACCTGCCAATGCTTTTACATTCAAATCATTGGTAACATTCTTATCAAAATTCAGAAGGCCCGAATAATTGTATTCTTTAAAACTCCTGTTAAGCCTTGAATATCCGGAGGCATCGTTACCCGTACCACCTGCCAATGAGAATGGAAGGCCACCTACCGCCAATCTTTCTTCCTGCATTTCATCGTAAGAATCCAATGACACACGTGCCTGTGCAGTTAGCCAATCGGTAACTTTATAAACCAAACCGACATTTCCGAAATACCTGCCTCTGCTATCATTTTCATAATTTTCATATCTATCAAAATATGGATTATTCCAGAAAATGGGTCCGGCAGCAGGATCCTGGGGATCAGCCCAATTCCAGGTAATATTTTGTCTTGTCCTAAAATAAGCATCTTTCAATTCCTTCATATCATTATTCATCTGGTACCATTGCCTGAATCCCTGCATTGGATTCTTTGAATCGTAACCGGTGCCATATCTTCCTAATCCATTTATCTCAGAATAGTTGATAGAGGCATTTGCTGTTACTTTATCGGAAATTTTATAAGTAGCCCCAAAATTTACGAGGTCTTTAGTCAATTTGCTGTTTGGCAAAATTCCTTTATCATCCGAATGGGTATAGCCTAGTTTAAAATTAAACTTATCGTCACCACCATCTAACAAAATACTATTGTTAAAAGATGTGGGCTTTTCAAAAAAAGTAGTTGGATCATTCTTGGCTGCAACCCAGGGGGTAGCCTTTTTATAATTTGGAGAAGTTTTGTCAAACGCATCCCATTGATAAACCAATAGGTTCGGGTCAAATTTAGCGCCCCACGAAGCATCTTCGGTAGTGGGATCAACCAAATCATCAATTCCATCACCATTTACATCAAAATAAAAGAAATTACCATCCGGTGATCCATAATGATTTCTTGCTCCATAACCTCCGCCGTACTCATGCTGATATTTAACAAAAGTGCTTTTATCAAAAGAGCCGGTTGATGCCCCCGAATTAAGCGTGATATGCAATCCCTTTCTTCCCTTTTTAGTAGTTATTAAAATCACACCATTTGCGGCTCTTGAACCGTATAAAGCTGTCGCAGCAGCACCTTTTAATACATTTATGGATTCGATATCATCGGCATTAATATCTGCTGCAGCATTGCCGTAATCGTATCCGCCACGTCCTGTCTTTTGATCTGTAGTATTCTTATTTGCATTATCTACCGGGGTACCATCTACAACAAAAAGAGCCTGGTTACTTCCAGTTAAGGACTTATATCCCCGAATAACCACATTAGTGGAGGCTCCCAAAGAATTGTTTTGAGTAACCTGTAATCCGGAAATTTTACCAGAGAGGCCACTCATAAAATTATCGTTTCTTGTTTTACTTACCTCATCTCCGGCCAGACGTTGCACAGCATACGGCAACGTATTTTTGTTACGTTGAAGGCCTAAAGAGGTTGCAACGACAACAGTTTCTAATTCTGTACTATTCCTTTTTAAAGATGCATTAACGTTATTGCCGGAAGGCGTAACAGACGTTGCATCAAAGCCAGTAGCTGTAAAGGTAATTGCGCCATTCCCTTTCATCTTGAGTGTAAAATTGCCATTCGCATCGGCAGTCGTTGCATTTCGGGTCCCATTTTCAGTAACGGTAGCATAGGGAACCGGTGCCCCGGTAACATCCGTAACTGTTCCAGTTACAGTTCGGTTTTGTGCAAATGCAAATACTCCACAGAGCATAAGCATTGAAAATATCATCAGAAATTTTCTCATGTGTGATTTTAGTTTTAAGATTCACGAATATAAGTTTCCCAGAAAACGATACAAAAAAGTGTTAATTGATGAAAATTTCACATTAACATTTTATTAAAGACATAGCAAGGTACCTTTTCGCTGCACTTAAATGTATTTTTTTTCTTATGAGCTATTAAAAGGGCTCACTTTTATTACTGATTTTGCAGGGTCTCGCGCCGGGGCGCGAATCGATATCAATCATGCTTTCGGTGACAAAGGTAAGGAAAGGCTTAAGGGCAATTTCGCAGGAAAATTCATCCAATCATTTTTTTTACATCCCCTGCCATTTATGTATTGATTTCCCTTCTATTTCATGGCTGCCTTCCCACTAGCATAATGAAATATTGTAGCTGGGATTCGACAATATGTCAGAATCGCATACTCCTTGATGTACTCCTACCCTGATGACGTATTATAAAGTAGCAAAGGCATAGATAGCGGATGCGAATGCATCAAAATTATCCCCTACTATTTACGGGAAATTTGACAATTCTATGATAATGACCAACACCCGGGATTATTATTGTGGCGAAAATAAATGAATCTACCACCTCCATATTACCTGTAATGTCAGAGCTGATTTGGTATGACCCTGAACCTCGTCCAGGCCGGTACCAATCTCATTTTTACCACTATAAATAGTTTGCGCAAAACGTCCCCAAATAGCAAGTGTCCTGGTAATGTCATAATTAAAATTTACATAATACCGGTATCCTTTATCAAAAAAAACCGGGATTGAATATCCATACAGCACATCGTTTTCATATGCATACAACCTGCTGTCGTATCCGCCGGTTTCAAAGTACTGCAAGCGAAGGTTACCCGAGAAGGCCTTTAGCGCAGGCTTGTATAATACATCAGTATAAACCAAAAAACCATTTTGCGGATCATCACCCCTTTTATCAAACCAGGAAAGATCAGCCCGCGCCCGGAAAGTAAATACCGCATTTAACTTGTAGAAAAATTGGGTCCGTAAACCCTGCTTTGGTCTTGCTACAACAGGATTTAGTGTGAGCGTAAATGGGTTATAATTGATTGCTTTTCTTTCCGTACGGTATCTTGTATAAATTGCTACCTGCTTATTTGGCTGGTAAGTTAGCTGCAGCATATAATCATTGCCGGTAGCTGGTGCATCCACCCTGTATCTTAGCCAGGGAAAATGATAGAAATCTGCATAGGCATCCATTCGCAAATAATCAACCGGGGAAATGGTAATTCCTGCATAAAATCCACTTTCATTGGTAGGGTAGGTGCTTTCAGTAAAAGCATTGGAATAAAGCGATTGGTAGCCACGGGAAATTTTTCTGTATAAAAAACTCATATCTACGTGCGAATCCACGCTTATTAATAATCCGTTTATAAATGCTTTATCAAAACCTTCGTCTGTGGCGGCTTCACCAAAAAAATGCATATTCTTAAAGGTATAGCTGTAGTCTATGCTGTAATTTCCAGCTTTTCTTCCAGCCAATGCATAAACATTATATAAGAAATCCGCTTTTGTTATAGTATGTTCGAAATTATAATGCACTCCGTTTACGCCAATGTGCAGGCGATCAGTTGAGTAACCAATGTTCCCTCCTAAACTTAACTGGCCCTGCGAACCTTTATCCTCCACTTCACTCGCAGTACGGTGATATCCCGAAGTTTGAAGCGACGAAACAAAATCCTGGTAATTCAAAGTATCTATATTAGCGTTAGCATCCATCTTCCTGTAGCTGATAAATCCGGTGGCTTCCCAACTATTTTTTTTCAGGGTGATACCTAGACCCCTGTGGAACGCGATTTCGCCTGCCGAATTGTAGGGCCTCAAAACATCCGACTGGCGTTTAATATTCACTAAATCTGAACTTTTTTTAAAGGCGAGTCCCTGCCATTGCGTTAAGCCCTGGCCAAGATTGACGGTAAAGTCGCCAACAGCAAGAGCCTTAATGATCCCAATATCTCTTATAAAAAAATGAGCCGAGTAAAAATCAAACCCATTTTTTTGTGCCCCTTTAAAAAATTGTTCACCAGCATCTTTTTCTGCAGTAACACCATACTGTAAAAGATTTTTGAACAGGTATTTGTAACGGACCAATATTTTTTGCGGACTTCCGGGATAAAAACCGGAAGCATTGGAGCTGTTCAATAAATATCCTTTGGCCTTTTCCAAAGTCTGGGTGCCTCTTACAAGGAGCGTATTATCGCCATTTTTTAAACGACTCCCGACACTGTTAAAAATATCAACCTTATTGCTGACGCTAATGTATGGCCGCATCCGCCTTATCAAAGAAATATCCCAGCCGGGCACAGCCTGCAGCTCATAAATATTTATGAATTTTCCCAGAAGATTTCTGTAGGATATTACATTATGAATTTGTATCGGTGACAAGAATCTAAGTTCCTGGAGCTGCCCTTCATCCGCATAATTTAAATTGACAGGGTCTTTAATGAAATGCATTAATTCCTGCAAATAGGAATCATCCTCCGTAACGGCATCATCGCCGGATTCAGTAAGGTTTTCGAGTTGCTGTTCTGCAACGGGTGGCGGTTCGGTCAGATCAGGGGGCATTACTTGTGTATACGCAAATTCAACTGAAAGGCAAAAGGGTAAAATAATTATTCCACGTAAAAGAAGTTTTATATAATCAGTTCTTTTCAATGTCACTGGATTTGAAATTAATAATTACCATTAAACCAGGGCTCAGCCCCAGGCTGGGATGATAACTGGCGCTTACATCCAGCCGCATATTATTCCAACGAATGCCTGCACCTGCGTAGGGAGATTCGTTTTCCGAGGCGATACCCACCCTTACGAAAAATTGCTTCTGAAAATTATACTGCACTCCTGCATTTACATTAACGGGTAAATTTTCCTGCTTTACAATTTCAGCACTTACTAAAAAATCTGGTGAAGCTTCATAACCGATACCAAATTTGTATATAGAATGTAATTTTTCATTATTTGTTTTTGATAAATTTCCGCCTACGGGGTTGTAAAAATGTATGCCGGCATGCAGTTTATCTGTCAGGTGGGCGATGGCTCCTATTTCAAAATTAACAGCAGAAGAGTTTTGATAGGCGGGAATTCGAAAAGAATAATAATTGAATTTTACGCCTATATCGAGCTTATTGCCAAGAGTGCGTGCATACGCCAACCCTATTTGAGATTCATTATAATTTTTAAACCCGAAATAATCTATTTGAATTCCGAAATTTCCCTGCCTGGTTGGCAACGCAACCACTGCGGAATACATATTAGTAGCAGCCAGTAAAAATCGCCTTTCACCATAAACACCGATGGCGGCATCCTTTATTTGCGCCAGGGCAGCCTGGTTTGAAGTAAATGAAAATACATCTACATGATTGACGCTGTAAGCACCCAGCCCGATGTATGAAGCAGCTACAGGCCTGCGAAGTGATTGAGCCTGTGGGCGGCCACTTAACAATAGAAACAGGCATAAAATATAAATTTTTCCCAAAGCGCTCAGTTTACTGTCCCTTTAAATTAGAAATAAAAATTATATTTTTCTACTTTCCTGAAAAACAAAATTATTGAAGAGAGGTAGTTAATTTTGCCGTATGCAAATATTAGATGGCAAGCTGGCATCCAAAGCGATAAAGGAAGACCTCAAAAATAAAATATCGATCCTGGAATTTGCAGGAAAAAAAATACCCCATCTCGCTGCAGTGCTTATTGGAAGCAATCCTGCCAGCGAAACTTATGTGGCGTCCAAGGTAAAAAACTGCCAAGAAATTGGCATAACATCCACATTGCTTCGGTTTGATGACTCTATTTCGGAAGAAGAACTTTTAGATGCAATAGCCGGCTTAAACACTAATGAAGCCATAGATGGAATCCTGGTACAACTTCCGCTACCAAAACACATCTCTGAAGAAAAAGTAATCAATACCATTTTACCCGAAAAAGATGTAGACGGATTTCACCCTGTAAATGTGGGCAATATGGTGCTCGGTTTTCCATCATTTATATCGGCTACGCCTTTTGGAATCATCTTATTACTGCAGCATTATAAAATTGAAACCAGCGGGAAGCACGTGGTAGTAATTGGCAGAAGCAATATTGTTGGAACACCAATAAGTATCCTGTTAAGCCGGAACACAGCCTATGGAAACGCTTCGGTTACGCTTTGTCACTCACGCACCAAAAACCTGGAAGCGCTTTGCCTGCAGGCTGATATAGTTATTGCAGCAATCGGAAAGCCAAAATTTGTAACAGCAGACATGGTAAAAGAAAATGCGGTAGTGATAGACGTCGGCATAAACCGAATAAAAGATGAAACAAAAAAAAGCGGCTATGCGTTAACTGGAGATGTTGATTTTGATAATGTAGCGCCAAAATGCAGTTATATTTCCCCGGTGCCTGGAGGTGTAGGGTTAATGACTATCGCTGCGCTGTTAACGAATACGTTTACGGCTGCCTCCCTGTCCTCCAAAGGAGGAAGCTAGGGCAAATTTTCAGCCTCCCCTGCCCTTCTGAGGACAGTTCGGCGAAAATTTACAATTATTGAATTATTGCCCATTCACTATTCACCATTCACTATGATTTTAAAAACACTTACCAATGCAACCCCTTCTCTCCCGGTAATGGAATCGTTTTATACGTTGCAGGGTGAAGGCTTTCACCAGGGTAAGGCCGCTTATTTTATCAGGCTTGCCGGCTGCGACGTGGGTTGCATTTGGTGTGATGTAAAGGAAAGTTGGGATAAAGATTTGTATCCCGAACAAAGTATTGAACAAATTGTACATAATGCAAAAAAGTATCCGGGAAGAATAGCTGTAATTACCGGCGGAGAGCCCACATTATATAATCTTGAAGCGCTTACTGAACAACTACACGAAGAGGGTTTTTTAAACAATATTGAAACGTCCGGCGCTCACCCGCTTAGTGGTGCCTGGGATTGGATTTGCCTTTCACCAAAAAAATTTAAAGCTCCTTTGCCCGAAATAATGCTGAGAGCACATGAATTAAAAATAATTGTATTCAATACTTCCGATTTTGACTGGGCCGAAAAATATGCAAAGTTGGTATCGCCGGAATGCAAATTGTATCTTCAGCCGGAATGGAACAAGGCAGCAACAGTTACTCCCTTCATTGTTGACTATATAAAAACAAACCCACGGTGGGAACTCTCGTTACAGATACACAAATACATTAATGTTCCGTGAGCTGTTAGCTGTCAACGCAAAGCAGCATTAACAAGCTATTACACAAATGCATCAGAAATTCGTTTTAATTTTAAATAAATCCGATTCATGCAAAAGGCTATTGTCTTCTTTTTTTTATTCCTTTGTTTTTTACAATCTAACGCTCAATGGTACGATCCTGAAAAAGTTGATCACAAAGCAAACACCATTTACAACCTCGGTATCAATAAAGCAAGAAATGACGAATACCTGCCTGCCATAAAAATGATAAATGAGGCATTAAAAATTGAACCGAAGTTTGTTGATGCCTACCTCTCACTGGCAGGCATCAACGCAAACATGAAAAACTATGCGGAATCAGTAACCCAGTTTGAAAAAGCATTTTTGCTGGATTCGGTTTACACCAACGATTACCTGTTGCCTTACTCTATTTCGCTTGCGGGAACGGGTCGTTTTAATGATGCGCTGCATGCGGTAAATAAATTCCTGCTAAACCCGACGCTGAATGACAGGAGCATAAAAGCAGGCCAGTTCAGAAAAGGAACTTACGAGTTTGCCATTGATTATGAAAAAGCGCATCCTGACAAAAATTATGTTTTTAAGCCTCAGAATTTAGGCGACAGTATCAACACAACCGATCTTGAATATTTTCCTTCCCTCACTATTGATGGAAAAAAAATGATATTCACAAGGCGTATAAGGGGTAATGAAGATTTTTACGAAAGTGATTTACATGCTGACGGTACATGGGGCAAGGCGTATTCTTTACCGGGAAATATCAATTCAACCACTTTTAATGAAGGAGCTCAAAATATTTCCCAGGATGGTAAATGGCTCATTTTTACGGGATGCAATTTCCCTGAAGGACTGGGCAGTTGTGATCTCTACATTTCATACTTAACAAAAAACGGGTGGGGTGAGCCACAAAATCTCGGGCCGAATGTGAATTCTGAATTTTGGGAGTCAACACCATCCTTATCTCCTGATAAAAGAGACCTTTATTTTAGCAGCAATGTACCCGGAGGCTTTGGTGGCAAAGACATCTGGGTATGCCACCGGAATGAAAATGGCCGTTGGGATGTACCGCTGAACCTGGGACCGGAAGTAAATACAGCAGGCGATGAGAGCACGCCTTTTATACATGCAGATAATCAAACTTTATATTTTAATTCCAATGGACATAGCGGTTACAGCGATAAGCCCGATCTTTTTGTTACCAGGAAATTGCCTGGCGGAAAATGGAGCAAGCCCGAGAACCTGGGTTATCCCATTAATACCATAGACGATGAAGGTTCACTCATTGTTGCTGCTGATGGAAAAACTGCTTATTATTCCAGTGACCGCAGTGATACAAAAGGCGGACTTGATATTTATACTTTTGAATTACGGCAGGATGTTCGGCCATTGAAAACTTTGTGGGTGAAAGGCCAGGTGTTTGATAAAAATACCCGAAACGGCTTACCCTCGTCGATTGAGTTAACCGATGTTAATACGAGGGAACTGATCAGCAAACTGCAAACAGATGAAGACGGCAATTACCTGGTGACCCTTCCGGTTGGTAAAGATTATGCGTTTAACGTACACCGGAAGGGATATCTGTTTTATTCGGAAAATTATAATATCAGTAACACTGCGCCTGATTCAACATATGAAGCGGATATTCCCCTGCAACCGATTGAAGCCAACGCACATATTATTTTGAAAAATGTTTTCTTTGACACTAAAAGAACAGTGTTAAAACCGGAATCAATTACTGAACTTGATAATGTGGTAAGATTGCTGAATGAAAATCCGAATGTAAAAATATTGATAAGCGGGTATACCGATAATGTAGGTCAACCCGCGGATAACCTGGCTCTTTCAAAAGGCCGCGCCGTAGCCGTTGTAAATTATCTATTGAATAAAGGAGTCAGCAACGAAAGATTGAGTTTTAAAGGAATGGGAGAAACTAACCCGTTGGCAGATAATACAACTGAAGAGGGAAGGTCGTTGAACCGCAGGACTGAGCTTAGTATTATTTCGGTTGAATAATTTTTTTTATTATTGTTGACTTATCCATTCATATTTGTCAACAGAACTTCAATACCGGATTGCCCTTACACTTGTACCCAATATCGGCGACATTCATGCAAAAGCATTAACTAACCATTTCGGTAATGCAGCAGCAATTTTTTCTGCACGCAAAAAAGAATTGGAAGCCCTGGAAGGTATTGGAACTGTAAGAGCCAATTCAATAAAAAATTTCCAGGGTTTCCAAAGAGCGGAAGAAGAAATCCTGTTTATCGAGAAATATAAGATTACGCCCCTGTTCCTAACTGATAAAAATTATCCGCAACGATTGTTGAATTGTTATGACAGCCCCGCTATGCTGTATTATAAAGGAACTGTTGATTTAAACCAGGCAAAAATTATCGCGATAGTGGGAACCCGGAATAATAATGAATACGGGAAAAATATTTGTGAAAAATTTGTTGAAGACCTTGCAGGGGAAGAGGTGGTTATTGTAAGCGGCCTTGCTTTTGGAATAGATAGCATTGCCCATAAGGCTGCAATAAAAAATCAAACGAAAACTGTGGGCGTACTCGCTCATGGCCTTGATATGGTATATCCATCTCAAAATAAAGGATTGGCGAAACAGATGATTACCAGCGGCGGGTTACTTACCGAATTCAGGAGCCTTGCCAAACCTGACAGGCAGAATTTTCCCGCACGGAACAGGATTGTAGCCGGAATAAGTGATGCCGTGATTGTAGTAGAGTCCGGCATTAAGGGTGGTTCACTTATAACCGCTGAACTTGGGAACAGCTATAACAAAGATGTATTTGCATACCCCGGCAGAGTGAATGACACCAAAAGTGAAGGCTGTAATTTTCTTATAAAAAATAATAAGGCCGGCCTCATTACCTGTGCTGATGATGTCCTCGAAAATATGGGATGGAAAAAGAAAAAAGAAACCTCTGTAAATAGGCAAAGAGAATTATTTATAGAACTTACGGCTGATGAAAAAATTGTCATTAGCTTATTGCAAGAGCAGGGGACAGTACATATTGACGAGCTTTTTATAAAAAGCAAACTTAGCAGCAGTGCGGTGGCAGCAGCATTGCTGATGATGGAGATGCAGGGAATAGTTGCTTCGCTGCCGGGAAAAATGTATAAAATAAATCCATGAAAGGCAACTACAAGAAGAATATTTTTGTATTCCCGTTTAGGCGTTAGGCGTGTTTCCTTATCTTTGCACATGGCTACAATAAATAACGCTCCAACAGGTTCCAAAAAATTTTTCGGTGAAGGTTTGACGTACGACGACGTATTGCTGGTTCCCGCTTATAGCGATGTATTACCCCGCGATGTAAACACGCAAACCAGGCTCACAAAAACACTTTCTATAAATATTCCCATGCTGAGCGCGGCCATGGATACCGTTACTGAATCCGCACTGGCCATAGCACTGGCACGCGAGGGCGGGCTTGGGATTCTGCACAAAAATATGAGTATTGAACAACAGGCGGCAGAAGTAAGAAAAGTAAAGAGAAGCGAAAGCGGGCTGATTTTGGACCCCGTTACTTTACTGGTAGATGCGACTATCGGGGATGCCCTGGCACTTATGAAGGAAAATAAAATTGGCGGCATTCCCATTGTTGATAATGGGGGAAAACTGGTAGGTATCCTCACCAATCGCGACCTAAGGTTTGAAGATAATTTCAAACGAAAAGTGAGCGAATTAATGACGAAAGAAAATCTCATAATAGCTCCCGAGGGAACTGACCTCAAAAAAGCGCAATCCATTTTACGAAAATATAAAATAGAAAAATTGCCGGTCGTAAATAAGGCCGGAATTTTAAAAGGGCTTATTACCTACCGCGATATCCTGCAGGTTCATAACCATCCTAACGCCGCTAAGGATTCTTTCGGTAGATTGCTGGTGGGCGCAGGAGTCGGGATCACAAAAGACATTAGTGAAAGAATATATGCATTACAACAGGTAGGCGTTGACGTTATATGCCTTGATAGCGCCCATGGTCACACAAAGGGCGTGATTGGAGCCTTAAAAAAAGCAAAAAAAGATTTTAAAAACCTGCAGGTAATTGCCGGCAATATTGCTACAGCCGGCGGAGCGAAAGCCCTGGTAGACGCCGGTGCGGATGCGGTAAAAGTGGGCATAGGACCGGGTTCTATTTGTACCACACGAATTGTGGCAGGAGCCGGCGTGCCACAGATAACCGCCTTAATGGAGGTAGCCGCAGCCTTAAAAAATAAAGAAGCGGGCATTATTGCAGATGGTGGTATCCGTTACACCGGTGATATGGTGAAAGCCATCGCTGCCGGAGCCAGTTGTGTAATGATGGGCGGTGTATTTGCGGGAACAGAAGAGAGCCCCGGAGACACGATAATTTATGAAGGAAGAAAATTCAAGCAATATCGTGGCATGGGTTCATTGGGTGCAATGGCGCAAGGCAGCAGCGACCGGTATTTTCAAAATGGAGATGAACAGGCTAAAAAGTTTGTTCCTGAAGGAATTGAAGGCCGTGTTGCTTATAAAGGTTTTTTAGGTGAAGTAGTACACCAGTTTACGGGCGGGCTTCGTGCAGGAATGGGATATTGCGGGGCAAAGGATATTGCCGCTCTGCAAATGGCGGCTTTTGTAAAAATTACCAATGCCGGTATGCGGGAAAGTCATGCACATGATATTGAAATTACGAGAGAAGCACCTAATTATAGCAGGTAGGTTCCAAACACTCCTTAAATAATATAAAATGAGGGAAAACCGGCGCATTCTTATTTGCCAAATGCCTGCACAAACTTTTAATTGATTATTGTTGAAACTTTTTCTTGCTTTATGGTGTCTTTTTCCGTTAAAAACATTTGCACAGCATGATTTTTGCCCTATACGAATAAGCATTTTAACGTGTACACCGGGCGGGGAATTATATGCTACTTTCGGCCATAGCGCTGTTCGTGTTACCGATTCCGCTAGTCACAGTGACACTGTGTATAATTACGGTACTTTTAATTTTGATGAGCCGGGCTTTTATGGAAAATTTATCATGGGCAAACTTTCATTTTACCTGTCAACTAATGATTTCGAATCTTTTAAATATTTGTATCAGCAGGAAAAAAGAGGAATTACCGAGCAGGTCTTAAACCTGACCTGCAACGAAAAATATAATATCCTGGTGCTGCTCCGGGATAACCTGGAGACGCATCACCGGTTTTATAAATACGATTTTACATTCGATAACTGTACCACACGGCTGCGGGATCTTATTGAAAAAGCAGCGGATACTTCCATCCATTTTGGAAATGTATTGCAAACAAAAAAAACTTTTCGCCAACTAATCTATGAATATTTAAACCATAATGATAAACAATGGAGTAAGCTCGGGATAGACATTTTGCTCGGCAGCCCAATGGATGCATTAATGAAGGAAAAGGAAGTAATATTCCTGCCGGACTACCTGATGAGAACTTTTGACAACAGCACTATTGATTCGCGACCGCTCGTACTGGATAGACACCAGTTGGTCGGCGTGAAATTACCCACCGTAACTGTTAATTATTTTGTCCACCCACTTTTTGTATTCTCCTGCCTTTTTCTGTTGATTGTATTGTTAAGTTTTTCAAAAAATAGTTTCATAAAAAGATTACTCGTTGCATTTGACGGGTTTTCCTTTTTTATAACAGGTCTTCTCGGCATCCTGTTAATTTTCATGTGGTATGGCACAGATCACCTCATGTGTAAAGACAATTTTAATTTATGTTGGGCGTGGCCAACCAATGCGCTCGCTGCATTTTATATTCATTCGAAAAAACGACCGGCTACCCGGTATTTTTTGATATATGCGGTTTTCAACCTGGTGCTTTTTGGCTGCTGGTTTTTCTTACCCCAGCACATGAACCCGGCACTGATCCCTTTTATTGGTATATTGGTTTTTAGAAGTTTATTTTATATTGCCAGCAAAAAAATATAATAAATGAAGCACATCATTTTTCACAATAAAAAAATAGTGTATAGAACAGAAGGCTCCGGTAACGGTAACCCGGTAATGTTGCTTCATGGATTTGCGGAAGACGGGACTATCTGGAATTACCAATTGGAAAAATTAAAGGAAAAATTTCTTGTGATCATTCCTGATCTGCCGGGCAGCGGGCAATCGCCATTGCTGGAAGGAAAAATATTCATTGAAGATTACGCCGAAGTTGTAAAAGCTATCATGGTTGCGGAGTTGCTAAATGATCAAAAAAATCTTTTTACTTTAATAGGTCACAGCATGGGCGGATACATAACACTTGCCTTCGCGGAAAAATACCCGGGGTTGTTACAGGCCTTTGGCCTTTTTCATTCATCCGCTTATGCTGATGATGACGCAAAAAAGGAATCCAGGAAAAAAGGAATTGAATTCATTAAAAATAATGGCGCAATCTCATTTTTAAAAAACACGTCCCCAAATTTATTTTCGGACATAACAAAAAAAGTAAAGCCGGAACTCGTGGAACAATTAATTGATCTTTCAAGATATTTTTCTGATGAAGCGCTTATTCAATATTACGAAACCATGATGCAGAGACCAGATCGCACACCGGTATTACAATCATTTAACCGGCCTGTTCTTTTTATGATTGGCAAAGGTGATAATGCAGTTCCTTTACAGGCATCCCTGGAACAAGTTCATTTACCATCTGTAGCTCACGTTAAGATTCTACAAAACTCAGGCCACATGGGCTTATGGGAAGAAAAAGAAGAAGCTACTTTATTTTTAATGAATTTCCTATTACAGCTATAACAGGTACGGCGTTAAAGTTTAAAGCAAATCGTTGATCCCTGCCCATCTATTTTGGCTATTCTAATATCATGGTTATATCATAAATTGCAGACTGTTTAATAATGAAAAAAATCCTGCTCATATGTTTAATATTTTTCATGGTATTTCCGTGCAAAGCGGCACATATAGTAGGCGGTGAAATGTTGTATCAATACGTAGGCCCCGGATCCGCTCCCAATACCAGTACTTACATCATTACCCTTAAATTGTTCCGCGATCAGCTCACCACAGGGGCTGCTATGCCCGCGGATGTTTTTATCGGCATATTTAGTAATGATGATAAGAGTCAATATCCCGGTATTGGCCAGCCATATGATGTTATTAAAAGCAGTGAGTTACCTGTACAGGTAAATACTTTTCCACCTTGTATCAGTAACCCGCCAATTCTTAATTATCATGTGGGGGAATTTATTTTACAGGTAACGCTACCGAATAATATTAAAGGCTATACCGCAACCTATCAAACATGCTGCAGGGTAAACCCGCTTGCGAATGTTTTTAATAGTGCCGGTGTAGGTGGTACCGGTTCCACCTATAGTTGTTCTATTCCGCCAACACATGACACATCTCCTTATTTTTCTACGGTCATTGATGCTATTTGCAGGCAGAAGCGCTTCACTTTACAGTTTAATGCTATAGATATTGACGGCGATTCCCTGGCGTATGCTTTTGTGCCCGCCTATAATGGAGGATCAACACAAAATGCTGCCAATGTGAATCCTGATGCGCCTCCTTACTTTGGAGTAAGCTATATTAATGGGTTTGCCTCCGGTGCACCTTTGGGTGATAATGCAACCATTGACTCAAAAACCGGTATTATCAGCGGCATTGCTCCCAATGTAGGAAAGTACATAGTGTCTGTTGCCGTTACCTCGTACAGAAACGGAGTTCTTGTAAATGAACATAGAAAAGATTTTATCGTAAATGTTACAGATTGTGATTTTGCCGGCGTAGAGTTGGATCCCAGGCCTGTAAGCTGTGATGGTTTTTCCGTAGCTTTTTCAAATGATAACAATTCACCGCAAAATCAAACTTTTTATTGGGAATTCGGAGACCCGGCAAGTGGAGCGATGGATACGTCTACACTTAAGAATCCAACACATGTTTACACAGATTCGGGCAGTTACGTCTATAAATTAGTGATTAACCGCGGTCAGCAATGTTCCGATTCTTCTACACAAATCAGGCAAGTATATCCGGGGTTTTTCCCGGGATTTGAAACCACCGGACGATGTGTGAATGCTGCGATTCAATTTATAGATACCACCAAATCAAGATATGGAGTGGTAAGTTCATGGCGTTGGGATTTTGGCAACACTACCACAACCGGTGATACTTCTGTTCTAAAAAACCCAACCTATACCTATACAACTATTGGAAACTATCCTGTACAATTAACGGTAACCAATAATAAGGGCTGCATTAAAACTATTGAAGATACCATTGCCATAATAGACAAGCCAACTTTTGATATTACCAATGATACCCTTGTTTGCTCAATAGATACCCTGCAACTTACCGCTTCCGGCGGCACAGGTAGCATTTTCTGGTCGCCGGGTTATAACATTAATAATCAAAATAGTTTTAAGCCCCTGGTGAGTCCGAAAGTATCCACAACCTACTCAGCAACTCTTACAGAAACTCCCGGATGCTTCGCGACGCAATCCGTAAGGGTAAACGTGGTTGACAGGGTTGCATTGGATGCCGGAAATGACACTACCATCTGCCAGACAGATTCAGTAAGATTACATCCTGTGAGCAACGGGCTCAATTATGTATGGACACCGGTTGCATTGCTTAATAACAGTTCGCTTAAAAATCCCACTGTTGCCCCGATGTCGAATACCACGTTTCATGTAATCTCAAGTATAGGTAAATGCAGCACATCAGGCGATATTGCTATAAATGTTGTTCCGTATCCAAAGGCGAATGCGGGCGTTGATACTTCCATTTGTTTTCCGGCAAGTTACCAGCTTCGTGCTACGGGCGGTGCCTCTTACCTTTGGTCACCGTCTAATTTTTTAAATAATCCCAATATTCCTGATCCTGTTACGACACCTCCCCAATCCATACGATATATAGTTTCTGTAAAGGATTTGTTAGGTTGTCCCAAACCCACATTTGATAGCGTCGTTATCCAGGTTGAGAGAATTGTGGCAGACGCCGGGCCACGCGATACCAGTATCGTTGTTAACCAGCCCTTGCAATTATTGGGAACAGGGGCTGAGCTGGTTGTTTGGACTCCTTCTACCGGACTGAATAATGCGGATATTGTGAATCCCGTTGCCATCTTAACTGAAAATCAGCAATATGTTCTAAAAGTGCAAAGTGCCGCCGGATGCAGCGCGACTGATACGATTGATGTTATCGTTTACAAGGTGAACCCGGGCTTATATGTACCCAATGCGTTTACCCCTAACTCTGATGGGCTAAATGATGTCTTCAGGCCCATACCCATCGGGATGAAGTCTATAAAATACTTTAAGGTTTTCAACAGGCAGGGTCAGTTAATATTTTCAACCACCTTACAAAATAATGGATGGGATGGAACTTTTAAAGGGAAACCCCAGGATACGGGCGTATTCGTATGGATAGTAGAAGGCGTGGATTACCAGGACAAATTAATTTTTCAAAAAGGAAGTGTGACCCTGGTACGATAAACCTCTGGTTAAAATTTATAAATTGGAAATACTTATATCAAATTATTAGCCGCACACCTCCCAAATCAGACAGTTGGTGTGGAAAGTGATCGCCCGGGGAACCAATGAACATGAAGTTTGGCGGTATGTTCCAATCTTTACTTAGTTTGTCTATTATATCCGGTCCAAAGATTCCTGGTATTTGTATATACTCAATTTTAATATCCGGGTAAGCGCGGTCAAGCGCCTCAAAATCACGAACAAAAGTTTCATTCAATTGCGCTTCTTTTGGAAGCACCGTAACAATTTTCAATCGTTGGGTGATCTCATTTTCTGATACATAAATGATCACTTTATTTAGTACGGCAATATCATCTCCCTTGGTAAAATAAACAAATGGTTGCCTGTTTAACCTTCTCATTTCCTTGGTAAGATGAAACCTGCTGAATACGGATGCTCTTTGTATTTTATCAAAAATCTGGTTTACATAAATCAATAGGTAATTTATAACCGCTTTTCTTTTCAGGAATAAATAAATGATAAGAAAGGCCGGAATAAAGTACTGGAGAAAAACCACGAGATAATCCGGATGCAGTTTTACATTACCATATAAGGCGATCAATATACCAAGTATAGCGAGCGCTACAATTACAGGTGACGCATACTCAGGCCGCGGTAACCTGGAACGCTTTATTTTCAACAGGAAATTTCCAAATCCAAAAAAGATCATTACTAATAAAAAAGAAATGGTATAAACTCCTGCCAGGGGACCCAGCTCACCTTCTGTAATAAACAATATTGAAAGGCATAAAATAAAAAAAGTTATTAATATCCTGGGAGAACTGCCCCTGGAGTTTTCCTTTAACAGCATTTGGGGGAAAATACGATCGAGAGTCATCCGTTTAATAAGGCCACTTACACCGATAAACGCAGTAAGCACCGCGCCACTTAAAACTAAGGCTGCATCCAATGATACAATAAGAGCAAGCCAATGGCCGCTTGTAGTATCTCCTATAAAGGAAAGCAGCGCTTCCTTGTGATTTACCGCATCCCCGAGTGGTAAAATCATTACAGCAACTAAGGCGATTAACGGATTTATGATCATTACCGCAACCCACATATTACGCAGGGTTTTTGGGAAAACTCCCGCTTTTTGCTCCTCTACGAAATTTGCAGACGATTCAAAACCGCTAATACCGAGCATTGCCGTGCTAAACCCCAGGAACAATGCGTTCGTTATACTTCCTTGTAAAGGAGAATGAAAGTTTATTTTAGCAACATCCAATCCATTCGCAGCCATATAATAAATGGCGCTGCCAATGAGTAGCAGCAAAACCAATAAATGAGTAATGAATATTACAATGGCTACTATGGACGATTCCCCAATACCTGAAATGGTAAGAATTAAAAACAGTAAGAGTAATACCATCGTGGCTATTATTACCGAAAATACCGGGAAAATACTGTGCAGGTAATTCATAGCTTCAGAAGCAGAAAGCACTGCGGTTGCCATGTAGGAAAGTATCGTTAAGCAAGCCGCCAGCGAAGCATTATTTTTGCTTGTGGTGTTCAGGAGTACATTATAAGCACCGCCGTTAAGGGGCAAAGCGCCAACCACTTCACCATATATTTTTCTAAAAAAAAATAAAACAATGCCGACAATAATTAAGGATATAAATGCATATTGTCCTGCATACACTATAGTTAGTGCCGATACATACAAACATGATGATGTGATATCATTTCCGCAAATCGCTGTAGCTGCTAACTGTGAAAGTTTTTTTGGAGAATGACTTGTCTCTTGTATCATATTTTACTTACATACCGAAATATGCGGCATTACCTGCCGTTCTGTACTTCTTTAATTTAAAGATAGGTTTCTATTTTTAAATGATATCATTTGACCCTATATTTCTACGCTCCGTTTTGTAATGTTTGCGATTAAAATTTAAATTCCACACTTGCTTTAATTCCAAACCTGGGAACTCCGGGATTTTTTTGATAATCCAGTCTCCAAACGCCATCAATTCTTAACGCGTGAAAAATGTTGTCTATTCCCACGCCTGCTTCCATGTAGGGTTCTTTATCAGGGACGGTGAAATGATAACTGATAGTAGAATCGTAATAACCGTTAGCGGCCTTATTGGCTTCGGACATACCCCCGATAACGCCTTTAAACGTAATCAGTGAGCGCCATTTTAAACGCTTCATCACAGGAATGAATTTGAAAGGGAAACTGCCAAAATTTTGCTCAGCAGAAAGACTTACATACTTATCTGTTACGAACTCAAAGCGGTTCATATTGTTGAAAGCATATTTGTTGTAGTAATACGTGTCATTACCCTTAAGCACATTCAATAGAACGATAGGAAGCGTGCCATTGGTAATACCTGCCTCAAGGATGTAAGAGAGTTGCCCGATTCTGCCATCAGGAAAATTATGTTCTAAATACAAATTCCATTTGCTGAAATTAAAATCACTTTTGAAAAGTCCGTTAGTAGTTTTTACTCCTTTCGTATAACTCAATGTTATGATCGGGTAGTAACTGCCCAGGCTTCCACGGCGGTAATGCTGTGTTATATATCTTTCCTTGTGAGACCATCTTAATGAAATGGTTGCATCGTTGATGGCGTAATGATTGGATTCTGAAAGACTATCTACGTACGGTTTAAAATCGCCATAAGTATAATACACATTAAAGAAAGGGGTAAGCACATTGTGATTAACATCCGCGCCTACGGCCCAATCGTTATTCAGATATTTAAGAAAATTGACATCGGTGTACTGGCTGTTGATTAGCCTCGACTGGCTATATTTAACCCGTCGTAAAAAAGCCGCAAAGATTGAATTTTGATCCAACTCATCAGTATGGTTATAAGTTCCTGTTATATCATTACTGTGTTCTAAAGTAAGTGTTGACCACTTGTGCGGATTTAAAACAAAAACAGATTTCAGCAGGTACCGAAATTGCTTATCTCTGAATGCATAACCCGCATATCCTTTTAATTGGATACGACTGTTAAATTTGTAATTGGTCTTCAATCCAAAAGTAAACCGGTTACCTTCTCTAATATTGTTGGTGTACAGGTAATATATGTTTCCCAGGTCAACAGGACCTGTACTGTAATAACCTGAACTTAAAGCAGAAACTATTTTTGCATACGTTACTACTGCCGGAATTTTTGTAAGCGTATCCATCAACACGTACACCGATCTTTCCGATTTACTTAAAGGCTCAAACCTCTGAATAGGTTTCACCTTCGCAGAATCAGAAGCATAGGCTGAAATCGGAATATATTTTTTAGAAAATGCGGTGTCGATTGAATCGTTATTCAAAATAATATCCTTGTATATAGTCGTTTTCCTGGCCACTACTCCTGTTTGTTTTTTCAATGGAACAATCAGGTCCATATACAAAACCGTTTTATCAGGTAAAAATTTCTCCTGGTTCTCCGCTTCAAAAAATTGCGAAATTTCAAACTTCTTTACAAAATTAACATTAGCATTCTTATCCAGGTGCATTACCAGTGATTTAATTGCATATGATGTGTCTGCAATCCATAAATACCCGTTGAATGTATTGCTCCCAAAATGGGCCGGTGAAAACTGTACCTGTATACACCGGTGACTCCCAAAATAAAGGGTATCTAAAATATGGTAATCATAATAGTTTAATGCATTGTCCGCAATCGGGCTAATAAAGTTCACGTCAACAAGCCGGATATTATTGTTATAAATGTTTATCTTCTTGTAAAGGCCATCTACAAAAGTCAATATTGATTTATTATCGAAACCGGAACTTTTTATGGCTGTATAATCGTACCTGTCTTTTTCAGGGTTTTTACGGTAATAATAATTTGCATTAGTTTCAGAGATAAAAACCGGTAGTAATTTATCATTATCGGTAGTAGTGTCCTGGTTATTAAATGCAAAGGCAAGTGGCCGCATCAACCGGTTGTTCTCTAATTTTTTTGGAAGATTTTTAAGATCTACTTCCATTTTGTCATATACCTGGCATTGGAAAGTTGTATTATCAAATGCGTCATTGACAGGTTTATTTTTTATAACTTTTAAAATAAGCCTTTGGGCCCTTGTATATTTTGGCTTGCCAGAAAAAACTATTGCTGCCATTTCACTTGCGGCCGGTTCGGCTTCAAAATTGATAACTTGTTCAGGTGCTTTAGTTACCGCTTTTATAATAGTTTGATAACCGATCATCGAAATGGCTATGGAATCAGTTTTGTCGCTTATATTGAAAGCATATTTTCCCTTTTCATCGGATATTACCCCATTTCCTGAATTCAGGGCATACACACTGCATGAAAATAAGGGAAGGCCTGTTTTTGCATCGGTGACTACACCGGTAATAGTACGTACCTGGGCATATGACTTTCCGCACATAGCGAAAAATAGCAGGCACAAAATCTTATATGGTAAATATATTTTGATAAACGGGCAGGTATTAAATCATCAGGAGTGCAAAAATAATTCACAATGACCATTCAAAGCATTTTCATTTTTTTTTGAAACCCTTACACAAAACCAGTATGGGTGTTCGTTCCATTTAACCGGCTACGTGCATTGCGTCGTTAAGACAATCGGGATCGGCAAAAGGTTGGGTATTAAAATAATTTGGGAAAGCAAATGGCTATGGCAGTAGATATTTTCGGGGTTGTTATCACCTTTTGCAGCTGTTTGCGATAGGATCAATGATACTATTCCGGTTGTGTAATTCCTTTTGCCTGCAGGAAACCCATAAGAAAGCCTTTATGAAAAAAAATATGATATTTGTGCACGGTTCATCCCTAAACCTGTTTTTCACTTATTCAAATAAAAATTACGATAAACGGTTTCAATAATTTTTTCAAGATATACCTGGTTAATTCCCCCGAAGTATTCTCTTTCTTAGCCAACCCAATTCTACACGGTTACACCTTACCCGATACGTCAATATGGTAATCTAATTTTTCCTCCTTTGAACCTTGAAAACACGCATTGAATCATTGTTTACTGCTACGAGAATTAATTTTTCTCCGTTTAATAAACGGATCAGTGACAAATCTTTTACATCTCCTTTTATAATAAATCCGCTTTGTACAGGAGGAACGCTTGTAAATGCTTTTTTGCTGCTTCCCTTTAAAAAGCAACCATAAGAGGCATCATATCTTCCGGTAATTACTTCTGATTGGTAATCATTTCCGGCAAGTAATAAGTCCTTATAACCATCTCCATCAATATCGTCACAGATGATGGCATTTACCGGGGCAAATTGGGCTTCTACCGGTAAAGGATGTTGCGTGAATTTTCCGCCACCGAGGTTCTCGAACCAACAACTTTGCGTTTCATCGCAATGGAGTTTCAGCATAGTATTTTGTGCCTTCCCATTAAAAAAATCGTAAAAAGTTGCGTTGGCGTAATCTTTGTAAAAAAGAAATTTCTTTTTTATGCCAGGGACCTGCTCGGCAAACTGGTCACGGCTAATGCCCGGAAAGGAATGTTTTTTACCATCCTTATCTTTTATATAATAAAATAAAATTGGGTCTAAAGTGCCGTTACCATCCATATCGGTCGCAAATAATTGTATCGGTTCGGCAGGAGTTGCCTGGTATTCACAATTTAAACCAAGATTCCCCGCAACGAGGTCAGTATCTCCATCGTTATCTATGTCCGCTGCTACCAGGCTGCGCCACATACCATTGGTTTGCGTGAGTCCTGTAACGTCGGTCACTTCATGTAATATTCCGTGATTATTCTTAAAAAATCTTAGTGGCATCCATTCGCCCGCTATTACCAGGTCCGGTTGTTTATCATTATTAAAATCTGTCCACACTGAAGAGGTAACCATGCCTGGTTTTTGTAAAGCAGGACAAACTTTTGCGGTAACATCTGTAAAAATTCCTTTATTGTTTTGCAAAATAAAACTCCTGGGAAGCAGTGGATATGTTTTGGAAACCCTTCCTCCAATAAATAAGTCGGCATCTCCGTCACCATCATAATCTCCTACGCTTACACAACCGGCGATGGTTCTTAACTCCGCAGGAATGGCATTGGGATTCAATGTAAAATTGCCTTTTCCATCATTCAGATATAAACGGGGCCTGTAATATACCGAATTCTCTTCATACATAACATCTCCATTGGTAACAAGAAGATCAAGGTCTCCGTCACCATCAGCATCAAACAGTAAACAATCCATGTCTTCTTCCATCTTAATACTGTCAGTAAGATTCTTTGAAACAAAATTTTGTCCCGGCAGTTGTGTAAATATTTTTCCTGAAAAATTAAAGCCGCCGCCGACAAAGAAGTCTGCCAGGCCATCATTATTAATATCGCCGGTAGCTATGAAGGGGCCCAACTGCGAATATTTATGCGGCAGCAAGGTTTGCGTGGCAAAATCATTAAAATTATTATCATGGTGCCTATATAAAATCCCTGATGCGGAAGTGATATCTGAAAAAAGTTGGAGATTTTTGGATGTAATATCCGGGTAATTGTTGCCCGCATTTTTCCAGGAAAGAACCAGGAAGGTATCGGCTGGTATATTCCTTATTATTTGCTTTCTATTATCGGGCCATAATGCAATAAGTGAATCAACATGATTATATTTCCCCAGGCCGAAGAGCAGTTGCTGGTCAACAGATGAAAAGTAACCACGAACCGGATCTTCTTCCTGCATCTGTACCCTGCCACTGTTATATACATATATTTTTGTTCCGAAGGCATGTGTATTTAAACTGTCTCCTTGTAATTTCAGGCTTACAAAATGATTGCCCTGAGGTTTATTTTTTTGATTGGTATTGTTGATAAACACGAAAGCTTCTTCATCAATATTATTCACTACGAGGTCAAGATCGCCGTCATTGTCCAGGTCAACATACACCGCTCCGTTTGACATACCCGGTTTATTAATCCCCGCTTCCTGTGAAGCATCCGCAAAAGTATAATTGCCCTGGTTTATGTATAAGTAATTGGGAAGATTAACATGATTGAGAGAGGCTAGTTTTTCACGGATTGTTTTTTCCTGCTCTTGCCGGGTTTGGTTGCTGCTAAATATTTTATTGCTGAATGCCAGGAAATCTGCATCGATAAAATCCCGGCCAATACCATTGGTAATATGCATATCCTTCCAACCGTCATTATTGAAATCTGCCAGCAACACACTCCAACTCCAGTCTGTAGCTTCCATGCCTGCCAACTGTCCTATTTCACTAAAAAACGGGATCGCTGTATCGCCGACACTTACCGACCCATTGTTAAGCTGGAGCATATTTCTCATAAACTCTGGCTCATAACCCATTTCACGCTCGGCCTGGTACCTGTCATAATTCATAAAGGAAAAAGATGTTTTTTTCCGCTCATTGGATTCTGGCAGCATATCAAGCGTAACAACATCAGGCAGGCCATCATTATTTATATCTGCGGCATCTGCTCCCATGCTTGAATAACCCTGGTGTTGAATTGATTCATTTATTGTATTGGTGAAAGTTCCATTCCGGTTATTCAGCCACAATTCATCATTGCTTACAAAATCATTGGCCACATAAATGTCCGGCCAACCGTCATTATTAAAATCGCTAACAGCAACGCCGAGCCCATAGCCATCTTCTTTAATATTCGCCTTAAAGGTAACATCGTGAAAAACCGGGAGGTTACTACCCGGTTCATTCCCATCATTCCTGTAAAGTTTATCATTGGCGGGAGACCTGCCACTTCTGTCGCGTGGATAGATCGTATTTCCATTTTTACTACTTAACAGGTAATTTACAAGATACATGTCAAGATCACCATCCTTATCGTAATCAAAAAAAACTGCCTGGGTGGAATTCCCTGCATCTGCAAGTCCATACTCTGCCGCTTCTTCTTTGAATGTGAGATTGTGCTGATTGATGAATAGCAGATTTTTTGCGGGGTGCTGCAGATCTTTTCCAAACACACAAACATATATATCGTCGTAGCCATCATTATTGATATCCACGACACTAACTCCCGTGCACCAAACATCAGTGCTGATGCCCGCTTTTTCAGTTATGTCTTCAAACTTGTTGTTCCCCTTATTGATATAGAGCCGGCAACTTACCTGGTTACCTGAAAAGAAAATATCCTTTAGGCCATCATTATTAAAGTCGCCTATTCCTACACCTCCGCCCATATAACCAAACTCATTAATAAAAGACCGCGAAGAATCAATATCATGAACATCGTTGCTGAAATGAATACCTGATTCTGCGGCACTAAGCTGTGTAAATAAAGTGTGTTCTTGTTTATGATTACACGAAGTGAAAAAAATAATCCACGTAAAAAAAACAAGATAACTCCAATAGTTGAATCTATCTTTCATGGAAATTGCAAGCTATACTTTTAAATAAATCAAATCCCTAAAACTAACAATCATTTCGATTACCAATTGGCAAAAAAATAGAGGCTATTCAAATAGCCTCTATACAACAGAATTGTATCAATTTATTTTACTAGCGGGTTTGTCGAAGTTTCACTCGAAGGAATCGGGAACAAAGAAACCTGTCCGGGAACCCGATCTGGTATAATGGAAGGAAAATATCCTTTTGCCCTCCAACGTAAAATATCGATACTGGCAACTTCCTCGGCACCCAATTCAACCGTTCTTTCATGCATAACCGCTTTCAAAGCAGCCTCCTTTGTTGCAAGTGTAACCGGTGGCATATTAATGCCCGGTCGGCTACGAACCTCATTGATGTAAGCTGCGGCCTGCGCAGCAGTTCCCACTTCTGCTTCGCATTCGGCCAACATAAGCAGTACATCAGCATAACGAATTACGCGCTGGTTAATTCCACCCGGGTGAAAGCCAGATCTTACATATTCATATATGTTATACTTACGGAAAAACCTTTTAATGGTCACTCCATTCTTTACGCTGGTGGCAATGTTCATGATATCAGCAGTAAGGGTAAGAGGTATTACAGGCGTCCCTGTTGTGACGTTGTCCTTGGCATTTGGTGCCGTCAGAATCTTTTCTTTCTCTTCGTAAATAGTAAATCCATATCTTGGATCTTTTGCTTCAAATTCATTCAGGAACAGATCAGAAGGTATCACATTTCCCCAGGTGATACCATATTCCTGGTTCCGTACTGTGCTTAGAGGACTGGTGGAACCTTCCCCATTATAACCCCAGTTAAAATTATTATCTCCTTTATCCACAAAAACTATTTCAAAGATCGATTCTGAATTAAATTCGTGTCCCGTAGTAATTACAGTACCTCCATCGTCTTTTATATCTCCATCAAAATTCCACTGGTAATTAGTTACAAGAGAATACTTTCCATACACCTGTAGCAGCGCCGTTTTTGCTGCGGCGTAATCACCTTTTTGCATTTGCACTCTTCCCAGTAACGCATTGGCGGCACCTTTTGTTGCCCGTCCATTATCAGAAGCGCCATAGCTCACAGGCAATTTTTGGATTGCATCAGCCAGGTCGCTGATAATTAATGCATAAATATCGGCAGCAGGAGACTTAGCCTTGAAGCCGGTTGCAGAAGAAATCAGTTCGGTATAAAGCGGTACATCACCCCATTGCGACACCAGTTCAAAGTAAGCCCATGCTCTTAAAAACTCAGCTTCTCCAACCACCCGATCTCTAAGGGCTGTATTGTCAGTAACATCCGGTGCTTTTGTAAGAACCAGGTTCGCCCTGTTAATCATTTGATACGCACCCGTCCATACATTTGTCATTACAGAGTTGGATGGTGCAGGCGAGGGTTGTTTGAGTAACTCTGCTCGCGGAGCTTCTAATTGGGCACCACCGGATGCACATTCCCCACCTCTCATATCATGCGTAAAAAACCATTCACGGCCAACAAGTTCGCCCGACCGTAAAACAGAGTAAACAGCATTTACACCATTCTGTAGTTCTAAGGCTGTCTTAAAATAGCTTTCAGTGGTTGGATTATTTTTATCCAGAACATTTAGCTTTTTATCACAGGCAATTATAGTGGTAATCGCCAGGATAGACACTATAATCAATTTATTAATGTTTTGTTTCATAATTCTATTTTTTATAAAAATGACTTGATTTTTGCTGTTAAAAACCCGCTTGAATACCAACCTGGAAAGACTTTGGCTGAGGATATACGGCAAAGTCGATACCATTGGTTAAAGATGAACCGGGCGTTCTATTACCAACTTCCGGATCATAACCACTATATTTTGTGAAAGTCAGCAGGTTTTGAGCTGAAACATAAATACGGAAATTCTTTACAACTCCTTTTGTCAGGGATTGCAATGAATTATCGGCCAGGTTATATCCTAACATTACATTTCTCAGCCGCAGGAAAGAGCCATCTTCGAGAAAACGCGTTGAAGGCCGGGCATTTTGATTTGGATCAGATGAAATGGCGCGTGGAATATTAGTTTTTGTATTCGTAGGTGTCCAGGCATTTAATACTTGTGTACCTGCATTAAAGAAACGAACCATTCCTTCGGTTATAACCCGGGTTGCATTATAGACTTTGTTGCCTTGTACTCCCTGGAAGAAAACGGACAAATCAAAATTCTTATAGTTGGCGCCCAGGTTCAGTGCATAGGTCATCTTTGGTATAAAACTACCCAAATACTGCCGATCATTTACATCAATTACACCATCACCATTAGTGTCTTTGAATTTAAGATCACCAGGGGCGGTTGCCGCAGTTTGCTTTGCATGTTTGGTAACCTCGTCAGCAGTCTGGAAAATACCCTCGACTACCCAACCATAGAAAGATTGAATTGGTTGGCCAACAGCCGTATTGGTAATATTATAAGCCCCAAAATCCGCGTCTCCCCCGGCCTCAATATTTGTAACCCCGGCTGCTAACCTGGTAACCTTATTTTTAATTAGGCTCAGATTTCCGGTAGCATTCCACTTAAAATCGCCTGCTCTATCGTTATATCCCAATTGTAACTCAAAGCCGTTATTTTCCATTGCGGCAACATTTTGAGAAACTGTACTGGTAATATAACCAAAAGAAGGAGGGAGCGGCACACTCAGGATTAGGTTATTGGTTTTGCGTTGATAGTATTCGGCCGATAAGGTAAGCTTGTTTCCAAATAGCCCCAAATCCAAACCTAAATTTAATTGATTTGTTTTTTCCCATTCCAAATCCTGGTTACCTAATCTTTGTATAGAGGAAGCGGGACCACTGGTAATTGAACCCCCAAAAGGATAATAAGCACTGTTAGAATTTACACTTACTAACCAGGGCGTATTTCCTAATACCAGGCCATTAAGCCCGGTAACACCATAACCTGCTCTTAATTTCAATTCAGAAATTTTTGTCTGGTTTCGCATAAAATCTTCCTGGTCAATTCTCCAGCCAATAGAAGCAGAAGGGAACGTGGCCCATTTCTTACCAGGCGCCCAAACCGAAAGACCATCACGGCGAATGGCTGCGCTTACCAAAAATTTCCCCTTAAAATCATAATTCAAACGGCCCAGGTAAGATAATAAAGTATTTTCTCCTACCAATGTTTGAACCGACACATTGGTGGCATTGTTTAAGGTTTTGAGATCATTGGAAGCCTGGTTACCACTTCCGTTTTCCTGTTGTGTTTTTTGCCCTTGCTGCTCATAAACAGCAATTGCATTGATATGATGATTACCAAAAGTTTTGTCGAATGAAAGTTGTTCAGTATATAATAATACGGTAGAAATACCCCGATTGTTGGTAATGGTAGCTTGTGTAGCGCTTGAGCCAGCAATCGCTCCATTGTCGTTGAAAATAGGTGCAAAACGATAATCCAACCCATTAGAATAGTCCACTCCAAAAGTTGACCTGAATTTTAGCCAGTTAGTGAAATTTATTTCAAGGTACCCGGTCCCCAAAACCTTTGCTGTTTTTCTGCTTCCACGGTTTTTCAGAGAGGCATCTTCAATAGGATTTGTAGGGTCGCCGCCATCTTTGGTGGCATCTACGCCCCGATAACCCCCTATTGAAGTTGGATCGAATACGGGTATATGAGGCATCATTCTAATTACATTTACCAAGTTGGTCCGCGAACCGGTTTCATTATTATCATAATCCTGATCGCCGTAAGCTGCATATAAATTTTCCCCAAAAGTGAACACTTTGCTTATAACATGATCAGAATTAATACGGAAATTATACCGCTTATACGCGACACTTGGCGCTATACCTTCCTGGTTCGTGTAGCCGGCAGAAGCATAAAAGCGGGATATTTGGTTTCCGCCACTTAAGCCGATGTTCGTTTGCGTCATTGGCCCATTTTTAAAATAAGCATCTTGCCAGTTAGTATTGGTTTCGCCGTAAGTCTGCTTTGCACCAGTATATACCGGCTGATTAATATCGGGAGCTGTTAGCCTGGGTACCTGGCTACCCCTGTAAGCAAGCGCATATTGTTCGAACTGACTGGTATTTAACAGGTTGAGCCGCTCGGTTACTTTCTGGGTACCATAATAAGAATCAAGGCTGACATGCATCTTGCTGTCTCTTCTGCCTTTTTTTGTGGTAATCATTATTACGCCGTTTGTTCCTCTTGAGCCATAGATAGCCGCGGCAGAGGCATCTTTCAATACATCAACAGATTCGATATCTTTTACATCAATTGTTGCCAGATCGCCCGTTGGGAAACCATCCACCACATATAAAGGATTGGAAGCATAGCTAATAGAGCTGATGCCCCTGATGCGTACAATTGGATCGGTACCGGGACTGCCATTATTGGTTACCTGCAGCCCGGGAATGCGACCCTGCAATGCCTGGGAAATACTTAGGGAAGGCACTTCATTCAAGGCTTTACTGTTGATGCTGGAAACGGCACCGGTAACTGCTGTGCGTTTCTGGGTACCATAACCCACCACTACCACATCTCCAAGAACAGTCTCTACTGGCTTCAAAGAAGGGCTGATAGTTGTTTGAGAACCAAGAATGACCTCCAGGGGAGCCATATCAAGAGAGGAAAACATAAGGATTTTGGCATTGGCCGGAACTGTTAGACTATAGGTGCCATCGGGATCCGTAACAGTACCCGTATTTGTCCCCTTTACTACTACGGACGCTTTTTGAATTGGATTCCCATTATTATCGGTCACCTTACCCGAAATTTTTTTCTGGGCTGTAACGATAAGTGCAAGGGATAAAAAAATGGTTAATGAAAATGCATGCTTCGCAAAGCAAATTGTTAGATTTCTCATACGCAATCGTTTATTTTAATGTTAAAGTTTTATGAAATTATATAAAATAATTAAAAAAAACAAAAAAATTAAAAGGATTACATTTTATGCATACTTTCTTCGTATATATCGTCACGCAGCCTGGCTCTGATACCTATTAAGAGTAGGAAAATAAAAAATGTAACCGTTTTCATTTATTAAATACCGCATATACTACCCTTTTGCGGATGCACAATAAAAAAATTTAATAGAGATAATATTAAGTGAAAGAATTTCAGATACTGCCGAAAACTAAGAACAGGTAATTTTTATCACAAAAAAATCATACGAAAAGGGATGAATACTTATTATCTATTTACTTTAACCGACTGTTTATTACGGCAGATTCCAATAAGATATTACTTGCACCAACCCCAATGCCATAAGCAATTTAACCCTGTAACAAAAAAGGTCGTCTTTATTTTCAAGAAAAACGGGGTGGATAATTTACAACCAACGGAACTGGTTGTTAGCAAACTTCAGCAAAAAATAATGATTTAATAAAATACATCCGGTTCAAGTTATTTTTGTTCTGAAATTTCTATATTTTTTTTAGCAGGATTTCTAATTTTTGTCAGCTATTTCAACTGCTTCTGTTTACACACCTGATCAATTGCATTAATCTTACTCCTTTTTATAAGTTGTAACCGGCTCTATACTTCCATCGGGCCGGTAGTGTAATGCTGTTACTTTAACATTTCTCAAATGCGTTTTACCGGAGAGTTGTGTATCATGGTAAAAAATATACCATTTGCCGTTGACTTCTACAATGGATTCGTGATTGGTCCACCCCTGTACCGGGTTTAAAATGACGCCCTGGTAGGTGAACGGTCCGTAAGGATTATCGCCAATCGCGTAACAAATGAAATGGGTGTCACCGGTAGAATAAGAAAAATAATATTTACCATTATACTTATGCATCCATGAAGCCTCAAAGAAGCGCCTGTTGTGATCGCCTGCTAATAAGGGTTTGCCATCTTTGTCAATAATTTTTACATCCTTAACAGGACCGTCAAAATGCAACATGTCTTTACCCAGTTTTGCAATCCTTGCCGTTAACGCAGGTGTTGTTGAATCCGCAGGCTCCTGCCCATAAGTAGAATCAAATTTTCCGGTTTGCCATTTCTGAAGCTGGCCACCCCATATGCCACCAAAATACATGTATGAGTCACCGTTAGTATCAGTAAACACAGCCGGATCAATGCTGAAACTACCTTCTATTGGCGTAGGTTCTGCTTTAAATGGTCCTGCCGGATAACTGCTGGTAGCCACGCCAATTCTGAAAATATCCTGTTTATCTTTCGCAGGAAAGTACAAATAATACATACCATTTTTAAAGGCAGCATCCGGCGCCCATAATTGTCTGCCAACCCACGGAATATCTTTGATGTCTAACGCAACGCCGTTATCTGTAACCTTACCACCAATACTATCCATTGACAGTATATGATAATCTTTCATGGCAAAGTGCGAGCCATCGTCTTTTTCAGGAATACCAGACTCGATATCATGGGAAGGGTACACATAGATTTTCCCATTAAAAACATGTGCTGAGGGATCCGCGGTATAGATAGAACTTATGAGCGGCTGAGAAAGATACCTCGTTGAATCTTTGGTTTCGGTTTTTGTGGTATCACTTTTACTGCTATTACTGTTAGAATTATCACACGATGAAATGATTCCGGAAAAGATGGCAACAACGGCTACTTTATAAAAAATAATTTTATGCATAAATGGTTTATTGTTTTGTTAGATAAATTAAAAGTTAACAACTTCCCGATAGGCTTTCTTGGGTTTTAAATTTTTGTCAAAAAGTAAAGGATAATCTTTCCTTCCCCTCACGGGGAAATTATCCAGCCACGAACGCTTGTCAGAAACATTCCAGAAGGTAATGCCCGAAATAAACTTTCTATATTTTCTGAAAAGCTCAAAGCACATTTTGTATTTTTCAACCTGCTTATTTTCTTTTTCCGTGGATAATGTGGCATCTGCGTCTGTAGTTTTCTTTTCCCTTGCTGTATGCTCCTTTGGATAAACAGAAATATCCATTTCAGTAACCTGGATCTCCAACCCAAGATCAGAAAATTTTTGTAAGGTGCTATCAAGTTGCCCTCTTGAAGGCTCGTTTATGGCCCAATGGCCCTGTATACCTACACCGCCGATTGGCACGCCCGCATCTTTCAAACTCTTTACCAGCTTGTAAATTTTCTCACGCTTGGATGCATTAATCACATTATAATCATTATAAAATAATACTGCATTCGGATCTGCAGCATGTGCATACTCAAATGCTTTCGCAATATATTCTTCACCGCAAATCTTTAACCATTGGGAGTTTCGCAGGTATTCGCCCGGGTTATCAGATACGGCTTCATTCACAACATCCCATGCATAAAGCTTTCCCTTATACCTGCTTACTACCGTTGTAATATGATCTTTTAACCGTTGAAGTACAACTTCCTTTGTTACTGTTCTACCTGTTGAATCGACAAACATCCATCCTGGTGTTTGATTATGCCAGCATAAATTATGTCCACGCACTTTCAACCTATTGCGCTGTGCAAAATTCACAATGCTGTCAGCATCTTTCCAGTAATATTCATTTTCCTTTGGATGAATAGGTCCCATTTTCATCGCGTTCTCCGCGGTAAGGCTGTTAAACTCGTTTAGTATCAATGCAGCTTCATCGCCGGCCAAATTTTTGGGTGTAACGGCAACGCCTATAGGGAAATAATTTTTATAATAATCCTTCAGTCCCTTATCATTTGTTGTTTGTTGCAAATGACGGTTGTAACTGCATTCAACAGTAACCAATGAAAATACAATCAGGAGCAATAAAGCTATTTTATTATTCATAATATCAAATTTTTGTAAGTGCCAGTCACTTCCATGGCCGGATACTTTTATAAAAAATGCCCTTCAATCCAACCGAATCAAGAGCAGGAATTGCGCAGGTAAGATCAATATTCAATCCATCATCATACGTTAGAACCATCGCAAATTTTTCCCCATTCCTTGAATTGCCTGTTTGCACAAATGTACTGGCAGCAGGGATAAAGTTTAATAATAAAATCGCCAGCAGGTTTTTCACGGAAATTTTTTTTTTACTGTGCCGGTTTTTTTCATTGTTCAGCAACCTGGTGGCCCACGCGATAAAATATTTAAAATTTGGAGCATCCGTATGTCCTCCTTCGTGTTGCCGCCATGCAAGTTGCCCATCTAGCAAGCTCGTGTTAACAGGTGGCATTTTTTCCTTCATATAGTCGTTTGAGACACCGGGATCTTTCGCACCTAATAATTTAAATGCTATGCCTGCAGCTATCATAGCCATGTAACTGCCCCTGTGATCAAGCCAATTGGCATCGCCTTTTTCGGGTACGCCATAGCTAATAAACGCTAGCCGGGGTGCACAAAGCGCAATCAGTTCATGTGAGTCAACCGGCAGATCGCAGCCGGTTTTGCTTCCAAAGCTTGCTTCGGAAGGCACCGTATTTTAAAAAGTTGCCTGCCATCCAATAATATCCGCCACCCATTAGACTTTCTACCGCTTCTCCGAAATTACGACGGAGAAGTGTGGCGCCGCCTTTTCCCGGGGACCTGATTAGTCCAACAGCAAAACGTGGTTCAAAAGCAAGCGTGACCAATGCGGCTTTTCCATATCTTGAGACACCCTCAATACCTACCTTTTTTGCATCTGCCAAACTATCTGTTTCCAAATAATCCAAAGCACGGGCTGCACCCCATGACCATGAACGCAATGCGCCCCAGTCAACCGGCTTTCGTGGCTGGCCTTTACTCACAAATCCTATGATGCCTCTTGTTAATCCCTCACCGTTATCGGCTTGTATGCTGTTCGGATCAAAGGTAAGATAACCCCAGCGGGCTGCCAGCAGTTGTTCTGTAGGCGGTGCATCGCCAACAGGCAGTGGCGCAAAAAAAATTGACACTCAGCCTCGCGATGGGTGCGTAAGCAGGATATTTATTGAAGATATCTTTTAATGCAGGATTGGTTTGTATCATCAACGCTTTGAACGTGGTATTCAATGTCTCCATGTCATCCGGCGAAGGTTGTGCAGGCGCTGGAAAAGCAGGTAGACCAAACATCATCAACACGGTAACGGGGCCCTTTACATTCATGGGTACTACCAACATCATTTTCATATCAACGTTGATTAAGGGTTATTCGCTGTTATCTATGTGACCAATGATTTGCTTTGCAATAACAGGTATGCAAAGAGCCATATTTAGTATTAATTTTTCAATCTCTCTTTATCAGCCTTATTATTTGCATCGACAGAAACATTTTCTCTTTTATCAATAGTGATATTTACATTATTGAATTTCCAGTCTTTGGTAAATTCGAAAAGCCCAATCGCTCCCGCCGAGATATCGCAATTTGTAAATACAAAATCCTGCAACAATGATTGTTCATAACCCGAACCAACGAATGCGGTATTGGCGTGAGAGACCTTTACGTTGTCCACATAAACATCTTTTGCATGTGGGATTCTGCTTTCAGGTGGTGTTACTTTAGTATTATTCATAACCATTCTTTATTTCAAAAGCCAATCTTTTTAAAAGTGAAGGCTGTATTTCTTTATTGCGCTTATAAATCTTTCTTTTTGAATTTGCGTAGAGACAGACTAACCGGAATGAACATCCATAGTGATAAAACAAAAAGTGTAATAATTGTTCCGGAGGTGGTTCCAAAAAAGTTTTGGAAAACAGCTCCTGTATAGCCCATCAAAGCGGATACATCCATCTTCAATAAAATAAGTATCCGGCCCATATCAATCGGGTTTAACCCACTCAAAACCAGCATTGCTTTTTCAAGTGGGTAATCGGCAAATTGAAATAAAATGAAAAGCACCAGGCCATCAAAAATCAGGGAAAAATATAGCCACAATAAGACTGCAATGCCAATTCCTTTTGCCTTATCCCTGGTGTACACAGCCGCCAGCAAAGCAATGGATACAAAAATCATAGTCAACATCAATCCTACACCCACCAATATCAACCCGGTAGGTGATAAGGCATACAGCAAAACCGGTATACCCACGCCAATAAAAAAAGATAATGTTAACGCAATAGCCATTCCTGCATAAAGGCTTATCCAAATGTGTTTCCTTTGCAGTGGCTGGCTTACCAGCAGTTCAATAAACTCCGAACTATTATATACATAAATTGTAGAAAAAATAATACAAATCAGCGGCACAATAATCAAAACAATATTCATTAAACTGAGCAAGCCTTTTGATGTATTGTCCTGTAGGTTGAATACGGTCAGGGAGATAGCCAGCAATAAAAAAGTGTAGGCAATTACTATTTTATTTCTCAGTATATCCGCTATAACATATTTTATTATTTTTC